>JAYVUZ010000113.1:0-19934 GCA_043787415.1 Fimbriiglobus sp. | reverse complement strand
AATCCCAAAAAACACGCCCCAGTTCAGATCGCAGGCTGCAACTCGCCTGCGTGAAGTTGGAATCGCTAGTAATCGCGGGTCAGCAACACCGCGGTGAATGTGTTCCTGAGCCTTGTACACACCGCCCGTCAAGCCACGAAAAGAAGGGGCGCCCGAAGTCATCTTTACCGGTGCCGAAGGCGAGACTTCTGATTGGGACTAAGTCGTAACAAGGTAACCGTAGGGGAACCTGCGGTTGGATCACCTCCTTTCTATAGGATAACTGTCAGGCCACGCTCTAGCGTGAGCCGACATGTCACCAGCTTTTGGTTAGGCTCGCTACCAACATCAAAGAATGCCCCGCCGGGCTTGCCCGGCGGGGTTACTTTATTTCCGGACCACTCATGTCCGACGACGATCTCATCCTCTTGCGTTGCCCGCTCGACCCGAAGCGAGAGGCCGGATTACACCGCGATCGCGACGCCCTGCGGTGTGATCATTGCTCGACCACTTTCCCGATCAAAAACGGGCTGCCGATCTTGCTCGCTGACGAGGCGACTTTGCCGGACAACGTCACGACCCGCCGCGAATTGCCTTGCAACCGCCGCTGAGGCTCGACTAGTCTCATCGGTCCAGAGCCGGTATATCCGCTGGCAATGCGGGTGGTGCTGGCCTCGATCCTGTTTGCTTGTGTCGCGTCGGCCCCGGCCGGCGATGTGCCGGTTCCGGCACACTTGCCAAAGTATGACCTCCAGCTCTCGCTCGACACGGCCCGTGGCGTCGCCGAATTCCGTCAGGCCGTAATCTGGACCAACCCCACCGACCGGCCGACCAGCCAGTTCGTCTTCAACTTCTACCCGCTGTACAAGGTGCCGTCTGGCGACCGGCTGCTTCTGGCCAAGACCCTCGAACTGATGAGGCTCAACCCGGGCGATGGCTTCGACCCGGTCGGCCGGCACGGCACCATCACCGACGTGCGGGTGAGGGACGCCGGCAGCTGGCAGCCGGCCCCGTTTCACTACCGCGAACAAATCTCCACGTCCGTGGTGGTCGAGTTGCCGCGGCCGGTCGGCGCGGGCGACTCGGTGACAGTCGAGTTGACCGGCCGCATTGACTTGCCTCAGAAGCAGGGGCGGTGGGGCCAATGGCAGGGCGTCACCTTCCTGACCAACGCCCTGCCGGTGGTCGCCTACTACGACGCCACCGGCTGGCGGGACGTACCGTTCGTGCCATGGCACCAGCCGTTCTGGAACGAGGCCGGGGTCTACACGGCAGCGATCACCCTGCCGCGGGACGAGGTGCTGGCCTGCTCGGCGGCGGTGGGCGGCGAAACCGATCTTGGCGACGGCCGCCGGCGGGTGGACTGCCGGCCGTTCGTCGGCCGCGACTTCGCCCTGGTGTGCAGCCGGCTGTTCCGCGAGTACACCGCCGACTCGGTCCAGCCGGACGGCCGCACGGTGCGGGTCAGGTGCGTGGCCGAGCCGCGGCACGAGCACTACGCTCGGGAAATGGCCCGCGTTGCCGCCGAAGCCCTGCCGGTGTACGCCGACTGGTTCGGCCCGTTCCCGTACGACCAGTTCACCATCGCCCAGAGCTACTTCGGCTGGAACGGCAACGAGTGCGGCGGCATGATCTTGATCGACGACCGGGTGTTCGACATGCCTAAACTGGCCTGGGGCTATGTGGAGTACCTCGTCAGTCACGAGACCTGCCACCAGTGGTGGTACAACTTGGTCGGGACCAACGGGTACTCCGAGACGTTCATGGACGAGGGGCCGGCCACCCACTTCACCCACAAACTGATGGACCAGAAGTACGGCCGCAACAACCCGCTGCTGCGGTGGCCGGGCGGGCTGGAGTGGCTGCCGAACATCCGCCGGGAGAACTACCGCTTCGCCAGCTTCACCGGCGCCGTCCGCCGGGGCGACGTGCCGCCGGCGACCGGCGACCTGCCGGTGTTCGGCCACCTGGTCGGGCTGTTCACCGGCGCCTACGACCGCGGGTCGAAGGTGTTCGGCATGATCGAAAGCCGGCTCGGCCCGGAGTCGGCCGGCTTCTTCCGCGAGCTGGTGGCCAAGTACTCGTTCCGCGTCATCTCGAAGGACGACCTCAAGCGGGAGCTGACCGCCTTCGCCGGCCCGGCCACCGCCCCGCAGTGGGACCAGTTGTTCGACGAGTGGGTGACGGGCAACGGCCTGACCGACTGGAAGACCGAGTCGGTCCGCGTCGGGGCGAGTGGGCCGCGGGAGAAGGGGCGGGTGCCCGTCGAGGTGGTGGTGGCGCAGACCCGGCAGATCGAGGACGTGACGCCGGTCGGCTTCCAGATGGCGGCCGGCGACGGCTTCCCGGTGCGGGTGCCGGTCGGCCCCGGCGTCCCCACCCACCCGGTGCCCGGGTCGGACGCCACGGTGGAGAGCCTGGGCGGCGGCCGCTACCGGGTGCGGGTGACGCTGCCCGGCGAGCCGGTGCAAATCGCCGTCGATCCGGACCGGGTGCAGCTCGACGCCGACCCGGGAGACAACGCCTGGAAGCGGCCGGTGAACGTCCGAGCGGTGCCGCTGTACACCATGCTGAACGAGACCGATCTGACGAACGACTACGACCGCTGGAACGTCGCCGTCGGCCCGTGGTTCAGCGGCGCCCTGTACCAAGACCCGTGGTACACCCGCAGCACGATGCTCGGGGTGCGGGCCGGGGCCTTCCGCACCCAGCGGTTCGTCGGCGGGGTGTACGCCGCCTACCGGCAAGACTACCGCGACCTCGTCGTGGGGGCCGACGGGCTGTGGGACCACTGGCCGGGCACCCACACCCAGGTCGGGTTCAACGTCGAGCAACGCATCGCCGGGCCGTGGGGCGGCGACGGCCAGCAGACCGCCCTGCGGGCCAACCTGTTCGGCCGGTACGTGTTCAACTACAGCTCGTCGCTGTACCTGCCGCCGCTCAGCTACGCCGACCTGTTCACCACCTACAGCGACAACTTCCTGCCGGTCGCCCGGGAGTCGGCCCCGGGCGCGGTGCGGCCGAGCTGGACGCAGCTCACCGGGCTGCACTACCGGCTGAACCTGTACACGCCGTACTGGGACCCGGAGCGGGGGGCGTGGCTGGACCTCGTCGCCGCCGGCGGGGTGGCGAAGCTCGGCGACACCACCGGCACCGCCCAACTGCGGGCCGAGGTCGCCGCCGCCCGCCGGCTGCCGGAGGCGTGGGGCACGTTCGCCCACCGTTTCACCCTGGCCGGGCGGTTCGTCGGCCAGACGGCCTGGCCGGACCGCGGGCAGTTCTTCGCCATGGGCGGCAGCACCCTGTTCCGCGGCTTCGACCTCCGCGAGCGGCAGGGGGCGAGCCTGTGGGTGGCCAACGCCGAGGTGCGGACGCCGGTGCTGGACGACGCCCGGCTGAACCTGCTGGACAGCACGTTCGGCGTCCACAAGGTGAGCGTGGCCGGGTTTTACGACGTGGGCAACGTGTATGCGGCCGGGCGGAGCGTCGGCGGGGTGGCCCACGCCGTCGGCGGCGGCGTGCGGGTGGACCTGAGCATCTTCAGCTTCATCGAGCGGGCGACGCTGCGGTTCGACGTGGCCAAGACGGTCAACGCCGCCACCCCGGTGCAGTTCTGGTTCGGGGTCCAACAGCCGTTCTGACCGCAGCGCGTCCAGACTGCCGGCGATCAGCCCGAAGCAGTCGTCGCCGGTTTCCGCCGACAGCGGGCTAGCGAGCAACCCGTGGCGGACGTGGACGGCGTACAGCCGCACCGCCTCGGCCACCGCCCGCACCCGGATCGCCGGGGCGGGGTCGGCCAGCAGTTCGCGGATGGCGCGGACGAGGTCCGGCAAGAGTTCGGCGACGGCAACCATCCGGCGACCCCGGGCGGGAACGACAGCCTGCCCGATGTAACATCTGTTCAGTATTCTGTCCAGTGGCTGATCTTTGCAGCCCTAGCTCGGCATAACCGCCGCATGTCCGCGACAACGGTCGAGTAGCCTGGGCTGTAGCGCCATTCAACCAGGCCTACCTCTTCCGCCGCTCGTAACTCTTTTTGCCGGTCGCGGTGTAATGGTATTGGCCGCCGCGTGGACCGACATGAGTCGCACCCGTACCAGGCACGTATGTAGAAGTACCCGGCTCGCCACTGGCGGGCGATGCGTTCCTCCTCTCCTGCTCCTCGGCTAGCGCCATTTCGCGGCGCTTCTTCTCGGCCTCGCGTGCGGTCGCCGCATCCGTCCGACGATGCTGCTCTGCCTCTAATGCGAGCCGCTCCTCCTCTAATCGTTTCCGCTCGGCAACGCGGCGGACCTTGCGAGCTTCGCTCGCAGCGGCATAGCTAGACTCGGCCAGCGAACGGGCGCGGCTCTCCAGCACGCGGAAGTCCGATGTCAAGTCCGGCGGAAGCGGCCCGCCCCCACGCAGGCGGTCGAACTGGTCATCCGGCACCGCCACGAGGACGGCCCTGACCCGGTCGGGGTCGGTGGCCATGCGGATGTGCGACTCCAGTTGCTTCGCACGGCCGGAGTCGTCCAAGTGGGGGATGTTTAGCGCCTCACGGACGAAACGTGAGGCGGCGTCGGTGTCTCCAGCGTCCAACATCTCCTCGGCCCGGTCAAGCAGATGCTGCGATTGGTAACTTGCAACCACTGGCCGCGCCACGGCGATCGGCGAGAAGTCTGTCGCGTCGGGGGTGCTGGCGGCGAGTTCGAGCATCTGCTGCGTCCACTCTCCCCCACCGTTCGCCGCCGCCGTCGCCCGCGCGTTCTGGCAGATCTCGGCGACCTTCTTGTTAGCCCGCTCGACCTTCGCACGCTGCGCGGCCTCCCGGTCTACCGCGGCGACCGCCTGCCGTTCACGTTCATTGCGGTATCGCTGAGATGCAGTGCTGGCTGTCACTAACGCCACGCCGGCCAACCCGTACGCAGCGAGGTGTGAGGCCGTGTGCCACGGTCCGCAACCGGCAAGGCCGAGGGCGCGGCGGGAGCCACCCTGCATCGCCAAGAGTGTCCGACCAGCCGGACTGTCGTGAGTGGATTCAGCGAGCCATCCGAGCCTCACAGAAGCCGTTCGGACAACTGCCGCAACGCACACTACTAGTAGTGCGATTCCAAGCCACCACGCGGTCGCGGGCAACACTGGCGAGAGGGCGAACACGACCGCTGTCGGGATAAGGATGTATCGTACTGACGTCGGCCGTCGGGTGTTCACTGGTAAGGCCCGTGCAAGCGGAACCGCACGGGCGTTGGGTAGCCCGGTTTCGCTTGGACCCTTGGTATCGGGTTGGTTTGGGTAGGGTCTTGTAGCCATGCGAACCTGCGGAGTAGTGAGCGGTAAGCGGACGCGAAACCAACCGATAGCATCTGTCGTACGACGCGATTAGGTTTTGCCGGCAAGCCACCGACTTCAGCGAGAATAGGCTAACCGCACTACTGTTGGCCATCAAATACCTTCCGCCTGGGCGTTCCTTCCGCCGTGTGATCGGCCCCCGCCAGCGGCTCTTCTTGCTCCTGCAACCGCCAGGCGGCGTAGGTCAAAGCAGCGTCGATGTCTTCCGGCTCCAGGTAGGGGTAGGCTGCCAACACTCACTCGCGGGCGTGGCCGGCGGCCAGCAGCCCGACCACCATGCCGGCCGTCACCCGCATCCCGCGGATGCACGCCTTGCCGCCCATCACGGCCGGGTCGTGGGTGATGCGGTCGATTAGCATGACGGCCCTCCGAACGGTGTGCCACACTCCATCAGTTTACCACGTCGGAGCCGGCTCGCCGTGTTCGAGCCGGTCGGCCAGCGCCCGCAGGGCCAGGGCTTGGGCACGGCCGACCGCCTCGGCCTAGGTCGTGCCGTAGGCCAGCGCCCCCGGAACGGCCGGCACCTCGGCCAGCCAGCGGCCGTCGTCCTCCAACTCGGGTTCGACGTTCAGCGGCACGGCACACTCCGGCGGAAGTTCGATCCGTTGTTCACGCTAGCCGACGGCGGCCGGCGGCTCCAGTGTTATTCCGGCAGCGGCTGGCCCCGCGTCTCCGGGGCCAGCCAGATGACCGCCAGCCCGGCCACGTACACCAGCGGCACCACCGCACACGCCTTGGCGTAGTCGTTGTCGAAGCTCAGCAGCAGCCCCGGCATGAGCAGGTTGCCGACGGCCGCCAGGACGCGGCCGAAGTTGAACCCGAACCCCTGGCCGGTCGCCCGCACCGCCGTCGGGAACAGCTCCGGCAGGTACAGCGGCAGCCAGCCGTAGAAGCTCGCCGCCACGAAGCCCATCAGCCCGGCGGACAGCAGGAAGGCGTCGCCGTAGGCGGTGTTCCAACGGTAGAAGCCGACGACAGTCAGCCCGCTGGCCACGCACAGGGCGGCGTAGGTCGGCCGGCGGCCGAACCGCCCGGCCAGCAGCGCGGCGAGGAAGCAGCCGGCCGCCGCCCCGCAGGCGCTCCAAATTTGGGTGAGCGGGCGGGCGTCCGGGTGGTCGCCGCCGGGCAGCTTGCCCACCCACTGGTACTGCCACATCACCGCCACCCAGGTGCCCAGCAGCGGCACCCCGCTCAGCCCGGCGGCCAGCAGCATCCGGCCGAGGACGTGGCGGCGGGCCGGCGCCGACAGGCCGGAGCGGCGGAGGTACTGCCGGGCCGGCAGCAGGTAGCCGGCCGTCACCAGCACCAGGCCGACGACGGTGCCGACGACGCGGACCGGAACGGGCACGTCCGGGACCGCCCACAGGGCCACCACCCCGCCGGCGGCGACCGCCCCGCCGAGGACGCCGAGCAGGTCGAGTCGGCCCCAGTTGCCGGCCGTCCGGGAACTGCGTTGCCACTTGTCCGACTCGGGCACGAACAGGCGGATGCCGAGGGTCAGTACGGCCGGCAGGGTGCCGAGCAGCAGCAGCAGCCGCCAGTAGCCGCCGGCGGTCAGGGCCGTCGTGGCCCCGGGCGGGACGCCGAGTGACAACAGGGTGTCAGCGACCCGTTGGCCGGCGTGGTTCAGCCCCAGGGCCACCGCCCCGCACAGCACGTAGCCGAGGTTGCCGGCCGCCCCGATGAGGCCGGCCAGCACCGCCCGGTTGGCGTTCGGCCACACCTCCATGACCAGGGCGACGCCGAGCGCCCACTCGCCGCCCATTCCCAGTGCCCCGACGAACCGCAGGGCGGCCAGTTGCCACGGGGCGTCGGCGAGGGCACCGAGGCCGCTGGACAGCGAGTACAGCAGCACGCTCAGGGTCATGGCCCGCACCCGGCCGAGCTTGTCGCCGAGCCAGCCGAACAGCACGCCGCCGGTGGCCGCCCCGATGAGGAAGGCGGCCGTCACGGTGGCGAACCAGTTGGCCACCGCCGCCTCTCCCGCAGTCGGGCCGAGCAGCTCGCCGAGGGCCGACCGGGCGACCAGCGGGAACAGGCCCATCTCCATGCCGTCGAACAGCCAGCCGAGCAGGGCGGCGACGAGGGCCAACACGCGGCCGCGGTGGGGGGACTGGCCCATGCGGAAGTCCTGGGGCGGTGGGGGGGGGTCAACATAGGGGTGCGGGGGCGCGACAGGTCGGGCCGGCGGCAACGCATCTTCTAGATGTCTCCTCGCCCGAGCGACGGGGGACATGCCGTGATCAAGCTCCTGCTGTTCGACCTCGGGGAAACGCTCATCCACGACGGCCAGCCGTTCCCCGGGGCGGTGGCCGCGCTGGAAGCCATCGGCAAGCTCAAGACGGCGGCCGGCAAGCCGGTGGTGCGGGGCCTGGTGTCCGACTTCTTCCCGCCGGACCCTCCGGGCGGCGAGGCGGCGATCGCGGCGAAGGAGGCCGAGTATGCGCGGGTGCTAAAGGACGCCGGCCTGGAGACGGTCTTCCAGCCGTTCGCCGAGCGGGTGACGCTGTCCACCCGGGCCGGGGTGCGGAAGCCGGCCGGGAAGGTGTTCGAGCTGGCGGCCGAGCGGTCCTAGACCGGGGCGACGCTGGCCGAGTGCCTGTTCGTGACCGAGGACTCGGCCCACCTGACGAAGGCGAAAGAGTACGGGCTGACGGCCGTGCGGTTCGGCACCGGGCCGGGGGTCGAGCCGGCGTTCGGCGACTGGAAGGACGCCCCGCCGCTGTTCGCCAAGCTGCTCCGCGGCTGACCGGCCGGCCCTTGCAACCGCCGGCGGCGTCGGTTACACTTTGGCCGATGCCAGTGATTCGCCTCGCGCCGTCCCTCCTGCCGCTGCTTCCGCAGCCCCGGGAGTCCGTGTAGCCGAGTCGCCTTCGCTCGACCCGCACGCGGCCCCGGGACTGACCCCCGGGGCCGTTTTCGTTCCACCGCCGCCCGAGCCTGTCATGCCGCCGACCGACCCGACCCGCGTCCTCGTGTTCGACACCACCCTGCGGGACGGCGAGCAGTCCCCCGGGTGCAGCATGACCCTGCCCGAGAAGCTGGAGATGGCCCACGCCCTCCGCGACCTCGGGGTGGACGTGATCGAGGCCGGCTTCCCCGTCGCCAGCCCCGGCGACTTCGAGAGCGTCCGGGCCATCGCCCGGGAGGTGCAGGGGCCGATCATCTGCGGGCTGGCGCGGGCCAACCGGCTCGACATCGAGCGGGCGGCGGAAGCCCTGAAGGACTGCCCCCGGCCCCGCCTGCATGTGTTCATTTCGTCGTCGGACATCCACATCGAGCACCAGTTGAAGAGCGACCGCAAGTCGGTCCTTCAACGGGCGCGGGAGATGGTGGCGCTGGCCCGCAGCCTGTGCGCGGACGTGGAGTTCACGCCCATGGACACGACCCGCAGCGAGCCGGCCTACGTGTACGAGATGCTGGCCGCGGTGGTGCGGGAGGGGGCCACCACCCTGAACGTGGCCGACACGGTCGGGTACGCCACCCCGGCCGAGTTCGCCGCCCTCGTGCGGGGCGTGCGGGAGAACGTGCCGGGGGCCGACGGGTGCGTCATCAGCACCCACACCCACGACGACCTCGGGCTGGCGGTGGCCAACGCCCTGGCCGGCCTCGGGGCCGGCGCCCGGCAGGTGGAATGCACCATCAACGGCATCGGCGAGCGGGCCGGCAACGCCTCGCTGGAAGAAGTGGTGATGGCCCTCCGCACCCGCCAGGACGTGTTCCACCTGCACACCGGGGTGACCACCCGCCTGCTGGTGCCGACCAGCCGCCGGCTAGTGAGCACCACCGGCATGACGCTGCAACGCAACAAGGCGGTGGTGGGCCAGAACGCCTTCGCACACGAGAGCGGCATCCACCAGGACGGGATGCTCAAGGACCGCACCACGTACGAGATCATCCGCCCGGAGGACGTGGGCATCCAGGCCACCGAGCTGGTGCTCGGCAAGCACAGCGGCCGGCACGCCCTGCGGCAGCGGGCCACCGACCTCGGGTTCCACCTGTCGGACGACCAGGTGAACCAACTGTTCGACCGCTTCAAGCAACTGGCCGACCGCAAGAAGGAGGTGTACGACGCCGACATCGAGGCCCTGGCCGAGAGCCTGCTGCACCAGACCACCAGCCGGCTGTGGACCCTCCAGGCGTTCACCTGCAACGCCGGCACCGGCACCCTGCCCAGCGCCGCCGTCTGCCTGTGGCGGAACGACGGCACCATCGTCAAGGACGCGGCCGTGGGGGACGGGCCGGTGGACGCCGTGTTCAAGGCGCTGGAGCGGATCACCGGCCAGTCGCCGAAGGTGCTCGACTACAAGGTGCGGGCGGTGACGGTCGGCACCGACGCCCAGGGGGAGGCCACCGTCGAGGCGGAACACGACGGCAAGCGGGTGAGCGCCCGGGCCGTGTCCACGGACATCGTCGAGGCGTCGGCCCTGGCGTACCTGGAGGTGATCAACCGGATCGCCGCCCGGGCCACCCGCGGCGGCCGGGTGCATTACACCGAGCCGGCGCCGGCCGAGCTGGCACCCGTCATCTGAGCCGGGTACACTCGCGGAGAGGAGGGAGACCATGCCGACGCTGCTGGACGAGCCGGGTGCGGTGACGGACGAGCTGACGGCGGCTGACGAGCCGGGGACGCTCGCCGACCTGGTCCGTGAACTGGGCGGGGTGCCACTCAGCCGCATCTGCCGCAACCCCCGGCCGGGGGTGGCGACCGAGGCGGACCTGCTGAGGTTCTTGGCCGGCCACCCGAAGCGGCTGTTCGAGCTGGTGGACGGCACCCTGGTGGAGAAGCCGATGGGCTACAGCGAGTCGTCCATCGGGTCGGTGCTGGTCAGGCGGCTGGGCCGCTGGAGTGACGACGCCGGCGACCTCGGCAACATCGCCGGGGCGGACGGCACGGTCCGCCTGCTCGGCCGGCAGGTGCGGATGCCGGACGTGTCGTTCACCCGCTGGGACCGACTGCCCGGTGGGCACCTGCCGGCCGAGCCGATCCCGGACTTCGTCGCCGACCTGGCGGTGGAGGTGCTGAGCGACAGCAACACGCCGGCCGAGATCGGCATCAAACTGGGTGAGTACTTCGCCTGTGGAGCGAAACTCGTGTGGGTGATCGACCCGGCTGCCCGCACCGCTCGCGCCTACACGGCTCCGCAACAGTGGGCCGACCTGACGGCCGCCGACACCCTGGACGGGGCCGACGTGCTGGCCGGATTCGCCGTCCCGCTCGCCGACCTGTTCGCCCGGCTGCCGCCCGAGCCGAAGCGGAAGAAGAAGGGCGGCTGAGTTGCACGCCGGCGAGGCGAGCGGTTCAGGGTGACATGGCCAAAACTCGCCTCCGCCACCTCGTCGTCGTCCTCGGCGACCAGCTCGACCCGGCGTCCGCCGCCCTCGACGGGTTCGACCCGCGGACGGACGCCGTCTGGATGGCCGAGGTCAAGGGCGAGGGCACCCACGTCTGGAGCACCAAGCCGCGGCTGGCGGTGTTCCTGGCGGCCATGCGGCACCACCGCGACGCCCTGCGGGATCGCGGGTTCACCGTCCACTACACCGACCTCGACACGCCCGGCAACCGCGGCACCCTGGCCGCCGAGCTGGCCAACGCCGTCCGCACCCTGCGGCCGACGGGGCTGGTGGCGATCGAGCCGGGCGAGTACCGCGTCTGGCAGGACGTGCAGGGCGTGGCCGACGCCGCCGGGGTGCCGCTGGCGGTCCGCACCGACCGGCACTTCCTCGGCACCGTCGAGGAGTTCCAGGCCCACGCCAGCGACGGCCGCAAGCAGCTCCGCATGGAGTTCTTCTACCGCGACATGCGGAAGCGGACGGGCATCCTGATGGACGGCCTCCAGCCGGTCGGCGGGGCCTGGAACTTCGACAAGGAGAACCGCGGCCACTTCCTCAAAGGCGGCCCCGGCCTCACGCCGGAGCCAATCAGCTTCCCGCCGGACGCCGTCACCCGGTCGGCCTTCGACGCCGTGGAGCGGCACTTCCCCGGCCACCCCGGCAGCCTGAAACACTTCGACTGGCCGGTGACGCCGGCCGACGCCGACCGGGCGTTGGCCGACTTCGTCGCCCACCGGCTGCCGCAGTTCGGCGACTACCAGGACGCCATGTGGACCGGCCGGCCGTACCTGTACCACGCCCGGCTCGGCCAGGCCATGAACCTGAAGCTGCTCGACCCGCGGCGGGTGCTGGCCGCCGCCGAACAGTCGTACCGTGACGGCCTGGCCCCGCTCGCCGGGGTGGAGGGGTTCGTCCGCCAAATCCTCGGCTGGCGGGAGTACGTCCGTGGCGTCTACTGGCGGCTCATGCCCGGCTACCTCGACCGCAACGGGCTGAACGCCACCCGCCCGCTGCCGGCCGCGTACTGGACCGGCGACACGGACATGAACTGCCTGCGGCAGGCGGTGACCCAGACGCTGGAGTACGGGTACGCCCACCACATCCAGCGGCTGATGGTGCTGGGTTTGTTCGCCCTGCTGCTCGGGGTGGACCCGAAGCGGGTGCACGAGTGGTTCCTGGCCGTTTATGTGGACGCCGTCGAGTGGGCGGAGCTGCCGAACGTGCTGGGTATGAGCCAGTACGCCGACGGCGGGGTGATGGCGTCCAAGCCGTACGCGGCGAGCGGCAAGTACATCGACCGCATGAGCAACTACTGCAAGGGCTGCCGATACGACCCGGGCAAGTCCGTGGGCGACGACGCCTGCCCGGTGACGACCCTGTACTGGGACTTCCTCGACCGCCACGAGGCCCTGCTGGCCCCGAACCCGCGGACGGCCCTCCAGGTGAAGAACCTGAAGCGGCTCACGGCCGGCGAGAGAAGTGAGATTCGGGCGCAAGGCAGGCGGGTGACGTTGAAAATGTGCGGCGGCTGAACCCACGTCAGGTTGTGGACAAGACGTTTACGGCCGCCGGCGCGAGGTTCAAGTTGGCTCGCGCCGGGTCAGGGCAAACGGACTCGCCGGCCGGCGGAAACCGTTTGCGGCGGTGCGGTTGGGCGGTTAGTCTGTTCACACAGTGGTGCGAGCTGCCGCGAGTTCCCGGGATAACTTGCGCCGGCGGCGCGAGCTAATCCGTAGTGCGGCGGCAGGAGACGGGGATGGCTCAAGATGTCGTTCAACCAGAACCGCCCGCAACCATCGCGTCTGCCGCGGCGGCTCTGGACAATTGGGTTCCGACGCGCAGGGACGCTTACCCAGCGCTGGTGAGTTTCGCCCAACAGGCCGAGGCAAACTCGTGGAACCGCTTCTACAACTTCCTGATGTTCAGCACGATCCTCATTCTCGCTTGGTCCACGATTTACAGCCAGAGTAGCCGTCCAAAGTGTGCCTCCATCGTCCTGGCCTTGATCGCTGTCGTCGGTGGGGTAAGCGGTGTTGCCTGGTCAGGCTTGGGCTACCGTGGGCGCAAGTATGTGACCTTCTTTCTGGAGGAGGGGGCCAGAATCGACGGGGCAGCGGCCGACGGGTGCAGAGTTTGTTGGCGAGCGATCGATACCCGACAGGAGTTCCAGTTCCCGTTCCTGGGGTCGTTCTACGTGCTCATTGGAACTCCCTTGGTCTTCTCGGCCTTGTATATCGTGCTGTTCATCGCATCTCTATTGCAGTAAAATTATACCGAGCTAGACGATGTAGTGGACCCGCCCAAAGCAGCGGGTCACTGAGATTAGTTGTTAGGCGGCAGAAGGCAGACCCGCCAAGGTGTATGTGCCGCAATGTCGCGTGGAGTCTGAGAGTGCAACCAGTCAAGCCGAAGTGTCCTGGGTGCAGTGGCAACCAATTCAGCTTCACTGAGATAGGTGGTCCAGTCGCCAACTGGGCGGAGCTTAATGGGCAGTTCCAGAAGCTGAAGGAACGCCACGAGCAACAGGTGACCGCTGCTAAAGCCCACAGTGCGGCGGCCCAGTTCCCGGAGTCCCAGAAAAAATACCTTCAACAACTCAACAACGAGTTTGAGTCGGCCAAGAGCAAACTGGTTCAATCATTTCGTGACAATATTCACTATGTTTGCATGGTTCATTGTGTGAAATGTGGCTATGTAGTCGGCGTCTGCGACAACCCTTCTAGTCATTCGTTGCACGCTGAGCAGGTTTGTGCGGCCATAGCCGAGATGCAGACCACCTTGGTCGAGGCGCTGACCGGGGTCAAGCGACAGGTGTCGGCAATCAACGCTCGGGGCCAGTCAAAGGCTAACGCCGCCCAGATTGCCGCCTCGTTGGACGCCGGCCGACAGCTGTTCGGAGGCTGATCAGAAGTTCTGCACCGAAGGCTAGTTCACCCTTCGCCGGCTAGAATAATCACATGCGAGCCGCCCACGTCGAACAGCCCGGCCCGCCGGAGACGATCCGGGTGGGCGACCTGCCGGACCCCACCCCCGGCCCCGGCCAGGTGCGGGTGCGGGTCCGGGCCAGCAGCGTCAACCCGATCGACGTATACCACCGCGGCGGGCTGGTGAAAGTGGTCCTGCCGCTGCCGTACATCCCCGGCGCCGACTTCGCCGGGGTGGTGGACTCCGTCGGGGGCGGGGTGCGGGTGAAGGTCGGGGACGCGGTGTGGGGGTCGAACCAGGGGCTGCTCGGCCGCCAGGGCACGCTCGCCGAGCTGTGCGTGGTCGATGAACACTTCGCCTACCCACTGCCCGGCGGGGTGGCCCCGGAGCAGGCGGCGGCGGCGGCCCTGGTCGGCATCACGGCGTACCTCGGGCTGTTCTGGAAGGCCAAGCTCCAGCCCGGCGAAGTGGTGTTCGTCAACGGCGGCACCGGCGGCGTCGGGGCGATGGTGGTGCAGCAGGCGCGGGCCGCCGGGGCCGAGGTGATCGCCACCGCCGGCAGCCCGGAGAAGTGCGAGCGGCTGCGGGCGCTGGGGGCGACGGCCGTCAACTACAAGACCGACGACCTGGCGGCCGTGGTCAGGGCTTTCACCCCGGGCGGCCGCGGCGTGGACGTGTGGTTCGAGACCCAGCCGCCGACCGACCTTGATCGCACCGTCGAGCTGACCGCCCCGAACGGCCGGGTGGTGCTGATGGCCGGCCGAAACGCCCGGCCGGAGTTCCCCAACGGCGCGTTCTACACCAAGGGACTATCGGCCTACGGGTTCGCCATGTTCAACGCCCCGCCGGCCGTGCAGGCGGACGCGGCCAACAACCTGGGCGTCTGGCTGGCGACGAGGCAGGTGGTGCCGGAGATCGGCGCCACCTTCTCGCTGGAGCAGGCCGCCGCCGCCCACCGGCTGCAAGAAGACAACACGCTCGGCAAGGCGGGCACGCTTTCGGGTAAGATCGTGGTGCGGGTCGCCCCGGAGATTTCTTGATGCTGTCGCTCGTCGTGGCCGTGTGCGTCGCCGCTGACCCGGTGGCCCGGTCGGAGGCCCCGGCCGGGGCGATCACCGCCCAGCCGCCCGGCGGGCCAGTACGGGTGCTGGGGGCACGCCCCGAGGTGCCGGCCGGCGAACTGCTCACCCTGCTGCCGGGGACGAGCGTCAAGACACTCAACGCGGCGGTGGTGCTGACGTGCCGGGCCGACCCCACGGGCCAGTCGCCGGTGCCGGTGCTGGAAACCGCCTTCGTGCTGGGCACGGCCGCCGACGCGGACGCCGTCGTCACCCTGGACCGCGGCCGGCTCGACCTGTTGAACGCCAAAAAGGAGGGGTCGGCGACGGTCGTCGTCCGGCTGCACCAGTTCACCTGGACGCTGACGCTCGACCGGCCGGGCAGCCGGGTGGCGGTCGAACTGGCCGGCCGCCGGCCGGCGGGCACGCGGTTCGCCCCGGACGCCCCGCCGGTCGAGCCGGTGCTGTCGGCGGTGGTGGTCGGGCTGAGCGGCACCGGCAGCGTGAGCGACGGCCGGACCACGGTCGCCGTGTCCGCCCCGCCGGGGCCGGCCCAACTGAACTGGACGAGTACCAACGGCCCGGACCGGCAGGCGCTTCGGCTGGACCGGCTGCCGGCGTGGGCCAACCCGAACGCCGACCAGACGACGGAGGCGAAGGCGGTCCGGGCAGCGGCGGAGCGGTTCCGCGGGCTGCGGGTGGCCAACGCCGACACCGCCACCGACGTTCTGCTGTCGTCCAACCAGCCGGCCGAGTGGCGGGTCGGGCTGGTGGCCGCCGCCGCCGCCGACGACCTGCCGCGGATGTCGCGGATGCTGGTCGAGTCGGCCGACCCGGCGGTGTGGGACTTCGGGGTGATCGTGTTCCGCCACTGGCTCGGCCGCGGGCCGGGGCAGGACCGCCGGCTGTTCCAGTTCCTGACCGACACACGAAAGTACGACCCGGTGTCGGCCGCCACCGTCATCGACCTGCTGGCCGGTTTCAGCCCGGTCGAGCGGAACCGGGCCGAAACGTACGACATCCTGGTGGAGTACCTCCAGCACGACAAGCCGGCCGTGCGGAACCTGGCCCAGTGGCATCTGGTTCGTATGGTCCCGGCCGGTAAGGCGATCCCGTTCCGGCCGAACGCCGGTAAGGACGAGCAGACCGCGGCGTATAAAGAGTGGCGGAAGTTGATCCCAGCGGGGATGCTCCCGCCGGCGCGGGCCAAGGAAGCGGCCGGAAAACCCTGACACCCTCCCCGGTGGACCCTCCCGTGACCCGCTTCCTGCTCGTTGCCGCCGCCGCTGGTGTCCTGGCCGCCGCTGCCCCGGCCCAGTTCATGCCCTTCAACCGGCCCCAGAATTACAACTTCGGGTACGCCCCGGCCGGGTACGGCAACGGCGTCGGATTCAACTACGGCGGCTTCTCGTACAATTACTTCCAGACCCGCCAGTTCTCGTACTCGTACAACAACCCACTGCTCGGCTACTTTGGGGCCGTGGACCTGCGGTTCAACTACTACGGGGCGACGCCGCCGTTCGGGTATGGCGGCGTTGCGGTCAACCCGTATGCCCAGGCGGCGTACCTGTCCGGAGGGTTCGGGGCATACGCGCCTGGGGTCAACCCGGTTGTTCAAGAACAGCAGCGGCTACTGGCCGGCGGGTTGAATAACGCGGCCGGCCAACGGGGCGGCGACGCCAACCGGCTGATCGCCGACCAGGCCCAACTGGAGTTCGGCCGGCCGGGTGTCGGCCCGGTGCCGGCAGCCGCCAACCTCGACCCGGCCCTACTCGACCCGCCGGACGCGGCGGTGATGGCGGGCGTCACCCTGAACGCCCTGCACGCCGTCATCCGCCCGCTGATGGACAAGAGGAAGGGCGAGCCGCCGGTGTTCCCGGCCGAGGTGCTCGGGCACTTGCAGTTCGACGGCCCGGCCGCCGGCGATGTCATCGGCTGGGTGCGGACGGGCAAGGCGGAGACGCCGGCCGGGCCGGTGTTCGACACGCTGCGGGCCGAAGTCGAGAAGCCGGTTGCCGAACTGTTGGAGGCCGCTGCCGCCGGCAAGAAGGCGGACCCGGCCGCTGGCGAGCGGGTGCGGCTGGCCGTCGCTGCCTTCCGGACGGCTCACGCCGAGCAATTGCGGGGCCTCGGCATAGCCGACGCCCTGGCCGCCAGCCGCCATCTGTCTGCTCTGGGTGCGCTAGCCGACGCCGCCCGGGACGGCGGGCTGACCGGCTTCTACCCAACTAAGTGGGCGAACGGGGCCACCGCCGCCGAGCTGTTGACCCACATGGACCGGCTGAAGCTGAGCTTCGCCCCGGCCGGTCCCGGCGACGACGACGCCTACGCGGCCGCCCACCGCGGGCTGGTCGGCTTCTACCTGAGCCTGTTGCCGAAGCGGTGAGCTGCCCCCGGCAAAAAGAACGCATTTCCCCCAACCCCGCCGGCCGATATAACTGCATCCGGCCGCCGGCCGGCTGTCAGTATCGCCACGGGCAGGGGTTTCATGAAGCGCGCGCTCATCACCGGAATCACCGGCCAGGACGGCAGCTACCTCGCGGAACTGCTGCTGGAAAAGGGGTACGAGGTCCACGGCATCGTCCGCCGGGCGAGCACCGAGAACTTCGAGCGGATCGAACACCTGTCCGACCGAATTCACCTGCACCAGGCCGACCTACTCGACCAACTGTCTATCATCGACGCCCTGAAGGCCAGTGACCCGTCCGAGGTGTACAACCTGGCCGCCCAGAGCTTCGTGCCGACCTCGTGGAAGCAGCCGGTGCTGACCGGCGAGTTCACGGCCATCGGCGTCACCCGGGTGCTGGAGGCGATCAAGCTGCTGGGCAAGGACAAGATCCGCTTCTACCAGGCGTCGTCCAGCGAGATGTACGGCAAGGTGCAGGCGGTGCCGCAGACGGAGGACACGCCGTTCTACCCGCGGTCGCCCTACGGCGTGGCCAAGTTGTACGGCCACTGGATCACCATTAACTACCGGGAGAGCTTCGGGATGTACGCGGTGAGCGGCATCCTGTTCAACCACGAGTCGCCGCGGCGGGGCCGCGAGTTCGTCACCCGCAAGGTGACGGACGGGGTGGCCCGCATCAAGCTCGGCCTGGCCAAGGAGATCCGCCTGGGCAACCTCGACTCCAAGCGGGACTGGGGGTTCGCCGGCGACTACGTCCGGGCCATGTGGCTGATGCTCCAGCAGGACAAGCCGGATGACTACGTGATCGCTACGGGCGAGACGCACACCGTCCAGCGGCTGGTCGAGCTGGCCTTCGGGGCGGTCGGCCTGGACTGGCAGAAGCACGTCAAGATCGACCAGTCGCTGGTCCGCCCGGCCGAGGTGGACCTGCTCATCGGCAGCCCGGCCAAGGCGACCAAACACCTCGGCTGGAAGCCGGAGATGAGCTTCGAGAAGCTGGTCGAGATGATGGTCCAGTCGGACTTGGCGCGGCTGAAGGCGGGCACCGGGGTCGGAGACACCAAAGCCCGGGGCATCTGACCCGTGCCAACCGTCCTCGTCACCGGCGCCGCCGGGTTCATCGGCCGCCACCTGTGTGGCCACCTCCGGTGCCGACCCGGGTTGCGGGTGATCGGGCTGACCCGCCGCGAGCCGCCGGCCGACGCCGGCGGTATCGAGTGGCGGCGGGCCGACCTGCTCGACCCCTCGTCGCTGGGCGCGATCATTCAGGAGGTCGGCCCGGACCAGGTGTTTCACCTGGCCGGGCTGGCCAACCCGAACCGGGCGAAGGACCGCCCCGACCTGGCCCGGGCGGACAACCTGACGGCCACCGAAAACCTGTACGCGGCCCTGGCGGGCACGCCGGTCCGGGTGCTGTTCGCCGGCACCGGCCACGTCTACGCCGCCACCGCGGTCGTCACCGAACAGACGCCGGTGGTGCCGAACGGCCCGTACGCCGAGAGCAAGGCGGCGGCCGACGCGGTGAGCGGCGACGCCGGCCGGCGGTTCGGCCTGCCAGTCGTGCTGGCACGGCTGTTCAACGCCATCGGCCCGGGGCAGGAGACCGGCTACGCCGTCCCGGACTGGGCCAGCCAGATCGCCGCCGCCGAGCGGCGGGGGGGGCCGCTGACCCTCACGCCCCGGGGTAGCCTGGCCGACCGGAAAGACCTGTCCGACGTGCGGGACGTGGTCGTGGCCCTCGCCCTGCTGCTGGAGCGGGGGCAAGCCGGGCAGGTGTACAACGTCGCCTCTGGCGAGAGCCGGGGGATGGGCGAGGTGCTCGGCCGGCTGGTCGCCCAGGCGAAGGTTCCGGTGGCCTGGCCACGCCCGACGGCCCTGGGGCCGCCGCTGACCGTGGACGTGTCCAAGCTGCACGCGGCCACTGGCTGGCGGCCGACGACGCCGTTCGACCGCACCCTGGCCGACGTCCTCGACTTCTGGCGGGCCGCCTCGTAACTCAGCTCTCTGTTACTGCTTCCGATCCGTGGGGTATGCTTTGTGAATGTCGCCGTCGTCGGCACCGGGTACGTCGGGCTGGTCACGTCCACTTGTCTGGCCGAGAGCGGCAACGAGGTGGTCGGCATCGACAAGGACGAGCGGAAGGTGCTGATGCTGGTCGAGGAGGACCGGCTGCCCATCTACGAACCCGGCCTGCTCGAACTGGTGCAGCGGAACAAGCGGGAGGGGCGGCTCAAGTTCACCACCGACCTGGCGACGGCGGTGAAGTCGGCCCGGCTCGTCTTCATCGCCGTCGGCACCCCGCAGTCGGACGAGGGGGACGCCGACCTGTCGGCCGTGTGGGCGGTGGCGAAGGCCATCGGGCTGGCCTTGAAAGACGAGCCGAAGGGGCCGCCGGGCAGCCGGGTGGTCGTCACCAAGTCGACGGTGCCGGTCGGCACCAACGCCCGGGTGGCCGAGATTTTGGCCGAGGTCGGGTGTCCGCACGTGGACGTGGCCAGCAACCCCGAGTTCCTCAAGGAGGGGGCGGCCATCGAGGACTTCATGAAGCCGGACCGGGTGGTGGTCGGCGTCCGCCACCCCGCTGCGGCGGAGGTGCTGCGGGAGCTGTACGCCCCGTTCCTGCGGACCGAGCGGCCGTTCCTGGTCATGACGCCGGAATCGGCCGAGATGACCAAGTACGCCGCCAACGCCATGCTGGCGGTGCGCATCAGCTTCATGAATGACATCTCGGCGCTGTGTGAGCGCGTCGGCGCGGACGTGGACCAGGTGCGCAAGGGGCTGGGGAGCGACAAGCGCATCGGCTACCCGTTCCTCTTCCCTGGGGTGGGCTACGGCGGCTCGTGCTTCCCCAAGGACATCAAGGCGCTGGCGACGACGGCGCGCGAGTACGGGCTCGAGTT
>JAYVUZ010000112.1:0-7780 GCA_043787415.1 Fimbriiglobus sp. | reverse complement strand
CGCTCACCGGCCGCTTGGTGAACGGGTCGATCCCCGTGCACCACATGCACGTGGCGGTGTCAGGGGCTAGCCGCACAAACTACTCCATTCCGGGCGGTTATATACTCTCAATCTAACTACAGTTGATAAAAAAGAGCTTGTTCACGCCGGAACTTTTCCCCCTTTCTGTATTCGGGCGACGCGAGTTCTTCAGCGAACAGTTACCGTTTTGGGATCAAGCAGGCGTTCGACCTCGGCCGGTCCGAGGAGCGGCCGGAACGCGGCGTCGTCCAGGCGGGCGGCGCGGGCCGGGTCGGCGAAGGCACCGGCCTTGGCCAGCCCGTCGAGCTCGGCGAGGACGGTCGGCTTCGGCACCAGTTTCGACTCGACGACGAGCAGGGCCAGGGCGGCGTCGAACGCCGCCGCCTTCTGTTGCGGCACCTCGGAGGTCCGGGCGACCGCGAGCCACGCTTCGACCGTGTCGTTGTACATCAGGCCGTCGGCGCGAATCGGCCGCAACAACTTCTCCACTTCGGTCAGTTGGGACAAGGTGTGTGGCATTTGGCCCTGGTTGAGGGCCACCACGGCGAGCTCCAGCCGGCAGCGGATCAGGGTGTGCCGCTCGAGGGTGTCCGACGGCGCCGCGGCAGCCACCTTCAACTGCTCGTCCAGCAACGGCTTCAGCACCCGCTCTGCCTCGTCGTACTGGCGGCGCATGCGATGAATCTGTCCGAGCAGACGGGTCGTCGCGGCGACGGAGTGGCGGTAGCTGGTCACGTCCGGCTGGGCCTGGTGCAGGCGGTCGTAGATGGCGATGGCGTCCCGAACCGGCGACTCGGCCTGTTCCAAACGGCCGGCTTGCATTTCGATCATGCCCAGATTTTGACAGGCGCTGGCAAGATGCGTCTGAACTTTCTTCGTCGGGGCCGGCTGCGCCTGACACAGGGTTCTGACCTCCCGCCAGGCTCCGGCGGCCGGCTCGTAGGCGGCGGCGCGGGCCTGCGTGTAGGCGTAGTCGTTGAGTGCCCGGAGGAGCAGTTCGAAGACGCCCGGGTCGGCCGGCTTGTCGGCCCTCAGGGCCCGGAGGTTGGCGGTCGTCCGGACGAAGATCTCGAGGGCCTCCGTCCGCCCGCCCGGCGCGTCGCCGAGCAGCCGGGCGAGCCGGAGGTCGGCGCTGAGTCTGCCCAGGATGTCCGGTTTCAACGCCGGATCGAGGGCATAGGCTTGATGGCGGCGGTCCGCGGCGGCGCGGGCGGCGGCGAGGGCGTCCGTCGTTTTGCCCCGCGATTCCAACACATTGCTGAGCTGGAGCCAGGCTTTGCTTTCATCCGCCACCTCCTTGCCCGTTCGTACACCGGCCGCCTGGGCCAGCAACGCCAAGACCGCCCGGCATTCCCGCTCCGTCGTGGCCGGGTCGCCCGTTTCGCGGGCGATGTCGGCGAGCCGCAGGTGGGCGTTGACAATCTGCGTGCGGAGTTGCGGACTGTCCTCGCGGCCGGCAGCGAGCCGGGCGTAAAACCCCTGGGCGGCGGCGAGTAAATCCTTGCGGAGGGCGTGAAGGTCTTGCCCTTTCAGCCGCGGGCTCTCGGTCACGCCGACGGTGTACTTATCGACAGCGTCGCAGGCGGTGGCGAAGTTCGCCTGGGCCTCCGCCTCCCGGGTCGCGGCCAGCTCCGAAGCGGCCCGGGCTTTGTCGGCGTTCGCGGTGGCCGTCCGCTCGTTCGCTTCGGCCCGCCCGACGGCCTGCCGCAACTCGACGTTCTTGGCCGAGAACACCACTGCCGCGGCGGCACCGCCGACCGCCGCGACGACCAGCGCGGCCAAAGTCCCCGTCACCAGTAGCCGGCGGCGGCGAGTCCAGCGGCCGGCGCGGACGGGCCACGGGTCGCGCACCCCCACCAGCGGCTCGTCGGCCAGCCAGTGGTCCACGTCGGCCGCCAGCGCGGCGGCCGACGGATACCGGTCCGCCGCCGCCGCGGCCATCGCCTTCCGCGCCACGGCCAACAAGGCCCGGAACGCCTCGCCGGCCGGCCCCGACTCGGTCGGCGGGCGGCCGGTGAGCAGGGTCCACAGCGTCGCCCCGAGGCTGTACACGTCGGCCGGCGGGCCGACCCGCTGACCCGCCGCCTGCTCCGGCGCCATGTACCCCGGTGTGCCGAGCACCGTGCCGGTGGCCGTCTCGTGCCGGGTGTACGGGGAGGTCGCCCCGGGGACCGGGCGGCCCTCGTCCCCGGCCGGGTCGTCGGCGGTCAGGGCCAAGCCCCAGTCCAGCAGGACCGTCTCCCCGAACGACCCGACGGCGACGTTGGCCGGCTTGATGTCGCGGTGGACCACCCCACGGGAGTGGGCGTAGGCGACGGTGTTGCACAGGGACACGAACCGGCCGAGCAGCGGGCGGAACGCCGCTGCCGACGCCGGGGCCGCGTGCAGCAGGCGGATGGCGTCCCGGAGCGTCTCCCCCGGCACGAACCGCATGGCGTAGCACGGGCAGCCGGCGTCGTCCTCGCCGACCCCGTACACCGGGGCGATGCCCGGGTGTTCGAGCCGGCCGGTGATCACCGCCTCGCGGAGGAACCGCCGGCGGCGGGCCGGGTCGTCCGCCCCGCCCGGCAGCAGCCGCTTGACGGCCACCTCGCGGCCGAGGGCGGCGTCCCGGCCCAGCGACACCTCGCCCAACCCGCCCCGGGCGAAGTGCCGCAGATCGTGGTACTCCGAACGGGTTCCCGCCCGGCCGCCCGGCGCCGCCGCCCCGGGCACCGACCGTTTCACCAGCCGGACGCAGGCGTCGTCGGGGGCCGTGTCGACCTCCGCCTGGCACGCCTTGCACCCGCCAAGGTGGCTCTCGATCCCGCGGGACTCGTCGGCCGACAGCCGCCCCAGCCCGAACGCGGCGAGCTGCTCGTGGGTGGGGTGCGTCGGGTCCGTCACGGTCGCCTCCGGGGACGGCACACCTTGAAAGTGCGCCAGTGGACCGATCCTGTCACAACTCATCGACCAGGCCGTCGGCCTCCTCGCGGAGCCGCCGCAGCACCCGCGACTTGGCGATGAGGACGGCGTTCACACTCAGGCCCAGCTCGGCCGCCACCGCCGCCGCCCTGGCCCCGTCCACCACCTGCCGGCGGAAGGCCGCCCAGGTGGCCGGCGCGAACTCGCATTCCAGGTGGGCCAGCAGCCGGCGGGCGACGTGGGCGTCGTGCTCCCGGTCCCACTCCCCGCTCAGGCCGCTGGCCGGGTCTTCCAGGGCATCGAGGATGGCCGACCCGGCGGCGGTTTCCGGCCGGCTCTGCTTCGCCCGCCAGTAGCCACGGGTGCGGTTCACCACGACCGTTCGTAGCCACTTTCGGAAGGCGCCGGTCGTGCCGGCGTGCCGGAACTTGGGCATCTCCGTGACCAGGACGGTCAGCACCTCTTGGCCCAGGTCGGCGGCGTCGGCGTCCGGCACCCCGGCCCGGCCGAGCCAGTGGGCGATGAGCGGCTGGTACAGGGCGACGAGGTGCCGCCAATCGACCTCGGCCGGGGTGCCGGCCAGGCGGTGCAACAGGCTGCGGGGCGTGTCGGGCACGACGGCTCCGGTGGCCGGCCGACGAAAAATCGGCCGGCCGTGACAGGATCCCCCGGCGGGCGCACTTTCACTCCCGACCGCATCGGCACCATCGAAGCCGCTCGCCTGCGGGAACCCGCTCCACTCAGTGTAGCGTGAGCCGCCGGCCCCGCGCCGAGTTGTGGGCCGTTCGCCCGATTCGACCGACCCCGATCACCCCCCGGAGTGCGACGATGAAACGGTACAGGCAGAACCTGGCCCGCCGCGGCACCACCTTCCGACTGGAACGGCTCGAGGATCGGACGACCCCGGTCACCTTCACCGTGACGAACGCGGACGACGCCGGGGCCGGGTCGCTCCGGGACGCGATCCACCAGGCGAACGGGGACGGGTTTGACAACTTCGGAACGAACGACATCGTCTTCGCCCCGGCCATGGCCGGGCAGACGATCAACCTCACGACGGTCGGGAACGAGGAGGTCGGTCCGTCCGCGCTGCTCGTTGGCACGGTGAGTTTCATCCACGGCTCCGGGCAGACGATCACCCGCGGGCCGGGCGCCCCGAGTATGCGACTGTTCTACGTGACCGAGACTGGTTTCTCGGCGGGCCTGACGCTCGAACACCTGACCCTGAGCAACGGCCTCGCCCAGGGCGGCCCCGGCGGCGGCGGTGGGGTGAGCGGCGGCGGCGGCGGGGCGGCGGGCCTGGGCGGGGCGATCTACGACAAGCGGGGCGACTTCGGCTCCCCGGTGAACCTGATCGACTGCACGCTGACCGGCAACAAGGCCGTCGGCGGGTTTGCCGTCTCGGGGCTTCGCGGCGGCGGGGGTCTCGACGGGCCGGGGGAAGCCATCACGGACCCGACCATGTCCGCCGGCGGAGGAAACCCGCATGGCGGACACATCGGCGGCTACGCCCCCGGGTTCGGCGGCGGCGGGGCGAGCGGCTGGTTCGTCCAAACGCCCGGACAGCCCGGGGACGGCGGCGGCGGCGGCGGCGGCGGCTACGGCGGAGGCGGAGGCGGGGGCAGCAGCAACAAAGATTTCGGCGCCGGGGGCAACGGCGGCTTCGGCGGCGGGGGCGGCGGGGGCGTCGCCGCCCCCCAGGCCGGGGCCGCGGGGTACGGGGCCGGGGCCGGCGGCAGGACGCTCGGCGGAGGGGGCGGCGGCGGGGCCGGCATGGGCGGGGCCATCTTCAGCCAGGGCGCCACGGTCACGATCACCGACTCGACGATCACCGGGAACGCGGCCATCGGCGGCGACTCGCTCGGCGGGGGCGGCGGCGGCGGCCTCGGCGGCGGCATCTTCAACTACGAGGGCAGTGTAACCCTCACCAACGTCACGGACGTCGGCAACGTGGTGGCGACCGGCACCGGAGGGGGGGCCGCCGGCCCGGCCGACGGCGGGGCCGTGTACAGCATGGCGATTTCGAGACCGAACGGTGGTGCCAGCGCCCACGTGACCCTCGCTAACAGCATCCTGGCCAGCGCGGTCGGCGCGCACGCCGCGACGACTGTTCTGGTCCTCTACAACGGCGGCCTGGGATCGTCTGGCGACGAGGCGACGATCACCGTGACCGCCCCGACCCTGTTCTCGGACGCTATTGGCAACGACAACGGGACCATCGTCGGCCAGAACCTGATCCTCACCGGCGACGCCAAGCTCGGCCCGCTGGCGGACAACGGCGGCCCGACCCGGACGCTGCTCCCGCTCGCCGGCAGCCCGGCCCTCGACGCCGGGGACACCGCCGCCGTCGGCGACGCGACCACCGACCAGCGGGGCACCGGGTACGCCCGGGTGGGCGGGCCGCGGGTGGACCTCGGGGCTGTCGAGGTGCAGGTGTCGGTCCCCCTCACCGTCGGCCCGGCGACCCTGCCGGCCGGCCGGGTCGGCTTCGCCTACGACATCACCCTGACGGCGGCCGGCGCCCGCGGGCCGTACACCTTCGCCCCGGCCGACGGGGCGCCGGCGCTCCCCGGCCTGACCGTCGCCCCGGGCGGCCTGGTGGTCGGCTTCCCGACCCAGGCCGGGCCGTACCACCTGCTCGTCCGCGTCACTGCGGCCGACGGCCAGACGGCGATCCTGGACCGCACCTTCGCCGTCACCCCGCTCGTTGTCCCCGACCCGGTGGCCACCACGACCACCCTCGTCGCCACCCCGGCGGCCGACGGCCAGAGCCTCACCCTGACCGCCACCGTGACGGCCGCCACCGGCACGCCGGTCGGGACCGTCACCTTCGCCTCCAACGTCGGCGAGCCGCAGACGGCCACCCTCGCGGGCGGGGTGGCGAGTGTCACCGTGCCGCTACCGCTGACCGCCCTGCTGGCCGGGCTGGTACCGTCGCTGACGGCGACCTACACCCCGGCCGCCGGGTTCGCCCCGAGCGCTTCGACCGAGGTGCGGGTGGCCCTGCCGCCGGGGCTGCTGACGGTCGCCCTCCAGGCGCCCGACCGGGCGACCGCCGGCCGACCGCTCGCCCTGACGGCGACGGTGACCAGCCCGCTCGTCTCGCCAGTGCCGGGCGGGGCGGTGACGTTCTCCGCCGACCCGACCGCCGGCGGCCCGTCGGTGCCCCTCGGGGTCGCCCCGCTCGTCGCCGGCACGGCCACTCTGACGGCCCCCGCCGGGCTGCCGCCGGGAGCGTACACGGTGCGGGCGGCGTTCACCGTCGGGGACAACCTGGTGCTGGGGACCGCCGCCGCCGGGCTGACCGTCTCCACCTCGACGCTCCCGCCCCCGCCGGCCCCTCCGCCGGCCCCGCAGCCGGTGCAGGTCGCCGCCGACCTGCTGGCCCTGCTCGGCGACCTGGGGACCAACCCCCGGGTCACGACCGCCGACCTGAACGGCGACGGGGTGGCCGACACCATCGGGGCGTCCGGCCCCGGTTCCGGCAACATGCTGGCGGTGCTGGACGGCAAGACCCGCAAGCTCCTGGCCCGGTTCGCCCCCTACGAGAGCACCTTCAGTGGCGGGCTGTACGTCATCGCCGGCGACCTGTCCGGCACCGGGGCGCTGAGCCTGATCGTCAGCCCGGACCAGGGCGGCGGGCCGGTAGTGGCCGTGTACGACGCGGCCAAGCTGGCCGCCGGCCTGACCGGCGACGCCGCCCAGGTGGCCCGGTTCTACGGCATCGCCGACCCCAACTTCCGCGGCGGCGACCGGCCGGCGGTGGGGGTGTTCAACGGGGTGCCGGCCCTGATCGTGGCGGCCGGGTTCGGCGGCGGGCCGCGCATCGCCGTGTACGACGCCCGCCAGGTGGCGGCCGGCAGCGCCGACCCGGCCCGGCTGGTGCCCGACTTCTTCGCCTTCGAGGACACCCTCCGCAACGGGGCGTACGTCGCGGCCGGCGACCTGACCGGGGACGGGGTGGCCGACCTGGTGGTGGGGGGCGGGCCAGGCGGCGGGCCGCGGGTGCGGGTCATCGACGGCCGCAGCCTGCTGGCCGCCGCCGCCGGCCGGCTGGACGACCTGCCGGCGACCGCCCAGGTGGCCAACTTCTTCGCCGGCGACCCGAACAGCCGGGACGGGGTGCGGGTGGCGGTGCGGGACGTGTTCGGCGACGGCCGGCCGGCCCTGGCCACCCAGGGCGGGGCCGGGGGGGTGGTCCACGTCTACAAGGCGGCCACCCTGCTCGCCCACCCGGCCGACCCGACCCCGGACCGCGACCTGGACCCCATGAACGGGGCATTCGTCGGGTGACCTCGAACCGAGTCCAGGACGACTCACGACTCGTCCGTGGGGCGTTCGCGGGGGTCGGGGCGTGCGCGAATCGGTCACACCGACAGACGGGGGTTCCGCGAGGCGACGGTGGCCAGGCGGCGCGCCCGGTGGCACCCCGACGTGACGGGGCAGGGCGCCGACCCGCCCTTCTTCTTCCGCTCCTGACACCTCGCCGACTTCCGGTCCGGCCGGTGGCCCGTCGGCTTCGGCGGCCCGGCGCCGTGTTCGCCGGCCGGCTCGCCCTTCGCCGGGTTGGCCACCGTGGGGTAGTGGTCGCCCTTCACCGCAAGGTTCGCCTGCCGACGGCGTGCGTCCAACGCCTCCCTCGGCGGCTCGGCCGGGACGAGGCCGGCGCACCCGCCGATCAGGTCGGGGCGGCCGGCCTTCGCCAGAGCCTCGCGGACGCTGAAGTAGTTCTCCGGCTTGAAGAACTGCATGAGTGCCCGCTAGAGCTTGCGGTCGGTCAGCCCGCGGGCCACGCTCACCGGCCGCTTGGTGAACGGGTCGATCCCCGTGCACCACATGCACGTGGCGGTGTCAG
>JAYVUZ010000111.1:0-21658 GCA_043787415.1 Fimbriiglobus sp. | reverse complement strand
GCGAGCTGGGCCGCCTCCGTCGGTCCCGGGCCGCACCGGCGGCCGAGGTGACCCGGGCGGCGCTGATCCTACTCGTCGGCGACGGCCACCAGTTTCAGGGCGCGGCCCGGTCGGTCGGCCGCAAGAGCGGGGACGCCGTGTCCCACCTGGTCGCCCGGTTCAACCGGGACGGGCTGGCCGCCGTCACCCCGCGGCACGGCGGCGGCCACCCGCCGACGTACGGCGCGCCGGCCCGGGAGCGCATCCTGCGGGAGGCCGCCCGGACGCCCACCCCGCAGCGGGATGGGACCGCCACCTGGTCGCTGACCGTCCTCCGGCGGGCGTTGCGGGCCGCACCGGACGGGCTGCCGCGGGTCTCGACCTTCACCATCTGGCGGGTACTCCGGGAGGCCGGGTACTCGTTCCAGCGGACCCGCACCTGGTGCCCGACCGGCCACGCCGTCCGCCGCCGGACGTGCGGCCGGGTGACGGTCACCGACCCGGACGCGGGGGCGAAAAAAAGTCGATCGAGGACGCCTACCGGCTCGGCCCCGGCCTCGGGCTGGGCGTGTGGTGTACCGATCAGGCCGGGCCGTTCCAGACCACGCCGTACCCCGGCCGGAGCTGGCGGCCGGTGGGCCGACCGGCCCGGCTGCCGCACGAGTACGTGCGGACCGGGACGGCCAAGCTCCTCACCCTCCTCCGCCCGGCCGACGGGCGGGTCCGGGTGTCGGGGGTGACGAGCTGCCCGAACGCCGTCCTGCACCCGTGGCTGAGGGGGGAGCTGACGGCCATCCTGGCCGGCCTGCCGGCCGACCCGCGGCCGTCGGGTCGGGCCGCCTGGGACCGGTGGCAGGTCGGGCTCACGCTCCCGATCACCCTGCCGGCGGTGCTGCCGCCGCTGCGGGTGCTCCTGGTGTTGGACAACCTGGCGGGGCATCGGACCCCGGACTTCGTGCCCTGGCTGTTCGCCCACGGGGTGATGCCGGTGTACACCCCGGTGGGCGGGTCGTGGCGGAACATGGCCGAGAGCATCCAGCGGGTGCTCAAGGCCCGTGCCCTCGACGGCCAGCAGCCGTCCCACACCGACGAGATCATCCGCTGGTTGGAGGCGGTCGCCGCCCGGTGGAACGACGACCCGACGCCGTTCGAGTGGGGCGGGCGGCGGGCGACGCGGCGGAAGCGACAACGGGACCGACGGCACCGCGTCGGAGGCTCAGAGGCGACGACCCGCCGACCGATCAGCTACGAGCGAGGCAACTGACCCACTAGTGGACCGCGGCGGGAGTTCCTGACGGTTCCATTCCCTGTCCTATCGTGACCTCCTCACCAGGGGGCGGCACGATGACGAAGCGGCACGTCGTACAGCTCACCGACGACCAGCGGTCAGACCTGGAGGGCCGGTTCTGCGTACCCGTCCGGCGATCTGACGGTGCCGCGATCCTATGCGATCCGAATGCGTCTCCCGACCGGCGGTAGGTGAGCGACCTCGGCCCCTTTTTTTCCCATTAACCGGTGGCCCACCTCGGCTATACTCGGCACCATGTCCGACGTCACCCGCCTTCTCGATGCGGCCGTGGCTGGCGACGCCCGCGCCGCGGCCGACCTTCTGCCCCTCGTCTACGACGAGCTGCGCAAGCTCGCGGCTCAACGGATGGCGGCCGAGGCTTCCGGCCAGACGCTCCAGCCCACCGCACTAGTGCATGAAGCCTACCTCCGGCTGATCGGCGGACCGTCTCAGGACTGGAACGGCCGTGGGCACTTCTTCGCCGCCGCTGCCGAGGCCATGCGCCGCATCCTCGTCGAGGCCGCCCGCCGACGGAATCGCGAGCGGCACGGGGGCGGCCGGAGACCGCAGTCCCTCGCCGACTTGGACGCGGTCGCCGAATCGCCCGACGAGGACGTGGTGGCCCTCAGCGACGCCCTCGACCGGCTCGCCGCCGCCAACCCGCGCGCCGCGGAATTGGTCAAACTCCGCTACTTCGCGGGGCTGACAGGCCGCGAGGCCGCTCGGGTCTTGGGCGTTTCTCCCCGCAAAGCCGATCAGCTCTGGGCCTACGCCCGTGCGTGGCTGCTCGACTGCCTGAATAAAGAGTCCCGCTGACGAGGCCCAAAACTATTTTTACAATTCCGTGCGCAGTTCCGGGTGCGGCGTCGCACTGAAGGGTGGGCCTCCTTCCGCAAGGCCCCGGAGCACCAGCGTGAAGACCGAAGAAACTCTGTTCATCGAAGCCGCAGAGATCCCCAACCCCGTCGAACGGTGCGCCTATCTCGACCGAGCCTGCGCCGGAGACGCGGCCCTCCGCGATCGGCTGGAGCGGTTGCTCGATCAGCACGGCCGGGCCGGGAGTTTCCTCGGCCACTCGCCCGCCGGCTCCCCGGATACCGCGAACTTCGTCCCCGGCGAAGAGTCCACGCGGACCTTCCCATCCGCTTCGCAGAACGTCGGCGCGCTCATCGGTCCGTACAAGCTGCTGCAGCAGATCGGCGAAGGCGGCATGGGCACGGTCTTCATGGCCGAGCAGATGGAGCCGGTGAAGCGTAAAGTCGCTCTGAAGGTTATCAAGGCGGGCATGGACAGCCGGCAGGTCATCGCTCGCTTCGAAGCGGAGCGCCAGGCACTGGCCATGATGGACCACGTCAACATCGCCCGCGTGTTCGACGCCGGGACCACGGAAGCCGGCCGGCCATACTTCGTCATGGAGCTGGTCCACGGCGTGCCGATCACGAAGTACTGCGACGATCACCACCTGACGCCGCGGGAACGTCTGGAGCTGTTCGTGCCGGTGTGCCAGGCGATCCAGCACGCTCACCAGAAAGGGATCATCCACCGCGACATCAAGCCATCCAACGTCATAGTCACTCTTTACGACGGCAAGCCGGTCCCCAAGGTGATCGACTTCGGCGTCGCCAAGGCGACCGAGCAGAAGCTGACCGAGCGGACCTTGTTCACGCAATTCGGCGCGATGATCGGCACGCTGGAGTACATGAGCCCGGAACAGGCGGAGATGAGCGCTCTGGGCGTCGATACCCGCAGCGACATCTACTCCTTGGGCGTTCTGCTGTACGAGTTGCTGACGGGGAGCACCCCGCTGAGCCGCAAGCGGATGAAGGAAGCGGCGTACGCCGAGATTCTACGCCGGATCAAAGAGGAGGAGCCGCCCAAGCCGAGCACGCGGTTGAGCGATTCGGGTGAAGCGTTGGCGTCGATCTCGGCCCAGCGCAAGACGGAGCCGGCGAAGCTGTCGAAGCTGATGCGCGGCGAGCTGGACTGGATCGTGATGAAGACGCTGGAGAAGGACCGCAACCGCCGCTACGAGACGGCCAAGGACTTCGCCGCCGACGTGCAGCGCTACTTGAACGATGAGACGGTGCAGGCGTGCCCGCCGTCGGTGGGGTACCGGTTGAGAAAGTTCATGCGGCGGAACAAGGGGCCGGTGGTCGCGGCGAGCGTTATTCTCGTCTGCCTGGTGGGCGGCGTCACCGGCACCTCGATGGGCCTGATCTGGGCGGTGCGCGAACGGGACGACAAGGCCACGGCGCTGGCCGCCGAGACGATCGAGCGCCAAGATAAGGAAAAGGCCCTGGCGGCCGAAATCAAGGAACGGGAAGACAAGGAAAGGGCCCTGGTCGCCGAAACCAAGGCGCGAAAAGCCGAGCACCAGGCCCGCGAGAAAGCGATGGATGTGCTGCGGGCTATGACCGATGCCATCGTCGAGAACCAGATGGCTCGCGGCGCGAATCTGACTGAGGAAAACAAGGAATTCTTGCGCAAAATAATCAAGCACTTCGAGGGCTTTGCCGCCGTCACTGCCGACGATGCCGAAAGCCGTGCCATCCGAGCCGAGGGGTATCTCCCCGTCGGAAGCATGCGCCACCGGCTCGGCGAGTTGAAGGAAGCGCAGAACGCGTATGTCGCCGCGCTCGCCCTCTTCAAGCAACTGGCCGCCGAGTTCCCCACCTTATTCTCGTACCGCCAGAACCTGGCGTCGAGCCACAATAACCTGGGCGCGCTCCTGGTCAGTATCGGCAAGTGGGGTGAGGCGGAGGCCGCGTTTCACGCGGCCTTGACGATCCGAGAAAAGCTGGCCGCCGACTTCCCCACCGTGCCTGCGGACCGCCAGCAGTTGGCGTCGAGCCACTACAACCTGGGCGTTCTCCTGGCCGGCCTCGGCAAGCGGGGCGAGGCGGAGGCCGCGTTTCACGCGGCCCGGACGATTCAAGAAAAGCTGGCCGCCGACTTCCCCACCGTGCCCGCGTTCCGCCAGGACTTGGCGAAGAACCACGGCAGCCTGGGCGTACTCCTTGTCGAACTCGGCAAGCGGGGTGAGGCAGAGGCCGCGTTTCACGCGGCCTTAACGATCCAAGCAAAGCTCGCCGCCGACTCCCCGACCGTTCCCGAGTACCGTCAAGACTTGGCGATGAGCCACCACAGCCTGGGCAATCTCCTGAAGGATCTCGACAAGCGCGGCGAGGCGGAGGCCGCGGGATACGCGGCCTTGACGATCCGAGAAAAGCTGGCCGCCGACTTCCCCACGGTGCCCACGTACCGCCAGGACGTGGCGATGAGCCACAACAGCCTGGGCCTTCTCCTGGCCGGCCTCGGCAAGCGGCGCGAGGCGGAGGCCGCGTTTCGCGCGGCCCAGACGATCCAAGAAAAGCTGGCTGCCGACTTCCCCACCGTGCCCGCGTACCGCCAGGCCTTGGCGAGGAGCCACAACAACCTGGGCGTTCTCCTGGCCGAACTCGGTAGGCGGAGCGAGGCGGAGGCTGAGTGTCGCGCGGCCCGGACGATCCAAGTAAAGCTGGCTGCCGACTTCCCCACCGTGCCAGAATACCGCCGGGAGTTGGCGCTGAGCCACATCGGCCTGGGTGGTCTCCTGGACGATCTCGGCAAGCGCGGCGATGCGGAAGCCGAGTATCGCGCGGCTCTGACGATCCAAGAAAAGTTGGCCGCCGACTTCCCCACCGTGCCAGAGTACCGCCGGGAGTTGGCGGACAGCCACAACAACCTGGGCGTTCTCCTGGCCGGCCACGGCAAGTGGGGCGAAGCGGAGGCCGAGTATCGCGCGGACCTGACGATCTCAGAAAAGCTGGCCGCCGACTTTCCCGGGGTTCCCAACTACCAGATTGGCCTAGGCGGCAGCTATTGCAACCTGGGCAATCTCCGGGGGAATCAAGGCCGGCAACAAGACGCACTCGCGGAGTACGCGAAGGCCATTCGCTCCCTGGAAGTGTGGGTGAAGGACAAAAGGCTCGTCATGGCCCGCGAGTTCGCGCGCAATGCCTTTATCGGTCGGGCCCAGGCGCTGACTCAACTGAAGCGTTATGCCGAAGCGGTCCCGGACTGGGCTCGGGCGATCGAACTGGATGACTGTGACTCAAAGATCAAGTGGCGTGTACAGCGAGCCGTAACTCTTATCCACTCGGGTGATCATGCCAGGGCCGTCGCTGAGGCGAACGCTCTCGCGGCGGAAAAAAACGTGACGGGGACCACGCTTTACGACGCGGCCTGCGTCTTGTCCATCGCCTCGAGTGTCGTCAAGCAGGATGCGAAACTCCAGGAGCAGTACGCCGTCCGGGCGGTGGAACTGCTCACCCTGGCTGAAGGCCGGGGCTTTTTCAAGGACGCTCGGAACATCGAGGGCATGAACAAGGACATCGACCTGGAGCCACTGCGGCGGCGGCAGGATTACAAGAAGCTGCTGGCGGAACTCGGAGCGAAAAAATAGCCCGTGATCCAAAACATGAAGCGTCCGGCGGGAAAGCCGGACCTGCGAAGCAACGTTGGCCGATGAGTCCCAACCGCGAAGAAGGATACTCATCGGCCGCGCATCGCCCCGGCGCTTGGTCTGCACGCCGGGAACGCTGGCATTTTACTGTATCGCAGGCCGACACCTGACGGGAGATGAATCATGCGACTTTTCTCATGGCTGCGGGAACGAGTCGGCGCGGATGCCCTGGCCCAATCGGCACGGCCACCGAGGTCGAAGAGTAGGCAGGCCTCGCGCTTCCGGCCTCGGCTCGAATCGATGGAGGATCGCTATGTGCCCTCGACGCTGCTCGTCACTCGCGGCGACGACGATGTGACCCAGAAACACACGCTGCGCTACGAGGTCGCCCACGCCCAGAACGGCGACACCATCCTCTTGACCGGGTACGTGGAGCAGAGCGGCATCACCCTGACGCAGGGCGAGCTGGTCCTGACCCAGCGGAACCTGACCATCGAGACCAAGGCTGGGAAGCCCCCGGTGACGATCAGCGGCGGCGGCATCTCGCGTATCTTCGAGGTGGCCGCCGGCGCCCAGATTACCCTGTCCAACCTGACGATCACCGGCGGCAACGGCTTGGCCGATAACCCCGCCGGCGACGCCTCTCAGGACGGCTCGGGCGGCGGCATCGTCGTCGAGGCCGCCGCCACCCTGACGGTACGCGACAGCACCCTGTCCAACAACACCGCACTCCGTGGCAATGGCAACGGCGGCGGCATCTTCAACCGCGGGACTTTGACGGTCGGCGGCAGTACTTTGTCCGGCAACTCCTCCACCAACTTCTACGGCGGCGGCGGCGGCGGCATCTACAACGGCGGGACGCTGACGGTCAGCGCCAGCACCCTGTCGGGCAACTCCGCACTCTACAGCATCGGCGGTGGCATCTTCAACGGCGGCACGGCGACGGTAAGCGGTAGCACCCTGTCCGGTAACTCCGCGAGCTACGAGGGCGGCGGCATCTTCAACGAAGGGACGCTGACGGCAAGCGGCAGCACCGTGTCCGGCAACTCCGTAAGCCGTGACGGTTTCGGCGGCGGCATCTTCAACGACGGGACGCTGACGGTCAGCGGCAGCATCCTGTCCGGCAACTTCGCCTACGGCGGCGCCGGCATCTACAATGCCGGCACGGCGACGGTCAGCGGCAGCACCCTGTCCAGCGACTCTGCAGAATTCGGCGGCGGCCTCTACAACAACTATACCGGGATACTGACGGTCAGCGGCAGCACCCTGTCCGGCAATGGCACCAGCAACGGTTTCGGCGGCGGCATCTTCAATGCTGGCGGGACGATGACGGTAAGTGGTAGCACCCTGTCCGGCAACTTCGCCGGCATCGGCGGCGGCATCTTCAACGCCAGCATGCTGACGGTCAGCGGCAGCACCCTGTCCGGCAACTCCGCCAGCTACGAGGGCGGCGGCATCTTCAACAGCGCCTACGGCGGCACGGCAACGATCAGCGGCAGCACCCTGTCCGGCAACTCAGCAGGCGTGGCCGGCGGGGGCGTCTACAACGAAATCGTCACCTTCCCGTTTTACCCCCCTTTCCCTTATGTCCTCACGGGCACGCTGACGGTCAGCAACTCCAGCACCATTTGCGGCAATAGCGCGCCCATTGGCTTTGGCGCTGATGTCTTCAACGCGGGGGTGCTGTACCAGGACAGCAGCAGCACGATCTACATCCTCAATGGCAACCCAGCCGTGCCAATTTAGAGGCCACGACGGCAAGGGGACCGTTTCAGCTCGCCCCGGCGTGCAGACCGCACGCCGGGGCGACGGACTGTTCATTCTAACTGGACTAATCTTCCCAAATGGAGACCCAAGTAATGTGGCTCAACTTCTCGCGCAAAACTCGCCCCGCCGACTGCAAGCGGCCGACCTTCCGGCCCACGCTCGAAGCCTTGGAGGCGCGCTGGGTTCCCAGCACGCTGACGGTCCTGAACACCAACGACAGCGGCGCCGGCTCGCTGCGGGCCGACATCGCCGCCGCCCACAGAGGCGACACCATCAACTTTGCCGCCGGCCTGAACGGCCAGACCATCACGCTGACCAGCGGCGAACTTCTCATCAACAAGAACCTAACCATCGCCGGGCCGGGCGCCAGCCAGCTGACGGTTAGCGGCAACAACGCTACGCGGGTGTTTGACGTGGCCAAAGTAACGGTCGCCCTGAGCGGCCTAACGATCAGCAATGGCTCCGCCAATGGCTCCACGACCACCACCATCCAGGGCGGCGGCATCTACAACGCCGGCACACTGACAGTCAGAAACTGCATCCTGGCCAACAATATCGCTAATAACGAAGGAGGCGGTATCGCCAATGACGGCGCGCTGACGGTCAGCGGCAGCACCTTGTCCAACAATTCCGTCTCCGCCGGGGACGGCGGCGGCATCTTCAACTACGGCACGCTGACGGTCAGCGGCAGTACTCTGTCCGGCAACCACGCTTCCGAGGGCGGTGGCATCTACGACGGCTACCGCAACGGAACGGTAACGACGACGGTCAGCAACAGCACCCTGACCGGCAACTCCGCTAACAATGGCGGCGGCATCTTCAACGGCGGCACGCTGACGGTCAGCGACAGCACCCTGTCCGGCAACTCCGCCCATTTCGGCGGCGGCATCTTCAACTATAGCAGCGCTGCGCTGACGGTCAGCAACAGCATCCTGTCCAGCAACTCCGCAGCCTATCAGGGCGGCGGCGTCTACAACAACAGCGGCGGCACGGTGACGGTCAAGAACTCCAGCAGCATCGCCTGGAACACCGCCCCCGTTGGCTTTGGCGCCGACGTCTATAACCTGGGCGTGCTGTACCAGGACAGCAGCAGTATAATCAGCATCCTCAATGGCAACCCAGCCCAGCCGATCTAGCGGCCCAGCGGCTCGCGATCCGGTATTCCACGAGCTGAACTCAGTCGTAACACCCTTTGAATCCTGGCGACCGGTGGCCATGTACTTGCCGGCCACCGGCACCTTGGCAATTGCCGCCGGGCTGACGACGGGGACGATTGACGATAAGCCGCGATTTAGCATCAGCGACGTGACCAAGAAGGAGGGCAATGCCCTGATCATCGGCAGCGTCCCGACCCGCAGCCCGTTGGACGACCTCGTCCGAGCGGAAGGCCTGCTCGCTCGGTCGTAGAACATCCGAACGACCCGCGATACCGCCTGGCCCACGCTTCCGTGTCGCGCAAGATCGGGGAGCATTAGGTGGAACGGGAAGCCGGACCAAGCGTTGGAATGTTTCACCCGAGCGCTCCAGCCCCTCGGCGAGGCCGACGCGACAAACGCCCACCCTGATTTCGTCTTGGTTCGCCGTCTCACTTGGAGGAACCGATCTCACATTGTCGGGCGAGTTCGACCGGCATGCCGACGCGGCCGCCGACTTGGAGCGGGTGGTGGCGTCGTACCCCGAGCAGCATGACGTGTGGCTGAGCGACCGGGCGCCTTTCGCCTACGAGTTAGTGGGGGCTAACCGTTTCCGTCCGGCGATGTGACCATGTTGCACGCAACGGCAATCCGGAGCGAAGTCGTCAGCCCATCCGTCGTGCTGAATCGTTAGCAATTGCGGATGATCCTGCCGCCGAACTCCGATACACTCGGCCATATGTTCGATGTGACTCGCCTACTCGACGCCGCCGGCGACCGCCAAGCCGCCGCCGATCTGCTCCCACTCGTCTACAATGAGCTGTGGATGCTCGCGGCGGCGCGGATGGCCACTGAAGCCCCCGGCCGACGCCGCCCGCTGGGACGGCCGCGGACACTTCTTCGCCGCTGCCGCCGAAGCCATGCGGCGGATCCTCGTCGATCACGCCCGACGCAAGCAGGCGGACAAACGCGGCGGGGGATGCACCGCCACGATCCCGCCGACCTGCCCCTCGTTCCGCCCGAACCGGCCGAAGACCTCGTCACCCTGGATGCGGCGCTCGATGCGTTCGACGAAGTGGAACCGCAGAAGGCCGAGTTGGTGAAGTTGCGACACTTCGGCGGACTGACCGTAGAGGCCGTGGCCGGAGTGCTCGGCATCTCACCGGCAATGGCCAAGCGTCACTGGGTGTACAGCGGGGCGTGGCTGTTCCGCGAAATTTCCGGAAACGGGTAAGCCGATCCGGGGCCGTTTCCCGCATTGCTGGCGAACCGAGATCTATTGCACCGGCCGAGGGCACGCCGATGACCGATGAGTCGCTGTTCACCGAAGCGCTGGAGAAGGGGACCGCTGCGGAGCGGGCGGCGTTCCTGGGTACGGCCTGCGACGGCCAAGAGCAGCGGGCGCGAGTGGAAGGCTTGCTTGCCGCCCACGACAAGGCGAGCGGTTTCCGCGACCGCCCGACGGCCACGCCTACCGAGGAGGGGAACGTCACCCGCAGTTCGGCCGGTGCCGAAGTCACCCGCGACACCGACCCGCCGGACGAGCTGGTGTCCGACGCCACCGCGCTCCTGTCCCCGCCGGGACGGCCCGACTCGCTCGGCCGCATAGGCCACTACGAGGTGCTCGAGATCCTCGGGCAGGGCGGGTTCGGCGTCGTCTACCGGGCGTTCGACGACAAGCTCCAGCGGGTGGTGGCGGTGAAGGTGATGGCTTCGCATCTGGCCGTCACCTCGCCGGCCCGCAAGCGGTTCCTGCGGGAGGCCAGGTCGGCGGCGGCGGTCGACCACCCGAACGTGGTGCGGGTGTACGCCGTCGAGGAGCACCCGCTGCCGTTTTTGGTGATGGAGTACATCCCCGGCGAGACCCTCCAGGAGCGGCTCGACCGCACCGGCCCGGTGGACGTGGGCGAGTGCGTGCGGGTCGGCCGACAAATCGCCGACGGGCTTGCCGCCGCCCACGAGAAGGGACTGATCCACCGCGACATCAAGCCGAGCAACATCCTGGTGGACCGCGGCCCGGCGGTGGCCGTCAAGATCACCGACTTCGGCCTAGCCCGCGCCGCCGACGACGCCAGCCTGACCCGCAGCGGTACGGTGGCCGGCACCCCCCTGTATATGGCCCCCGAGCAGGCCCGCGGGGAGGCGCTCGACCACCGGGCCGACTTGTTCAGCCTGGGCAGCGTGCTGTACCAGATGGCCAGCGGCCGCCCACCGTTCCGGGCGAGCACCACCCTGGCGGTGCTCAAGCGGGTGGCCGAGGACGACCCGCGGCCGATCCGCGAGATCGTCCCCGACGTGCCCGACTGGTACTGTCGGATCGTGGACAAGATGCATGCCAAGATCCCGGACGAGCGCATTCAGTCCGCCCGCGAGGTGGCCAACCTGCTGGCAGACTGCGAGCGTCAGCTGGCCGACGGGACCCGGCTGACTAACACCTCTCGCATCCCCCCTGCCAAGCGGCCCGAGAAGCCGACGAAAAGATCGACGAGGGCGTGGGTCGGCGGCATCACACTGGGCCTACTCGCGGCCGTGTGTGCCAGCCTGCCAGTATGGGCCTGGTACTTCTGGCAATTCACCCCCTCCGACCGTACGGATCAGCCGCGTTCCAATAACCAGAGACCTCCTAGTGGTGGCCAGCAACAGAGCGACGGGTTCACCCCGCTGTTCAACGGCAAGGACTTGGCCGGGTGGAAGGAGTTCCCGACCGGGAAGGGCAGTTGGGCGGTCGAAAATGGGGTACTCGTTGCGAAGGGCAAGCCGAGCCACCTGTTCACCGAGCGGGGCGAATTCGCCAACTTCCACCTGCGGATGGAGGTGCGGGTGAAGGGAGGAACGAACGGCGGAGCTCTGGGCGTGCTCGGGCGGGTGCCCGTGGAAGACTCGGGCGTCGTACTGTCGCCGAGTGGCGACGACGGGTTCTCGCTGAAAGCTGCTTCGGTTTCTAAATTCGTTGAGCCGTTCGCTGCCCCGGTCGTCCTGACCGAGCGTCGGCACCCGGTGCTCTCCTGGGTTGGGGATTTGAAGGGTACATCGGCCCTCGGCCGGCGTGTCGCCCCCGACGAGTGGGTGACGTGTGAGGTCATTCAGGATGGGGAGATGGTCACGTTCACCGTGTGGGAGCGAGGCGCGGCGAACACACTCTCCGGTCCTCGTGCCAGGTCAGCCCACCTCGCCGGCCACCTTGCGCTGCAGTTGTTCGACGCCTGGTCGGTCGTGGAAATCCGCAAGATCGAGATCAAGGAGTTGCCCCCGCCGGCCGACCCCGACCGCCTGAAGGGCGAGTGGCTGGTGGTCGCCGCGACAGACGGGGGGACACTTCAGACGCAAGCGGGTGAGGAGCCGGTGGTCCGGTTCGGGGAGAACGAGTTCGCCTTCGCCTCCCCCGCCAGACAGCTCGCCGCGACGTAACGGGCCGACCCGGCCCTGCACGAGGTGTACCTCCAAGCGGGCCGCAATCCGGGCCTCTTGCCGGTCGGCTACCGCTTTGACGCCGACCGCCTGTGGCTCACCTTCCCGGTCGGGGCGTTCCCCCCGCTGGTGCCGTCCGACCGCGTCAGCAGCTTGTACAAGATGAAACAACTAGCGATCGCCGTGTTCAACTACGCGGAAGTGTACGACAGGAACTTGCCGCCGCCGGCCCTTACTGCAAAGGGGAAGAGCGGCACGCCGTTACTGAGCTGGCGGGTGGCCCTCTTGCCGTTCATCGAGCAGGAAGATCTGTACAAGCAGTTCAGGCTGGACGAGCCGTGGGACAGCGAGCACAACAAGAAGCTGATCGCCAAGATGCCGAACATGTTCACCACACCGGGGGCGAACGCCCCGGCCGGGCAGACGCACTACCTGGCGTTCACCGGCCCCGGCACCGCGTTCGAGACGGACAAGGACGGACGGAGTATCGTGAAGTTCCGTGACATCACCGACGGCACCTCGAACACCCTGCTGTTCGTGGAGGCGGCCGAACCGGTGGTCTGGACGAAGCCGGACGACCTGCCGTTCGATCCGAAGAAGTTGCCCAAGCTGGGAGTGTCCCCCGACGGTGTAAACGTCGCCTTCGTCGACGGCTCGGTTCGAACCCTGGTCTCTCCACCAAATGACTCCGACCTGCGGGCGATGGTCACCCGCAACGGCGGCGAGGTAGTCACGATCCCGTCCGTCAAGCCGGCCAAGCCGTCGGGCGGTACGACGCTGGAGTGTGTGCGGGCCGACTTCCGGCCGTTGTTCAACGGTAACGACCTGACGGGGTGGACGGACCTCGCCCCCGAGGCGTCGGCGTGGAAAGTCGAGGGAACGGAGCTGGTGGGCCGCAACCGTAAGGAGGCGAACCTGATCGCCAATAAGGAATACACGCACTTCCACATGCGGGCCGAGGTGAAGATGACCGGCACGGGCGCGGCCGGAATGTACTTCGTCGGCGGCAGCGACGCCCGGGCACCCGGAGTAGGGGTCGACCTGACGAATCGAAAGGGGGTACCGTTCGGTTCGCTGGTGAGCGCCGGGAAGGTGGTAGCCGAGTCGAGCGAGCGGACGACCCCGAAGGACTGGTTCCGCCTGGAGGTGATCTCTATCAATCGACGGTGGCGGGTGCTGATCGACGGCAGACAGGTGGCGGAATACCGCCAGCCGGAGGCCCACGAGAGAACCGGGCCGATGCTACACCAATCCAGCTCCCCCGCCGCCGGCGATGACCTCGTCGTCCGCTACCGCCAGATCGAAATCCGCGAGCTGCCGCCCCCCGCCGGCACCACCGAACAGAAGTGACCAGCGGATGCAAGGTAACCGGCCCGTGAGGGGAGTGATGCAGATCCTGTCGCATCCGCCGCGGCGGGGGCGAGGCGAGTCGGCTCGTCGTGCGGGTTGGGCCTCGGGTGTCAGGCGGCGAGTCGCGGCCAAATTGGGGAGTCTGGGAACAGGTCGGATAAGTCGGCACCGACGGAACGGACGGCCAAGTGGTCGAGCACGTCGCGGAGGTACGCCCACGGGTCGAGGCGATGCCGGGTCGCGCTGGCGCAGACACTCATCAGCACGGCGGCCGTCGTCAACCCGCAATCGCCACCCACATGTAGCCAGTTGTGGCGACCGATCGCCAACGGACGGATGGCGCGCTCGGCGGCCCCGTTGTCGATGACGAACCGAGAGTCGGTCAGATACCGAATCAACGAGGCCCACTGATTTCGGGCATACCCGACGGCCTGCCCGAACAAACTCTTCGGCGTCGCAGATCGATGCTGCTCTTCGAGCCAGTCGGAGAACTTCGCCAAGATCGGCCCCGCCCGTGTCCGTCGCCAATTCACCGCGTCGTCATTCGTGAACCGTTCGCCGAGTCGCGCCCGTTCGTCCTTGAGTTCCTTCTCGACGGCGTAAAGCGTGCGGATGAAGGCCAGGGCCTCGACCGCCCGCGGGTCACTCGGCTCGGCTTCGACGAAGCATCGACGGGCGTGCATCCAGCACCCGAGGTGTCGAACGTTGTTGTGCACCGCGTTGTAGCCGTCGTAGGCCTCGGCGTGGATGAAACCCTTGTAGCCGGCGAGGAACGTCTGCGGGAAGTTCTGACTCCGACCGGCGGTGAAGTCGAAGAGCGTGTAGGGATGGACGGCGTCGCCGAGGTAGACCCAGGCGTAGGCGGTGCGCCGAGGTCGCAACAGTAAGAGGGGCGTGTCGTCGGCATGAATAGCGAACGACTGGAGTACCCGCCGGCGCATCAGGTCATACAGCGGCATCAAGAGGTCGCCGCACTTGCGAAGATGGTCACACAGGGTGGATCGCCGCACGTCCCAGCCGTGGCGAGCGAGAATCGACTCAAGGCGGTGCAGTGGCAGATGGTCGCAGAACTTGGACACGATGACGTGCGCGAGCAGGCCGGCCCCGACGTTACTCTTCGGCAGCGGCTCCGGCGGCAACACCGCCTTGGCGATCTGCGGGTTGTGGCCTTGCGACTCGCATGACCGGCAGGCATAAACGGGCCGGATCAGTTCCCGGACGAAGATCGCCATCGGCTGGTAGTCGAGGCGTTCGTTAGTGGTCTGGCCGATGCGGACCTTGACCGTGCCGCAGCACCCACAGACCTTCTCGGCATCGCTCAGGTCGATCATTTCCGGGCGACGCGGCAGGTCTTTTGACTTCCCACGACGACCGTGACCCTTCCGCTTCCGCGCGGGAGCGTCGCCTACGGGGGTCGCTTCGACAACGATCGCAGGCGTCGGATCGGCTTCGGGTTCGAGGCTGTCGAAAAGAGTGGGGCCTTCGACCCGCTCACTGGATCGGCCGAACGTCATCTTCACGAGGCGATGGATGTGGGCCTGCTGCGCATCGACTTGTTTGCGGAGTTCGACCACCACGCCCCGCAGCTCGACGATCACCGCCTCGGCGTGATTCAGCTTCTGGCGAAGACCATCCGTGTCGTCGGTCGGCGGCATGCTCTGTTCAACACCGTTCCGCGTTGCGAGTAGCGCGATTTACGCCGAAGTTTTGTATCGCTGCCGTTCGCGGGTCTTCGCCGGGTCGAGGCCGCCGAGGATCATCGCCAGTTGTGTCGGTGTCACGGTGACGCTGGCGTCGGTCGCGGTGGGGAAGGCGAACGTCCCTTTCTCCAGTCGCCGCAGATAGAGTGCGAACCCGTCGCCCATCCAGGCTAGGATCTTCAACTTGTCGGCGCGGCGCGTTTTGAAGACGTACAAATCGCCCGAGAGCGGGTCGCCCTTCAGAACCGAACGCACTAGGCCGGCAAGGGAGTCGATTCCTTTGCGCCCGTCCACGGACTCGACGGCGATCATGATGCGACCGCCGGGCAGCAGGCTCAGCATCTCACCGCCCCTACCGCGGCGACCAACCGCGTGACGGCCTCAGCCGCCGCACCCAAGGGCACCCGCACCACGATCCCCGACTGGAGCACGACTTCGGCCATCGGCTCGGCGATGACGCGAATTGGAACGAATGACAGCGACTTCGGCGGCGACACGCCCGGTTCGGCGGTCAGGATTCGTCGCCAGTGGTCGAAGTTCGACCGGGTCAGCTTGCGAACGGTGCAGAAGGCGTTGACCGTCTGCCCCGACCGTTTCCAAGCGTCGATGGTGGCCCGCCAGACTTGAACCTTCTCAGGACGGTGTTGCGACATGACGGAGTTCTCCCACGGGGAAAAACTCCAATACTACCCGACCACGCAAGGCGTCCATTCACCGGACAGCTACGGTTCTGCGGCCGGTTGACGCTGCGTGAGCGGAACCGGGTGCAGGTCCTCCTCCGCACCGACCGCGGCGACACGGACGAGGAGATCGCCGACGCCCTGGATGTCTGCGTGGCGACTGTCGCCAGCGTCCGCAAGCGGTTCGCCGCCGAGGGCCTGGAGGCGGCCCTGGGCGAGTGGCCCCGGTCGGGCGGGCCGGCCACGTTCGACGGCAAAGTTGAGGCGGCGGTCGTCGCCCTGGCGTGTTCGCCGACGCCTGCCGGGCGGGCCGAGTGGACGGCCAAGCTGATCGCCGGCCGCCTCGTCGAGTTGCACATCGTGGAGAGCATCTCGGAGCGGACCGTCGGCCGGGTCCTCAAAAAAGCCGGCTCACGCCGTGGCAGAAGGCGTCGTGGTGCCTGCCCGGCGGGGTGGGCGGGGAGTTCGTGGCGGCGATGGAGGACGTACTCGAGTTGTACGCCGAGGCGGACGACCCGAAGCGGCCCCGGGTGAACTTCGACGAGTGCTCGGTCGAGTTGCACAAGGACGTCCGGGCCCCGGAACCGGCGGCCCCGGGGCGACCCGCCCGGGTCGATTACGAGTACGAGCGGAACGGGACAGCGAACCTGTTCGTCGTCATCGACCCACACGCGGGCCGGCGGTATGTGACGGTCACCGAGCAGCGGACGAAGGCGGACTTCGCCCGGCAGATGAAGGCCCTGTGCGACGACCTGTACCCGGACGCGGACACGGTGCGGGTGGTGCTGGACAACCTGAACACCCACACGGCCGGGGCGCTGTACGAGGCGTTCGGGCCGGCGGAAGCCGGGCGGCTGGCGGCCAAGTTGGAGTTCCACTACACCCCGAAGCACGCGTCCTGGCTGAACATGGCCGAACTGGAGTTGAGCGTCCTGGCCCGGCAGTGCCTGGGCCGTCGCATCCCGGACGCGGCGACGCTAGCGAGCGAGGTCCGCGCCTGGCAGGACGCCCGCAACCGCGACGGGGTGAAGATCAAGTGGTGCTTCAAGGTCGCCGACGCCCGCAAGAAGATGCACCGGGTCCACCCCAAGCAAACTCCCGCCGCCGACCACTAGTCCGCCACCTCACCCTGTCCCTGGTGGTGCTGGGGTTCGTGTCGGAACACACCGACCGGCTGCGGGGGGAAAAACCCACGGGTGACGCTGGGGCAGGTGTGCCGGGCGCTGAACGCGAGGTGCGACGCCCTGTTCCGCCGACGGCGAGGAACGGCACGGCCGCAGAACACGGGCGAGGTGATCTGCTACCACCAGATGCGGAACGAACAGGCCACACGCTCGCACCAGCGGCGGCGGCATAGAGGCCGTTCAACACACGCGCTTTAGTGTTAGGATCTTGAGTCGCGGCATCGGGCACCTCCGACGAGGAGCGTACTTATGCCGCGAAGTGATCGCAAGAGGAAGCAAAGTGGGTAGTGGCCCCTTTGGCGGCATGCACGTAGCCTGACCGGATGCCGGACGCACCCCCGCCATGCCCCCGCTGTGCCGCCACCCACGTCGTCCGCAACGGGGCCAGCCGGTCCGGCACGCCGACGTTCCGGTGCCGGGGGTGCGGCCGGCGGTTCGTCGCCGCCCCTCGCAAAGGGCCGGTGCCGGACGCCGACCGGGCCGAGATCGAGCGGATGTTGGCCGAGCGGCTCAGCCTGCGGGCGGTCGCCCGGATCACCCGCCGGTCCCGGTCGTGGCTCCAGCGGTTCGTCAACGACCTGTACCGGGAGCGGACCCCCCATGCCCCCGGGCGGCTCAAAAGAAGTCGGCCGACCTGACCCTCCAGGCGGACGAGCTGTGGTCGTTCGTCGGCGGCAAACGCCGGGCCCGGTGGGTGTGGGCGGCCCTGGACAAGGGCACCCGGCAGGTGGTGGCGATGGTGGTCGGAGACCGCTCCGAGGACACCGCCCGGCGGTCGTGGGCGGCCCTGCCCCCGGTCTACCGGGACCGGGCCATCGTCTGCACCGACTTCTGGAACGCCTACCGGGCGGTGGTGCCCGAGGAGCGGCACGCCGCCGCCGCCGGCACGGAGGCCGGACTGACCAACCACATCGAGCGGTTCCGGAACACCCTGCGGCCGCGGTGCAGCCGGCTCGTCCGCAAGACGCTGTCCTTCTCCAAGTGCGATCGCAATCACGTCGGGGCCGTATGGTACTTCATCCGGCTCTACAACCGGACCCGCCGGTGCCGCCCATAAGGCCACTACCGCAAAGTGAATTCTCAACTCAGGACACCAATAGTGTATTTATGAACACATACGCCTTTGAGATTGCCCTGAGCGGTCAAGGTCCATTTACGGGACGGCCTCCCGCCGCAACGGCTATCGCGGTTGCCAACAGCGGAATAGCTACTCGGCCATGCCCTCGGCCGAGGACATTCCCCAACGCGTGATCCGGCCGTCGCACGCCCTCCGCTAAATCGCCCGGCATTTGCCGCCATAACCTCTGACCGGGGCGGTTTCGGTGGCGACTGACCTTGCCTGCGTCTCGCCGACCGGGCACGCTGGATGCGTCGCCCGGAGCCGCCCCCGTGACCGCCCCGCCCCTCACCCCAGAGCAACAGGCCTGGCTGGACGGCCTCGCCTCGGTGCCGCCCGAGACGGCCGCCCACTGCCGGGCCGTGGCCGAGGACCTGGTCGCCGGTGCGGTCGAGCTGGCCGCCGCGCTCGGCCAGATTGACCACCCCGTCCGCCTGACGATCGGCGTCATGGTACAGCTCGCCGGCGTGGTGGCCCTGCGCCGGATCGAGGAAGCCGGGCTGGTCGGGGTGCTGGCGGCCGACCTGCCGACGGCCGACGAGGCGTTGGTCGCCGTCCTCGCCCGGGCCGAGGCCGCCCTCGAACTGCCCGTCACGACCGCCGGGCTGATGGCCGGCTGCGAGCGGGCCCTGGCGGCGGCCCGGCGGGGCGAGGCCGGGCCGCTGGCCGTCTGGCGGCTGGTGGACGGCCTGGCCTGGGCCGGCCGGCGGGAGCTCGGGGCGGACGTGGCCCTGCTGGCCGGCGGCGACGACGCCCTGGTGGAGGCAGTGGCCCAGGCGCTGTGGGCCGGTCGCCCAACCGCGGCGGGGGTGCCGGCGTGACCACCCCTCCCCCCCGCGGCCTGTTCTACCACCGCGACTCGGAGGGCCGGGCCGAGATGGCCCCGGCCGGGTACATGACGTGGGCATTGGGCGAGGCGGATAAGCTCGGCGTCCCGCTGGCCGGGTCCGTCGCCCGGCTGGAGGCCATGATCCGCGACGGCCGGTCGGCCGACGGCGACCTGTTCCTCGACTACGGGGTGTCCGGCAACCACCTGTCCCGGCCCGGGCTGGACGCCCTGCTGGCCCGGGCCGGGCGGGGCGACGCCACCCACCTGTTCGTCCCCCGCCGCGACCGCCTCGCCCGGCCGGACGACGCCGTCGAGGGGCTGACTCTCGAGATACGGCTCCTGCGGGCCGGGCTCACCCTGGTGTTCACCGACAGCGTCATGCCGGCCCTGCGGGCCGGGCAGCGGCAGGACATCGGGCACCTGCTGGTGGGCCTCGTCGGGTATCACGCGGCCGGCCAGTTCCGGACCGAGCTGGCGGACAAGCTGGTGCGGGCCAAGCTGCAGCTGGCCCGGGCCGGGTTCGCCATCGGCGGCACCCCCCTGTACGGGTTCGAGCGGTGGCTGGTGCGGGCGGCCGACTGCCAGCGGGTCCGGCAGCTGGGAGACGGCGAGCGGGTCAAGCTGGCCGGGCACCACGTCCTCTGGCTGCCCACCGACGAGGGCCGGCTGGCCGTGCTGGACCGCGTCGTGGCCGCCCTGGAGCGGGGCGAGACGGCCGGGCGGGTGGCCGCCGCCTTGACGGCCGACGGGGTCCCCCCGCCGGGGGCCAACAACGCCACCGGGCTGTGGCACGCCACCACCGTCCGCAACCTGGCCCGGCACCCGCTGCTGGCCGGGGTGGTGCAGGTCAACAAGCGGGCCGAGGGCGACCAGCGGCGGCTCACCCCGTCCGGCCCGCGGGCGCTCGGGCCGGGCGACTACCGGGCCGACGGCCGGCCGCGGGCGGTGGCCGTGCCGCCCGCCGACCGGATCACGGCGGCGGCCACGTTCCCCCCCCCGGGTCGCCCCCGACCGGCACGCCGCCCTGGCGGCCGAGCTGGACCGCCGCGGGGCGACCCGGCGGGGCCGGCCGCGGGCGCCGGGGGACGCCCCCAACCCGCTCGGCGGCCGCGTCTGGGACCTGACCTGCGGGTGGCCGCTGTACCGGCAGGCCCGGGGGCCGGACTACCGGTACCAGTGTGCCCTGTACCAGCAGTCGCACGCCAAGGCGTGCGGGTACCACTGGGTGGACGAGCCGGCGGCCGCCAGGCTGGCGTACGCCGGGGTGCGGCAGCGGGTCGCCGACCCGGGGTTCCGCGCCCGGGTGCGGGCCCGGCTGGTCGAGCTGGCCGCGGCCGCGGCCGGCGACGCCCCGGGGCGGGACGCCCGGGAGCGGGCCGCCGCGGCGCTGGCCGAGCTCGACCGGAAGGTGGGGCGGGCCGCCGAGAACCTGGCCCTCTGCGAGACGCCCGGGCAGCGGGCGGCGGTGGCGGCGGTGTTCGAGCGGCTGCGGGCCGAGCGGGAGGCGGCGGCCGCCGCCGCCCCCGTCCCGGTGCGGGCGAGCCCGGCGGCCGAGGTGGCCGCGGCCGAGGCCGGTCTGGACCGGCTCGAGGGGCTGGCGGCCGCCGGCCCGGACGTGACCGCCGCCCTGCTGCGGGCGGCGGACGCGCGGCTGTACCTGCGGTTCGAGGCCGTCCGGCACGGCCGGCAGCGGCGGTCGCGGGTGGCCGGCGGGGTCCTCACCCTGGGCAGCCACCCCCCGCCGGTGGCGGTGTACGACGGCCCGACCGACCGGGCATTCGTGTTGAAGGCGTTGGCGGCCGGCCGCGTGCTGTCGTCAACGCCGGACGGCTGTTCCTGTAACGCTGAGCCAGGGGATGGAATGTCAGGTGTTGTGCAGCGGCTCACCTGGCGCTGCAGCAGACGCCGCCCCAAAGCGGGCGGCGCTGCTGAGCTGGGTCGTTCGGCAGCAGAGGCGCACCGATGGCGGAAGCCGAAGCAGCGGTGCCCGTTCCCGCGGAGCAGGTGCAGCGGTTGCGGCAGTTGACCGACCTGCAGCTCCGGTTCGCCAGCGGGGTGCGGGGCGAGGCCACCGCGGACGGTTGGCGGGCCGGGCCGACGCCCGCGTGACGGCGGCCACCCGCCGCCTACCGGCCGCCGGCCCGCGGGGCGAAGGTCAGCGCCGCCGAGTTGATGCAGTACCGCAGCCCGGTCGGCTTGGGGCCGTCGTCGAACACATGCCCCAGGTGGGCGTCGCACCGCCGGCACGTCACCTCCGTCCGCGACCCGTCGGCGTCCGGCACCGACAGCACGTTGTCACCGACTGGCCGCCAGTAGCTCGGCCAGCCGGTGCCGGAGTCGAACTTGGCGGCCGCGTCGAACAGCGGCAGGCCGCAGCACACGCACGGGTACTCGCCGTCGCCGTGCTGGTCCCACAACGCCCCGCTGAACGGCCGCTCGGTGCCCTTCTGGCGGGTGACGCGGTAGGCCGCCGGGGACAGCGCCGCCCGCCACTCGGCGTCCGACCTGGTCACCCAGTCGCCGGCCGCCGGTTCGGCCCCGGGCGTGGCGGGGGTGTACGCCGGCGGGGGTGACTTGACGCACGCCGCGCCGGCCGCCAGGGCGACCACGGCGACGACCGCCAGGACTCGACGCGACATGTCCGACCCTCCGGCGGGTGTGGGCGGCACGGCCGGCCGCCGACAGGGCATACGCCGGCGGGCGGGCGGTCTGTCAGGAACCGGCTGGCGGGGGTCGTCGGTTCGTAGCCCGAAGCGCGAGCGAGGATGCGCCTCGCTCG
>JAYVUZ010000110.1:0-10313 GCA_043787415.1 Fimbriiglobus sp. | reverse complement strand
CGCTCACCGGCCGCTTGGTGAACGGGTCGATCCCCGTGCACCACATGCACGTGGCGGTGTCAGGGGCTAGCCGCACAAACTACTCCATTCCGGGCGGTTGTATACTCTCAATCTGACTATAGTTGATAAAATAGGGTAGTGGCCCTATGGGCGGCACCGTCGCGAGCGGTTGTAGAGCCGGATGAAGTACCAGAGGGCACCCAGGTGGTTGCGGGGGCACTTGGAGAAGGACAGGGTCTTGCGGACGAACCGGGCCGCCCGCTGACGCAGGGTCCACCAGAACCGCTCGACGTGGCAGGTGAGGCCGGCCTCCGTGCCGGCGGCGGCGTGCCGCTCCTCGGGCACCGCCGCCCGGTCCGCACGCCGGAAGTCGGTACACACGATGGCCCGGTCCCGGTAGCGGCACGGCAGCACCTCCCACAGGCGGCGGGCGGTGTCCTCGGAGCGGTCGCCGACGACCATCCCCACCACCTGCCGGGTGTCGGCGTCGAGGGCCGCCCACACCCAGCAGGCACGGCTTTTGTCGCCGACGTCCGACCACAGTTCGTCCGCCTCCAGGATCAGGTCGCCGGACTTCTTTTGAGCCGCCCCGGGGTGTGCGGGGTCCGCTCCCGGTACAGGTCGTCGACGAACCCCTGGAGCCACGGCCGGGACCGCCCGGTGATCCGGGCGATGGCCCGGAGGCTCAGCCGCTCGGCCAGCATCCGCTCGACCTCGGCCCGGTCGCGCGGCCGGCACCGGCCCCTTCCGGGGGGCGGCGACGAACCGCCGCCCGCACCCCCGGCAGCGGAAGCTGGGCACCCCCGAGTGGGTCGGCCCGTTGCGGACGACGTGCGGATCGGAGCAGCGGGGGCATGGCGGCGGGGGGGGTGTCCTGCATCCGGTCAAGGTATGCCCGTGCCGACTAACAAGCCACTACCCCCACCTCCTCTCGCGATTCGGTGGTGCGGCGACCGGTAGCTGCGGAACAGCGCCTCTGCCTCGGCGAGGCTGGACGCCGCACCGGGGCATGGGAAACGGGCGTCGGCAAATCTGCCCACCCACCGTCGCGGAAAGCCCGACGGGCTGGCGTCCCGGACGGCCGCCCCGACCCCTGACACGGATTCGGCCACTTACCCTGACACGTCCCGCCCAATCCCCTGTCCGCTACCCCGCGACGCCCTGGGAAACTGACTCGGTCGGAGGACAAGCCGGACAGCTGTGCGTGGAAGCGCACACCCCGCCCGGCGATGCTCGCCCAAGCCGCACCGAGAGGACTTCGTCATGAAGACGGACACGCAGCTGTAGAAGAAAGTGATGGACGAGATCAAGTGGGAGCCGAGCGCCACGGCCGCCCCGGCAATGGCCAAGAAAGCGTAACGGCCGCCGGCGGCGGGCGGCCCCGGCCTCCCGTCGCCAGTCATCCGACTAGATGACGATCCGACGGACCACCTAGGAGACGGCAATGAGTGCGACGATCGACCAGTTCTGTGAACGGCTACGGGACGGCCTCGACGCCGTCGACACCCGGCTCCAGGCCGTCCGGGCGAACGTCCGGGCGCTGCCCGGCAAGGCCGAGCAGGGGTTGCACGACGACCTCGCCGCGGCCCGCCGCAAGGTCGATGCCCAGGTGGTGCGGGCCGAGAAGGCGGGGGACGGCGTCAAGGCCTGGGCCGCGGCGAAGGTGGCCGAGACCCGGGAGGCGGTCGGCGACTGGAAGGCCAAGCGGGAGACTCAGAAGCTGACGGCCCGGTCGGACCGGGCCGAGGCGTACGCGTCAGACGCGGTCTTCTTCGCGGCGGCCGCGGTGGACGCGGCCGAGGCGGCGATCCTGGAGGCGGCCGTCGCCCGCCGCGACGCCGACGAAGCGGCCCGGCCGGCGGCCCGCCCCGCGTAGTGTTCTCCGGGCCATACCGCGGTCGGCCTCCCGTTCACCCTGCCCTCGACTCCCCGTAAAGAACTTGCCATGCGAAGATACCTCGGCGGCCTGACCCTCCCGATGGCCGGGTTCGCGTCCGAAGCGACCGCCCAGTACCAGACCGTCGTCACACCGCCCCCGGGCGGCGTGCCCGTTGTCGCCGGCGGTTGGTACACGGCCGGCACCGTGTTCGCCAACGGGATGGCCTACCCGCCCGGCACGCCCGTCCAGGAAGCCGGCGCGGTCACGCAGGCCACATACGCCGCGCCGGCGGCCCTGGACGCCTTCTACTACGCCCCGACGGTCGCCGGCTACCCGTCGTTCGGCGCCACGTACTCCGGCGGCATGTACTCCCGGAGCAGTTACTACAGCCCCGGCTACACGTCGTTCGGGCTGGGTCTAGGCTTCGGGACCGGGGGCTACGGGTATAACCGCGGCTACGCGGGCTACGGCCTCGGCACCTACCCGGGCTACGGCGGCTACAGCAGTTTCGGGACGGGCTACGGCGGCGGCTACTCGGGGAGCCGCGGGTACGGTGGGAGCCGCAGTCACGGTGGCGGCTCCGGCGGGCGGCGTCGCTAGGCCGTCACGGATTCGACCGCCCTCTTGCCAGCCCCGCCGGGGACTTCGGCCCGCGTCTCACACACTCTCTGGAGGAAGCACCCGTGAAAGAATCCGCACTCGCCAAGGCCCCCCGGGCGGCGGCCCCGCCGCCCCACGAGGTGCAGGCGTTCGGCACGGTCGTGGCCATGCCCATCGCCCTCGCCGAGACCGCGCGACAGGAGGGGGCGGACAACCTGAACCAGCTCCTGGCCGACACCATTACCCTCCGCGACCTGTACCGCAAGCACCACTGGCAGGCGTCCGGGCCGACCTTCTACCCGCTTCACCTGCTGTTCGACAAGCACTACCGGGAGCAGGACGAGCTGGCGGACGCCGTCGCCGAGCGGGTCATGCAGCTCGGTGGCGTGAGCGTGGCGATGGCCGCCGACGTGGCCGAGATGACCCTCATCCCCCGGCCGCCGAAGGGCCGCGAGCGGATGCCGGAGCAGTTGGCCCGCCTGCTGTTCGCGCACGAGGTGGTCCTGGAGGAGGCCCGCGCCATGGCCCGGTACGCCGAGCGGGACGGGGACGCCGGCACCGCCGACCTGATCGTGAGCGACATCATCCGCACGAACGAGACGCAGGTCTGGTTCGTGGCCGAACACCGCACCGCCGCCCCGGCGGCGGTCGAGTGACCCCCCGCGCCGCCCACCCCGGGCGGCGCGAACTCCCCGTTTCCCCTTCGGAGATCCCCCGTGGCCACGACCGCCAAGCACGCCGCCAACCCGCACCACCAAGCCGCCGCGTCCGAGCACGAGGCCGCCGCCCACCACCATCGGGAGGCGGCCCACCACCACGACCAGGGCGAACACGACCAGGCCAAGGTGCATGCCGCCTCCGCGCACGCCCACAGCACCGAGGCCGAGAAGCACACCAAGGCGGCGCACGAGCACTCGAAGAAGTGACCGGCACCGGTCGCAGCCGCGCCAGGGGGCCGGCTGCCGGCCGACCTGACGGGCCGTCAATCGGAGGTGGCGGCCAAGGCCGTCGCCCCAGTCGTCGTGGACCCCCCCCGCACGACCGAACCGCCACCCCTGGCCGAGGCCGGCGCCGTCTTCGCCCGACGCGACGGCCAGATTCTACCCCCCGCGGACGGTGCGTCATGACGTGACACGACTGGTACGACGCCCTGGCGAAACCCGCCTGGACGCCGGCCCCGGCGACCATCACGCTCGTCTGGAGCCTGCTCTACCCGGTGATCCTGTCGAGTTTCGGCTTCGTCTTCCTTGGGGGGCGCGGGGCCGTCTGCCGCGACGCGTCTGGCTACCGTTCGCCCTCGACCTGCCGGCCAACCTGGCGTTCATGCCCCTGTTCGCCGGGCTGCGGGACGTCCACTGGGCCACGGCGGACATCCTCCTGGTGTGGGCCACGCTGGCCTGGGGTGCGGTCGCCGTCTGGCCGCACGCCCGCTGGGTCGCGGTCGCCCAGGGGCCGTACCTCGTCTGGGTGACGGTCGCGGGGGTCCTGCAACTGTCGATCGCGTGGATGAACTGGTAGGCCTTCACACCCCTCCGACCGCTTCGGTCCGAGGCCATCCCCGCACTGCTCGCGGTGCTGGACCTGGCGGGGGCGGTGGTGACGCTCGATGCCGCCGGCGGCCAGAAGGCCCTCGCCGCCCAGGTGTGGGGCCGGGGCGGGGACTACCCGCTAGCGGTGAAAGGCAACCAGCCGGCCTTGCGGGACGCGGTTGTGGCGGCGGTGGTGCTGGTCGGCCGCGAGCGGGCGGTGAGCGGGGTGAACGCCAGCACGTCCCACTACCACGTGACTAGCCGGCGGGGGTCGGCGGCCGAGTTGGGCCGGCTGGTCCGCCGGCAATGGGCGGTGGAGAACGAGTTGCATTGGTGTGCCTGGATGTGGCCTTCCGGGAGGACACCAGCCCCACCTCGGCCGTGTACGGGGCCAACCTGGGGCTGGTGTGACGGGTGGCGGCGTCGCTCATCAAACAGGACACGGCCCGCGGCAGCGTCAGAGCCAAGCGGCTGACGGCCGCCTGGGACGACGCCTACCTGCTCAAGCTTCTGCAAGGATTTCCACCCGATTCCGATGCGTAAGCCCTGCGCTCACCTGTCTGTTCGTGGACAGCGGTGGCGTTCTTCTCACGGACGGCTGGAACTATCACGCGCGGACACGGGCGTTGACGAAATTCGCCCTCGACTGGGAAGAGGTCGTGGTGCGGCACCAGATCAACTTTACGACCTACGAGAAACGGGTAGTGGCCTCTGCGTCTTGACGGCGTAGGTTGTCGGGATGCAGGACGCTCTGCCCCCGTGCCCCCACTGCCGAGCCACCCACGTCGTCCGCAACGGCCACACCCGGGCCGGGTCGGCCGTCGCCCTGTGCCGGGGGTGCGGGCGGACGTGCTGCCCCGCCCCCAAGCGACAGCCCATCACCCCCGACCGGGAGGCGCTCGTCCGCCGGCTGCTGCTCGAGCGGCTCAGCCGGCGGGCCGTCGCCCGGTCGGCCGGCGTCTCCCGGGCGTGGCTCCAGCGGTTCGTCAACGCCCTGGACCGCAAGGGCACCCCGCACACCCCCGGGCGGCTCAAAAACAGTCCGGCGACCTGACCGTCGAGGCGGACGAACGCTGGTCGTTCGTCGGGCACAAGGGGCGGGTGGCGTGGGTGTGGGCGGCCCTGGACGCCGACACCCGGCCGGTGGTGGCGATGGTCGTCGGCGACCGCTCCGAGGACACCGCCCGCCGACTCTGGGCGGCCCGGCCGGCCGGCGACCGGGACCGGGCCGTCATGTGTACCGACTTCTGGTCCGCCGACCTGGCCGCCGTGCCGGCCGAGCGGCACGCCGCCGGCGGCCAGGAGGCCGGGCTGACGTGCGGCATCGAGCGGTTCGGGTGTACCGCCCGCCCGCGGTGCGGCCGGCTGGTCCGCACGACGCGGTCCTTCGCCAAGTGCCCCCGCAACCACCTGGGGGCACTCTGGTACTTCATCCGCCACTACAACGTGTCAAGGCGGTGAGGCCACTACCGAGAAACGGAAGACGACGTTGGGGGAGCACGTCAATTGTTTAACCTATTCGTAAGACGAAAAAGATATCTGTACCTCCGTCTCCCGCTGAGAAGTAACGTGGAATTGCGAGTGGATTGCTAACCGCATGGCACATGCCACTGCGCGACGAGTACAATACAGTCGCCCGGCCGGTAATTCACGAATGGCTCAGAAATGGCGGCAGTCCACGCGATTGCAATCCCAGGCCAACGCGGTGGACGTGCGGCTCAGCTAGAGGCTATTTCGTAAGCCGATTGAGGCAGATGAAGGCACAGGCCAGAGGCACGAACCCGTCGTACCGGCCGATGTCCTTCTCGAACCGTGTCACCACCCGGCGGAACGACTGCCGCCAGGCGAAGGTGCGTTCCACCACCCACCGCCGCCTGAGCCGGCGGCACGCCCGGCCGTCGGCGGTGGGCGGCTCGACCCGGCCCTGGCGGTGGCGGACGACGGGCCGGAACCCCTCGCCCGCCAGTTGCTCCCGGAGCGGGTCCGAGTCGTACGCCCGGTCGGCCATCACCGGCGTGCCGAAGGGGACGGCGACGACCGCCGGGATGCACGCCGGGGCGGCCGGGCCGAGGCTCACCTGGGGCACGCGGGCCGCAGCCGTCGCCACCCCGATGGGGAGTCCGGTGCGGTCGGTCACGACCTCGATCTTGACCCCGCACCCCGTGCGGCCGTTACAGGCCCCCCCCGCCCGGTCCTCGGCGAAGGCGGCGCCCAGGAACAGTTCGGACGTGTCCAGCTTGCGGGCCGTCGCCAGCTCGGCCAGGACGAGCGACCGCACCGTGTCCCAGACGCCGGCGGCCGTCCAGTCCCGGTGCCGCCGCCGGCACGTCACCCCGCGCGGGAACGGAGGCGGCATGTGGTTCCAGCGGACCGCGTTGCGGAGGGCGAACACGATGCCGGCGAAGCACGCCCGGTCGTCGGCCGACGGCCGCCCGCCCGTCGGGTCGGGGGTGCGGGCGGGCAGCAGCGGCCTCACCCGCTCCCACCTCCGGTCGAGTAACTGCTGCTCCCGGCGGCGGCTCGGCATGGCGGACCTCCTCGCGGCCCAGACGCTAGCCACCAGTTCCGGCCGGGTCAAGGCCGACTTAAGAAATAGCCTCTAGCCCTAAGCCGTAGATGGTCAGTCGGGCGGTCTGGCCCCGTGCCGGCGGTAGTGGCAGGCCATCGCCCGGTGCTGGTGGCGGCGCCGCCAGGCCGACCAGGCCAGCACCCGCTCGGCCGGCGGGACGCCCGCCCAGACCAGCTTGAGGAGCAGCGTCTGCACCTCCGGCACGCTCAGCCGGACCAGCCCGCCGCCCCCTTTTCCCGCCGCCCCGGCTTCGCCACCCGCGACCGGACGACGGCCACCGCCGCCAAGGCGAGCCGGCTGAGGGTGACGTGCCGGTGCCAGCCGATCCAGCCCCGCACCTCGTACTCGTCCAGCCCGCAGTCGCCCTTGGCGAGCTCGAAACACTCCTCGATCGCCCACCGCATCCCGGCCACCCGGACCAACTCCGGCAGGGTCGCGCCGGGCGGGCCGCCGCAGGCGAAGTACGCCACCGCGGCCGGGTCGGACGCGCTCCGGCGGACGAGCAGCCCGCGGGCGTAAGTGTGCGGGGCCGGGCAGTTGGTCGGGACCAGTGCCCAGTCGTAGACCCGTGGCCCCTTGGCCCCGGCCCCGCAACTCAGCCGCCGCCAGGCGCCGGTGGGCACCTCGGCCAGCAGGGTCTTCGCCCGCACCTGGCGGCCGCCGACGAGGGCGGCGTGGTCGGTCCGCACCCCCACCACGTACCCCAGGCCGGCGTCCTCCAGGGCCTTGCGGAAGGCGTAGCCCGACCCGCACACGGCGTCCGCCGTCACCCACTCGGCCGGCACCCCGGCGGCCACCGCCCGCTCGACCGTCCGCCGGGTCAGGACGAGCTTGGTGGCGAACCGGGTGCCCGCCGGCACCTCGGCCTCGGCCCGCCGGGCGGCGTCCTCGGCCCACGCCTTGGGCAGGTACAGGGCTTGGTCGAGGAGGGCCCGCCCCTTCGAGGTGACGTAGCCGAGGAAGACGCCCACCTGGCAGTTCTCGACGCGGCCGGCCGTCCCCGAGTACTGGCGGGCGACCGCAAGTGAGCCGGACCATCCTGCTCGACGCCGGCCCGCTCGGGCGGCTCACCGCCCCGCCCGGCAAGCCCGGCCCGGCCACCGACTGTGCCCGCTGGCTGGCGGGTCGGCTGGCGGCCGGGGACCGGGTGCTGGTGCCCGAGATCACCGACTACGGGACGCGGCGGGAACTGGTCCGGGCGAAGACGGCCAAGAGTGTCGGCCGGCTGGACGCACTTTCCGTGACGGTCGGCTACCTGCCGCTCACCACGGCCGTCACGCGGCAAGCGGCCGACCTGTGGGCCACGGCCCGGCAGACCGGCTAGCCGACGGCGGCGGATGACACCATCGACGCCGACATGATCCTGTGCGCCCGAACGTTGGGCGTGGGACCGGCGGCAGTCATCGCCACCACCAACGTCGGCCACCTGGCCCGGTTCGCCACGGCGGCCGTTTGGTCAACCCTCGTCTGATCCCACCGACTCGATGCCGAACCCGTCCCGCTTGTCCCCTGGGGCTGACCCTCGCCGGAGGTTGCCACGACCGGCTCGTACGGCTCGCCAGTACCTTCTGGACGGGCGGGGCGGTAGCAAAACCGGGGCGACAGGAGTAGTGGTCACAGGCGTGTCATAACCCGTTATCCCGCAAGGCGATGTCCTGCCGTCTTCGGTGTCTAGAGCGGGTGCCCGACACCCTCCCCGCCCCCCATCTGCTGCACTTGGAACGTCACCTTCCCCTCTCCAACTCTTTCCAATTCTTGAACTCGGCTTCGGCAGCCTCGCCTGTCGGTGGTTGTCTGAACGTGTTGTCACATGTACCGCCTGCGAAGCATTCGGGAGCACCACCCGGCGGCGGAAGCCGTCCCCAAAGTCCCCACTGCCGAACGCCAGTTCTTCCCGCCACATCCCGACTCGACAAACCCACTCCGACCGCGGCACCGGCGTCCCGGCGGCCGGGTATGATGTGGGCGGCCCGGAGGGGTGCAACAGCCGGACGTGTTGCACACAACCAGCGTCTGAGGTGACGGGGGCGATGGGGTGGGAAACCCGCAACGGCCGGCGGTACTTCTACGAGGCCCGGCGGGAGTACGGCCGGGTGGTGGAGCGGTACATCGGCACCGGGCCACTGGCCGAGACGGTCAGCCAGCTCAACGCCCTGGACGCCGAGCGACGGAAGTGGACCAAGGTCGAGCGCGACCTGGCCGCCGCCCGCAAGTCTCGACCGGGGCGGTCGGTTAAGGTCATTGCCACGGCGGACGCGGTGTTGGCGGTCTGGCTTCCGGCGTGTGACTGGCACCGGCCGAACCGCGGCCCGTGGCGGCGGAAACGGGTGTTCGTCATGGGCGACCTGGTGACACTGGCCGAGCGGAAGCCGCTCGAAACTTGGGACAGCGTCGCCCTGTGGCGGCAGAACGGCGACATCCCGGCCGAACTGCTGCCGAAGGAGGGCGAGCCGAAGCCGGCGGCCGTAACGGCGCACCTGGCCGGCCACCCGGCCGCGGTCGCCCTGTACGGCGACCTGTCCCGGCGGGTGGTGGCCCGGCCGGCGGACGCGGCCGGCGGGGACGGCACCCTGACGGCCGCGGCGATCAAGGAGCGGGCGGCGGCCCTTCGCCGGGCGCTGGCCGGGGACGCCCCCAACCCGGTGGAACTGCTGCTGGCCGAGCGGGCGGTAGTCTGCCGGACGGTGTGCCACCAGTACGAGCTGCTGTACTACTCATCCCTGGACAAGAGCCGGTCGGTCAAGGACCACGACTTCCACGAGCGGCGGATCGCCGCCGCCCACCGCCGGCTGCTCAGCAGCCTCAACACGCTGGCCGCCGTCCGGCGGATGAAACTGCCCGACCTGCTGGCCGTGGTCCAGATGGTCGGGCAGCCGACGCGGGTGGCGGAGACGCACAGCCCGAAACCGGGGTGAGCCACGGCGGCTCGCCCGACCGGTCGGGAACCCGGCCGCCTGGGTGAGCACCCCCGGCGGCCGGCGTCGTGGTCAGAACCGACGGGTCGCGGCCCGCGGGCTGTTGACGTCGATCGGGGTCAGGTCGAACGCCACGGCTTGGACTCGGCCGGTCAGCCGGCGGGCCGGCGCGAACGTGGCCGCTCCGCCCGCCCGGTAGGTCTCCGATACGAGGCTCGCAGGCCGATGCACGACCGGCCCGGCGGCCGGGTTGATGCCCGCTGCGGCGACGACCGATGGGGTCGTGGCGGGCCAGGCGACGGTGGCCGTCTGGGCGGGAGTCGCCGGGCCGGGCGGCGGGTCGGCGATGTCCTGCGGGTTGGTATAGCCCGGGGCCAGGGCGAACGTCGCGCTGGCGGTCTGGCTTCCCGACGTGCGGCCGGCGGCGGCCGCGTACTGGTAGACCCGGTCGGTGCCGTTGTCCACGATCCAGATGTCGCTCACGCCGGCCGGGTTGATCGTCAGGCCGGTCGGGCTCGCGTTGGCCGCGTCGATGGTCCAACTGCCGAGCAGGCCGCCGGTCAAGGTGTACTTGAACACCTTGTCGGTCGAGGCACCGTCGTCCACCACCCAGAAGGAGATGCCGTCGGTGACGATCCCCTTCGCGTTCGTGTCGGCGGCGGTCAGGGCGAAGCTGCTGGCCGCGCTCTGACTGCCGGAGAGGCGGGTGGCCGCGCCGGCGTACCGGAACACTTTATCCTGTTTGTTGTCGAGCAGCCACACGTCGGTGCCGTTCGTGGCCAGCCCCTCGATCTGCGCGTTGCCCGGCAGGCCGCCGGCCG
>JAYVUZ010000109.1:0-5679 GCA_043787415.1 Fimbriiglobus sp. | reverse complement strand
CCGGTCCGCGGCCGGACGCGCATCCGTCCCGGACCGGACCGGCTCACGCCGGCCGCTCGCCTTGAGCCGGTTGGTATGATGGGAGGGAATTCCCCGTGGCCGGAAGCACGATGACCAAGCGCGACTACTACGAGGTGCTGAGCGTCACCCGCACGGCCGACGGCGACGAGATCAAGAAGTCGTACCGCCGGCTGGCCCTCCAGTATCACCCCGACCGCAACCACGGGGACGAGGCGGCGGGCGACAAGTTCAAGGAATGCACCGAGGCGTTCGAGGTGCTGTCGGACGCCCAGAAGCGGCAGGTGTACGACCGCCACGGTCACGCCGGCCTGAACCAGACGGGCGGCGGCCAGCAGGCCCACGGGGTGGACCTGGGCGACCTGCTCGGCGGGCTGTTCGGCGACATCTTCGGCGGGGGCGGGGGCGGCCGCCAGCGGCAGCGGGCCGGCCCGCGTCCCGGGCGGGACGTGCAGGTGGTGCTGGACATCGACCTGAAGGAAGCCGCCACCGGCGTCAAGAAGGCCGTGGCCGTCCAGCGGGAGGACAACTGCGAGGCGTGCGGCGGCAGCGGGGCCAAGCCGGGCACCAAGCCGGCGGCGTGCAAGCGGTGCGGCGGGCAGGGCGTCGTCATCCAGCGGCAGGGGCCGTTCCAGGTGCAGCAGCCGTGCCGCGGGTGCAACGGCCAGGGGGTTGTCATCGCCGACCCGTGCGCGGCCTGCAAGGGGCACGGCCGGGTGGTCGGGCGGAAGCAGATCGAGGTGGACATCCCGGCCGGGGTGGACACCGGCGACCGCATCCGCTTCCAGGGGTACGGGGACGCCGGCGACCCGGCGGCGCCGCGGGGCGACCTGGAGTTCGCCGTCCGGGTGCGGGAGCACAAGTTCTTCCAGCGGGACGGCCAGAACCTGGTCCGCCAGTGGCCCGTCACCTTTGCCCAGGCGGCCCTCGGCGGGCCGGTCGAGATCACCACCCTGACCGGCGAGACGGTGACACACGACCTGCCCCGCGGCACCCAGACGCACGAGGTCGTCCGCCTGGCCGGGCGTGGCCTGCCGGACCGCCGGCGGCCGGGCCGGAGCGGGGATTTGTTGGTCCAGGTGGTGGTGGACACCCCTCAGACCCTGAGTGCCGAGCAGGAGCAACTGTTCCGCCGGCTGGCCGAGTTGGACCGGCAACACGCCGACAAGCCGCCGGCCAAGAAGAGCTTCTTCAGCAAGCTGAAGGATTTGGTCACGCCGGACGAGTAGGGCACGTTTCAACGTGTCGAACCGCGCCGCCCCTATGCCCCCAGACGGCACGTTAAAACGTGCCCTACGTTATGCCCGACGACATCCCCCCCGACGACGCCGTGCCGCCGCTCGACCCATTCGCCCTCCAGGCGAAGGTCGATCAGTTGGAGCGGCAGAACGCCGACTACAAGCTGCTCGTCGCAGACATGCAGACGAGCGTCCGCCGAGTGCGGGACGACGCCGAGCGGCAGCGGAAGTTCGCCGCCGAGCCGTTCGTGCGGGACTTGTTGGCCGCGCTCGACAACCTCGACTGGGCGGCCAAAGCTGCCGAGAGGGGGGGCGACCCGGCGGCGATCGCCAAGGGGTTCGCCAACACGGTCAGCCTGTTCCTGACGGTGCTGGAGCGGCACGGGGTGCGGCGGGTGGACGTGCCGGCCGGCAGCCCGTTCGACCCGGCCGCCCACGAGGCGGTGATGGAGCAGCCGACCGCCGCCGTGCCGCCGGGCAGCGTCGCCCAGGTGGTGCAGCCAGGGTTCACCTTCCACGACCGCCTGTTGCGGCCGGCCAAAGTGGTCGTCGCCAGCCAACCCGCCTGAGCATTATGCCGACATACGACTACGCCTGTAACGGCTGCCAGCACACGTTCGAGCAGTGGCAGTCGTTCAAGGACGACGTGCTGACCCAGTGCCCGGCGTGCAAGAAGAAGAAGCTCCGCCGGCTCATCGGCACCGGGGCGGCCATCGTGTTCAAGGGGTCGGGGTTCTACGACACCGACTACCGGCAGAAGGACGAGGCCAAGAAGGCCGAGGCCAACAAGCCGAAGGCCGACCCGAGCGAACCGAAGGCCGAGAGCAAGCCGGAGGCGAAGGCCGAGGCGTCGTCGGCGGCCGAGAGCAAGCCGGCCGATGCGAAGCCAGCCGAGAGCAAGCCGGCCAAGAAGAAGGCGAAGGAATGACGGCCGACACGTGCCCCATCTGCGGCGAGCCGATGCCCGGCCCGTGGAACGAGTACCCGGAGTACCCGTTCTGCACCAAGCGGTGCCGGCTGGTTGACCTCGGCCGCTGGCTGGGCGAGGGGTACGTCGTCGGCGGGGACGCGCGGAACCAGTCCACACCGGGGCAGGGCAACGCGGGCGGCGGTTAACCGTGCCGTCCGGCGGCGGCAAGACGGCACGGTGAACCGTGCCCTACGAGTACTCCGTCGGGTCCGGCACGCCGGCCTCGGCGAACCCCTTCCGCCGCAACCGGCACGCGTCGCACCGGCCGCACGCCCGGCCGTCGGGGTCGGGGTCGTAGCAGCTCAGCGTCCGGCCGTAATCCACCCCGAGTCGCAGCCCCTCGCGGATGATCTGGGCCTTCGTCATCTTAATCAGCGGGGCGTGGACGGTGAACCGGCCGCCCTCGACGCCCGCCTTGGTGGCCAGGTTGGCGAGCTGCTCGAAGGCCCGCAGGAACGCCGGCCGGCAGTCCGGGTAGCCGCTGTAGTCCAGCACGTTGGCGCCGATGAACAGGTCCAGCGCGCCGACCGTCTCGGCATACCCGAGGGCCAGGCCGAGCAGCACCGTGTTGCGGGCCGGCACGTAGGTGACGGGGATGCCGTCGCCCATGGGGGCGTCCTTCGGCACCGGCACGTCGGCGGTCAGGGCCGACCCGCCGATGGCCCGCAGGTCGAGCTTGACCACCCGGTGGCCGACCGCCCCGAGGGCGACGGCGGCGGCGGCGGCGCGTTCCAGCTCGATGCGGTGCCGCTGGCCGTAATCGACCGCCAGGGTGTGGCAGGCGAACCCCTGTTCGCGGGCGACGGCCAGGGTGGTGGTGCTGTCCAGGCCGCCGGACAGCAGGACGACGGCGGATTTCATGCGCTGACCTTACCACCCCGCAAGCCGTATCACAACCACCATGACTCACCCGACCATCCCGGCCACGGCCGACCTGGACACCTTCCCCAACCCGTCGCCGGGGCGGGACTACGCCATCACCATCCGCTGCCCGGAGTTCACCAGCGTCTGCCCGCTCACCGGCCAGCCGGACTTCGCCACCATCACCTACCGCTACACCCCCGGCGAGACGTGCGTCGAGCTGAAGTCGCTCAAGCTGTACCTGCAGGGGTTCCGCAGCCAGGGCATCTTCTACGAGGCGGTGACGAACCGGCTGCTGGACGAGTTCGTGGCGGCGGTCAAGCCGGTGCGGCTGGAGGTGACGAGCGACTGGACCCCGCGCGGGGGCATCACGTCGGTGGTGGTGTGCAAGTACGAGGCTGCCGCCGCGGCCGGGTAAGATGCACCGCCATCCCGGAGGCCGCCCGCCCGTGCGCTTTCTCGTCGCCTTCGTGCTGACCGCTTCCGCCGGCGTCGCCCCGGCCGGGGTATACCACCCGCTGGAGCCGACCCCGTTCCCGATGGCGGCCGACGGCACGGCGGCCGACCTCGCCTTCGGCAGCCGGTTCGACGGCCAGTTCCCGGTGCTGTTCACCCGCTGGGGCAACGTCGCCTCCGACACGGACAACCCGGACCGCAAGGCGGTGCTGGCCCGACTGGCGACCGAGACGAACGACCCGGCGGCGGGGGGGGCGGACCTGCTGCGGCTGAACCGGGCGGCCGACGCCGTCAACCGGCTGATGCCGCCGAGCCGGGGGCGGGCGCCCGACGGGCGGGTACTGTTCAACCTGGCCCACGCCCATGCGGTGCGGGGCGAGTGGGGCGAGGCGCTGAACCTGCACGAACTGGCCGCCGAGGACGGGGTGCCGGCCGACCTGGCCGGGGCGACCCCGGACCAGCGGGCGTGGCTCACCCGGGTGGAGCGGGAGCACTACCGCCGGTGGCTGGTGGAACACCGCCGGCGGGCTGCCGCGAAGGCCGACCCGGCGGCCGAGGCGGTGTTCCCGCTGTTCCCGCAGGGCAAGCCGGCCGACGCCGCCGCGGTGGTGCAACAGCTCCTCTTGTGGGCGCCGTGGGACACCGCGTTGTACTGGCTGCTGGCCGAGGTGTACGCCGACCAGGGGCGGGTGCGGGAGGCGGCCACCATCCTGGACCGCATCGTGGAGAGCCGGCAGTACAGCAACCGGGCGAAGCTGATGGCCCGGCGGGCCGAGCTGACCGCGGCCGCGGCCAAGCTGCCGCCGGAGAAGGGCGACGAGCCGCTGCTGGTGCCGCCGGCCCCGCCGCCGGACGACGGGGGGAAGTTCCTGCCTAGCACGGCCGCGGTGCTGACGGCCGCCGGGGTGTTCGCGGCCCTGGCCCTGGTCATGGGCGGGCTACAGGTGCGGCGGTGGTTGCGACGGCCTCGCCGTTCAACACCCGCACTGTGAGCAGGGCCACCACCTCTTCCGGCACCGGCCTGGTGCCGGTCACAATGCGGTTGAGGTACAGCACGTCGGCTAGCGGCACGTTCACGGTGCGGGTCCGCCGGCCGGCCGCCAACACCAGGGTGTGGCCGTCCGGCACGGCGGCCGTCCGCCGCACCTCCCGGCGGGTGATCTTCGGCTGCTGGACGAACTGGGTGACCGGCACCGGCTGGCCGGCCGCCCCGGTGTCGGTGCGAGGGGTGATGAAGTACGTGACCGGGAACAGCGGCACCGGCCCCTCGACCTCGGCCTGCTGGAACCAGGCGTCCAGGGTGACGGCCCGGCGGTCGGCGGCGACGGCCGGCCGCACCTCGACGGCGGTGCCGGTGCGGACCGTCTCCGTCCGCGGCGTCAGTGCCCCGTTGAGCGAGTCGATGCTGGTCACGAACGGCTGCTCCTCGCCCGTCCACAGGCCGGCCCGCTGGCCGTCGAGCGCTGTCAGCTTCGGGGCTTGCATCAGCGTGACGCGGCGGTGCCCCTGGGCGGCGGCCAGCACCCGGGCGTGACGGTCGGGGTCGATCACCCCCGGGCCGTCGGCCGGCAAGTCGGGGGGGAACCCGGCCGGTACCGTCAGCACCCGGCACTCGACCGACACTGACAGGTCGCGCTTGTCCGTCAGCTCGGCCAGCTTGGCGGCCACCCGCTCGACCACGGCCGGGCTGTGGGTGACGGTCAGGGTGGTGCCGACCAGCCGGACCCAGCCAGCGGCGTCCGGGGCGACGGCTTCCAGCGTCCGCAGTAGGTCGGCCGAGAGGGCGGCCCGGTCGCGGGCCGGCGGCGCGTCCGGGGCGGCCGTGACCTTGCCCAATGTCGGCGGCGGGTAGTCCGGGATCGGGGTGACGAGGGCGGCCACGTCGAAGGTGCGGGACACGACCGGCTCGGCGGCCGGGGCGGCGGCGGCGCACAGTAGCAGACACGCCAGGGGGCGCATGGGGACCGTCCGTGGTCGGGGGTTTGTTGGCCCGTTGCCGGAGCGGCGTCGGGCGGGTCGGAGCATACCGCGGGGCGGCGGTGGTGCAAGGAAAAACCGGCGGGGCGGGCAGGAATGGCTCAAGTCGATCCCGAGTCGGGTGGTGTCTCGGTCTGGTGGCACAGGCTTTCAGCCTGT
>JAYVUZ010000108.1:0-14821 GCA_043787415.1 Fimbriiglobus sp. | reverse complement strand
CCGAGTCTTCGAGGCCCACCGTGCGAGAGAGTGTGGCTGGCGGTGGGCCTCGAAGACTCGGCACCACCCTACGGAGAACCGATGCCACTACCGCTCGCCAGCAAGGACAAGTCGGCCCGGCTGGACTGGGGCTACCACGCCCGGCCGAGCGGGTTCGCCCGCACCCGCCGGCGGCTGTGGCTGCTGGCCGGCGCCGTCGCCCTGCTGCTGGGCGGGCTGAGCGTCGCCGCCGCCGTCGGCCGGGTGCCACGACCGCTGGCAGCCGCCGCCAGCCGCGGCCCACTCGCCCGCGCCCACGCCATGTGGGACAGCCAGTGCGAGGCGTGCCACACGCCGTTCGAGCCGATCCACGCCGCCGCCGCCAAGTGCGAGACGTGCCACGCCGCCCCGGCCCACCACCCAGCCCAGAAGCCGACCGAGGTGGCCGCCTGCGCCGAGTGCCACCGCGACCACCAGGGCCGTGAACACGACCTGAAGCGGCTGGCCGACGCCACCTGCACCGGCTGTCACGCCGACCTGCCGGCCCACCACACCGGCACGCCCCGGGTGGCCGAGGCGGTGAGCGGGTTCGCCGGCGGGCACCCGGCGTTCCGCAACAACCCGACCGACACGGCCGGCCCGTTCCGCCGGACGCTCAGGTTCGCCCACGCCGCCCACCTGACGGCCAGCCCGATGATGGACAGCTACCTGGCCCGGATGTCGCCGGCCGACCGGGAGCGGTACACGCCGGTGGTGGACGCCCTGAAGCGCGGCGACAAGTCGGCGGCGTGCGGGTCGTGCCACCCGTTCGACGCCAACCGCTCGGCCGGCGCCGCCTCGCCGTTGTCGCTGGCGGAGCGGTTCGGCGACCGCACCCGGGACGCCCTGCGGCTGCTGCCGACGGACGCCCTGCTGCCGCCGCGGGCGGGCGGCTCGCACCCGCTGCCGGTCGCCTTCGAGGCCCACTGCCAGGCGTGCCACCGGCTCACCTTCGACGTGGCCGACGGGCTGAAGGGGACGAGCGCCCCGCATCGCGCCCCGGCGGACGAGTTGGACCGCTTCTTGCGGCGTGCCTACACCGAGCGGCTGGTGAGCACAGGGCTGGCCGGCGGCGAGGAGCCGGACCGCGGCCCCGGCCGGCTCGACCCGCCGCCGGCCGTGGTGGACGAGGTGCGGGGCAAGATCGCCGGCCGGGTGGCCGACGCCAGGCGGACCCTGACGGCGACGTGCGGCCAGTGCCACCCGGCGGACGCGGCCGGCGGGGTGGTGCCGCCGAACACGCCGGCGGTGTGGCAGCCGCGGGCGCGGTTCGACCACCCGTCGCACCGCATGATGACGTGCCAGCAGTGCCACCCCGGGGCGTTCGGCCCGGAGGTCGGCGAGAAGGACCAGCCGCCGCCCGACCTGCCGACGATCCAGAGTTGCCGGGCATGCCACTCGCCAGCCGGCGGGGTGGCGCACGGCTGCACCGACTGCCACGCCTACCACCACGCCGACCGCCGGCTGCAAGGCCGCGGGGCGGCGGCGTTCCGGCCGGCGAGTGCGCCGGGTACAATGCCCGCACCCCGCGGAGGTCTGCCGTGACGACAACCATTCAAGCCGTTTATCGCGGCGGCATGTTCCACCCGACCAGCCCGCCACCGGAGTTGCCGGACGGCACGCCGGTGGAACTCACCATGTCCGTTACCCCGCCGGACGACCCGCTCCACCCGGCCGCCGTGCTGGCTCGCATCCGCGCCATCGCCGCGGTCCGGGAAGTCACGCCACCTGTTGACGACGGGCTGGTGGTGAGCGAGAACGTGGGAGAAATTCTCTACGGCGGGCCGCGAGGTGCGCTGTGACGTTCGTTGACAGCGGCGCCTGGTACGCCTTGTTCGTACCGGACGACCCCAACCACACGGCCGCGATCAACTGGTTCGCCGCCAACCCCGGCCGGCTCCTGACCACCGACTATGTGGTTGACGAGACGCTCACCCTGCTGCGTGCCCGCGGGCACAAGCGGAAGGCACTCGACTTCGGGCGGTCCGCGTTCGGCGGCAACCTGGCCGTCGTCCGCTACCTCGACCGCGCCGAGATTGCTGCCGCCTGGGCGGTGTTCGAGCGGTTCGCCGATAAAGACTGGTCGTTCACCGACTGCACCAGCAAGGTGGTGATCGAAGCCCTCGGCGTCTCGCAAGCGTTCAGCTTCGATAGGCACTTCCGCCAGTTCTGCACCGTCGCCGTCGTCCCCTAGCCGGCCCGCGCCAGCACCCGGTTCACCCACTGCCGCACCTCCCCGACCGCCGCCTCGACGCCCACCAGGGCCGTCGGCCGGCCGGCGCTCTTGCGGGCGTCCACCACCAACATGCCGCGGGTCAGCTCGCCCCGCGTCTCCACGTCGGCGGCCCACTCCTCGGTGGTCACGCACCCCGGCAGGGCCACCGCCGCCACCCCCCACACGTCCTTCAGGTGCAGCCCCTCGATGCCGTACAGGTGGCTGGACGCCCGGATGGCGTGCGGCACGATCTGCCGCAGGAACTGGCACGTCCGCGACTCCGGGTTGGGCAGCTCCAGCAGCTCGCTCGGCGACAGCACCAGCCGGCGGGTGATGTCCAGCGGGATGACCGTCGGCATCAGCCCGACCTTCAGGCAGCGGCGGGCGGCGTCCGGGTCCAGGTGGAAGTGGAACTCGCTCACCGGCCCGGCGTTGCCCGGGTCGCGCCAGCACCCGCCGACCAGCACCAGCCGGTCGAGCTGGCTGGGCAGGTCCGGGTCGCGGTCGAACGCCCGGGCCACCGTCGTCGCCGGCCCCAGGCACACCACGCTCACCTCCCGCGGGTGTTCGTGGACCAGGTCGCACAGCACCTTGTCGGCCGGGTGCAATTGGTGGCGGTCGGTGGACGGGAAGTTGGCCCCGCCGAACCCGTCCGGCCCGTGCAGGGCGGTGCCGTCCCGGTCGTACTCGACGGACAGGGCGGCGGCCGTCCGCGGCCACTTGGCCGGGTCCAGGTGGCTGACCAAAATCTGCACGTTGCTGGTGGCGCGGGCGGCCGACACGTTGCCGGCCGTGGGCAGCAGGCCGACCACGTCCAGGGTCGGGTCGGCCAGGGCCAGGGCGACGGCGAACGCGGTGTCGATGCCGGGGTCGGCGACCAGGATCACCTTACGGGGCATGGCGCGGTCCTCGCGGGCGGTCTGTGAGTGTACCCGCCGGCCGGGTTATACTCAACACATGACCCCGCCCGCCGCCCGCCGGCCGATCCTGCTCCGGGCCACCCGCCCGGCCCGGGACGGCCGGCCGCCGCTCGACCTCAGCCTGCCGGTGCCGGTCGGCCCCGCCCTGCGGGTCGGCCGGGAGGCCCGGCCGCCGGCCGGCACCCCGGCCCACGACTCCGACTTCGGGGCCGACCTGGTGGTGCCGGGCGACAACTTCGTGTCCAACAACCACGCCACCGTCCGCTGGGACGGCACCCGGCTGACCGTCACCAAGCGGGCCGGGGTGCGGAACCCGATCCTGCGGTACGACGCCGACCGGCCGGACGCCCCGCCGGAGGCCAAGGAGGAGTTCGCCGCCGCCCTGTTCGACCGCTTCCGCATCGGCGACACCGTGTTCGAGGTGCGGCCGGAACCCGAGCCGGCGGCCGAGCGGACCATCGGCGGGGCCGAACTCGACGCCGTCTCGTTCGACGCCCCGGCCGAGCGGCTGGCGGCCCTGGCCGGGCTGCCGGACGTCATCCTGAACGAGCCGGACGACGCCGTGATGGCCGACCGCCTGCTGCTGGTGCTGCTGCGCGGCGCGGCCCGGGCCGACTGGGCGGCGGTGGTCGGCCTGGACCCGACCGGCGAGGTGCAAGTGACGGCCGCCCGCCGGCGGGACGGCCAGCCGGCCGACGACATTCGGCCCAGCCGCAAGCTGGTGGCCTCGGCCCTTCGGGAGTTCCGCAACCGGGTCCACGTCGCCCCGACCGAGCCGGCCGGGGCCGACCGCTCGGACGCCTTCACCGTCAGCGGCCTGACCTGGGCCATGTGCGTCGGCCTGAGCGGCTCCCGGGAGGAGGGGCTGTACCTGGGCGGCAGCAGCCTGACCGACCCGGCCGAACTGGCCCGCGACCTCAAGTTCGCCACCCTGGCCGGCGACATCTTCGTCGGGCTGCGGGACAAGCTGGCCCTGAAGCGGCAGATGACCGTGTTCGAGACGCTGGTGTCGGCGGCCGTCCGGCGGGCGCTGCGGGACCGGCCGCTGGACGAGGTGCTGGCCCCGAAGGAGTACGTCGTCACGGTGCTGTTCTGCGACCTCCGCGGGTTCACCCGGGCGGTGGCCGCCGGCGAGGCCGACCTGATGGGCACCTGGGACCGGCTGGCCGAGGCGCTGGACGCCATGACCGACGCCGTCACCAGCACGGACGGGGTCATCGGCGACTTCCAGGGGGACGCGGTGATGGGCTTCTGGGGCTGGCCGCAGCCGCAGCCGGACCAGATCGACCGGGCGGCCAAGGCGGCCCTCCGCATCCGCCGGGAGTTCTACAAGTTCGCCCAGAAGCCGACCCACCCGCTGCACGGCACGGCCTGCGGCATCGGGCTGGCCACCGGCCCCGCAATAGCCGGCAAGCTCGGGACGATCGACCAGACCAAGATCGGGGTGTTCGGCCCGGTGGTCAACCGGGCGGCCCGGCTCGAAGCCGCCACGAAGAAGCTGGGCGTGCCGCTGCTGGTGGACGGCGGGGTGGCCGACGGGCTACAGACCGCCGGCTACTGCCGGGTGCGGAAGGTGGCCCCGGTGCGGCCGAAGGGGCTGCCGGCGCCGGTGCTCGTCAGCGAGCTGCTGCCGCTGGTGGGGGAGGCCGGGTGCGGGCTATCGGAGGAGCACCGGCGGAAGTACGAGGCGGCCCTGCGGCGGTTCCAGGCCGGCGATTGGGGCGGGTTCCTGGAGGGCGCCCGGGGGATGCCGGCCGACGGGCCGACGGAGTTCGTGACGCGGTACGTGCTGGCCGGCCACGGGCCGGACGGGCGGGCGCCGGCCGGCTGGGACGGGGGCATCCCGCTGGACGCCGACGACCGCGGCCCGGCCCCGCCGCCGGTGCCGAAGGGCACGCTGGTGCTGGGCGGGTGAGGTCATCTCCTGGCCAAGTCAAGCAGCCCCGTCTGGCGGGTTCGCAGCCGTCCACAACTCGGCGAACGTCTTCACCTCGGCTTCCAGCGTGGCGAAGGCGCTGAGTTGAAGGAGCGGGGCGATGTCCTCAATTCGATCAGCCAGCCGCTTATACACATCTGACGCCCCGACATTCTGCTGTCGCCGACGGCGCTGATCGCCAGCGGCAGTCAGGGCGGCCCGGAGTCGTGCCTTCGGATCGGCCAGCCTCTCGATCTGCCGGTGCAACGGCAGGTCAAGCTTGGCACGGCCGTTCGGGTTGCCGGCAGCGTGGCGAATAGCCAACTCGTCGCACAGCAGCCAAGCCTCGAGTGTTCGCACCGGCACAACACAGATGAACGGCACGTCCGAATCTAGCCCGGCTACTGCTGTGGTGATCTGGGAGGCACGGGCTACCCGGTCGAGTCTGTCGGCATCCTGATGGACCGCTAATAAGTCGCACGGAAACAGCTCGATGGCAGCGGCAATCTTCTCGGCCAATGTGGTCGGCCTAGGGTCATGTTTGAGGCGCCAGTCGGCCCACTCCCGCTCGACCGGCACTGCCGGCAAATGCCGTTCGACCAACCGGGCGACGATTGGCACCAAAGCTTCGTCGTTCGGCCCCTCGCCGCATATAGTCAGCCGGATTGAAGTCATAAGGCTGCCGGGTGTCCAGAGAACAAGCCCGGCGGCTCGGCCGGCGACTCCCGGTCACGACGGAGATACGGCATTAAGACGCCGGGCGGGATGAGGTCACGGCCGCTCAGCCCTTCCGCCCGCCAGGTGCCACGCATGGGCTTGAACACGACTCCCCGGGACTGCTGGCCGGCAGCGGACAGCGGCCTGGGGACGGCGGCCAGCAGCTCGGCCGGCGGCACTTGCTCCAGCACCGCCGGCGAGTGCGTGTTGACAATGACCTGTCGGAGCGGGTTATCCTCCCCCGGGGTCAGCTCGACATCCGCCGCGATGGCCCGCAGCAGTGCCAACATGGCCGGGATGCGGTCCGGGTGGATGCCGTTCTCCGGCTCCTCGAAGCAGATCACCCCGACTGCCTCCGGGTCCACCTCCAAAGCCGTCAGAGCCAGGAACCGTAAGGTGCCGTCGGACAGGGCCGCCGCCGGCAGTACCACCCCGTACCGGTCTCGGGCCATTAGGGTCATCGTCCGCTTGATCTCGTCCCGTTCGACCGTGATCTGTTTGATGTCCGGGACCAGCTCGTGTAGCCGGTTGGCCACCCGTGTGTACAGCAGGTCCTCATCTGGCGTGCCGTCCGGCTGGGTGGCCAGTCGTGCCAGCCGATACAGGGTCGCTGGCAGGTGTGCCCCGTTCAGCTCCAGCTGCGGGCGGGGCGGCAGTGCGTTCAGGTCGTCCGGTCGCCGCAGGGCGGCCGGCTCCAGTTGGTACAGCCGCCAGGACATCATCTCCCGCTTGGCCACCACGGCCGTCGGGCTTTCCGACGCGGTCGCCCGGGAGACCACCGTTCGCGGCGTCCGAGCCGCCGGGAGTCGGGTGAGCCGGTGGTGGTCGCCATCTGGGTGCAACCAGATCTGCCGCTCGCCAGATTTGCCGGCCCGGGTTGCGACGAACGGCGACTTCCGAACCTCGTGCGGTCGCACCGCCGCATCGAACCACTCCGGCGAGTAGTCGAACTGCACCGCCCGCTTTAACTCGGCCGGTTTGAGATAAGTCAGCTCCTCTTTGAGCAACTCCAACCCGCCGCTGGGCAGATCGGCCGACGGCGGCACGTACCCCAGCTCGACGGTGTACCGCAGCAGTCGGGTGAGCGCTTTTGCCGTCTGCCCGAAGTCGTCTTCGGCAGTCGGCGGGACGATCATCTCGGCGGAAAAGCGGAGCGGCTGTTGCGGGTGGTCGCCGGCCTGGTGGAACAAGGCCCGCACGTCCCCGGCCCGGCCGGAGTCGTCCCGCACCGACCGGGCGGCGTCCAGAAACGTCTTGTCGGCCATCACGCTCAGAAACCGGATGGCGTCGAACAGGTTCGACTTACCCACCCCGTTCAGCCCGATGACGCAGGTGAACGGGCCGAACCGCACGTCCACGCCCATCAGGTTCTTGAACCCGGACACCTGAAGCCGTGTGAGCATCAGCCGGCCCCCCCGATCGTGCGTGTCTGATTGTACCACGCCGCTATTGCCCTCGCCGCCCCGGCACGCTGTGCGGGAACAGCCCGGCCACGTCCAGCCGGCCGGCCGCGTCGAACGGTAACTCCCGCTCGCCGTCGCCCACCAGCAACTCGGCGTCCGCCCGCGCTTCGTCGGCCAATGTGCGCGACACCCACAGGTGTTCCACCTCCAGCGTGTTCGGGATGACACACACCTTCAGCGTCCCCTCCACCGGGTTCCAACACGTGTCCGCCCCGGCCTGCACGCACTCCCGGTCGGTGGCGAACCCCAGCGGCAGCTTGGACCGCCACAGGAACCGGGCCGTCAGGTTGTTCATGCGGAACGGGCCGGGGTCGATGCTCGCTAACGCCCGGTCGGTGGTCAGGTCGGCGATGCCGATGCCGGTGCCGTTGCCCTTGCTCTCCGGCGAGATGTCCAGGCAGCACATCCGCACCACCCGCGGCACGTTCGTCTCGGCCTCCGGACTCGCCTCGATGAGCATCCGCCCGACCACGTTCGGGTCGATGCCGGCCCCGCTGTAGTTCTTCCCACACTCGGCCACCACCAGTAGGTCGATGTTCGGGAACGGCAGTCGGCCCATCAGCCGCCTGGCTTCGATCAGCAGGTCCGGCTCGCGGTCGAACAGGGCGTCCCGGTCCACCACCTCGACGTGCCCGGTCTCCTCGGCGGCGTTCTCCAGGATGGCCAGGCCGCCCAGCACCGGGCACGTCTCCAGGATCACCTTGCCGCTCTCGGGGAGCATGTCCCGCAGGCCGCGGGTGCCGAACGAATGCACCTGGTCGGCCCCCTCCCGCTTGCCGAAGCCGATGACCAGCATTTTCAGGATGCCGCTCTCGAACCGGCCGCGGAAGTCGGTGTGCGGCTTCACCCGGGACACGGTCACGACGCCGTCGGCGGCCAGGGCGTTGCGGTCCCACCACACCGGCTGGCCCCACGAGTTGTTGCCGACGCTGACCGCGGCCATGTCGGTCAGCACCGGCACGCCCAACTGCTCCGGGGTAATGCCGTAGGTGCCCAAGAGCGCCCGCTGGCCGTCGGCCGTGGCCCCGCCGTGCGACCCCATCGCGGCCACCACGAACGGGTCGGCCCCGAGTTCCTTGAGCGCGTCCACGGTGGCCCGGGCGATGAGGCCGTGGTGCTTGATGCCGCGGCTGCCGCAGCCGACGGCGACCCGCATCCCGGGGCGGATGCGAGCAGCCGTGGCGGAGGTCAGCCAGGCGTGCCGCACCGCGGCCGGCACGTCGGCGGCGGCCGGCCGGGGGGCGATCTGGCGGACCGGCCGGACGGGCGGGATGAGCATGGCGGCAACCTTCGGGGCGGGTTACACGGTGAGGTAGGCAAAACCGGCATCACCCGCCAGGGCCGGCCGACCGCACCGCCGCGGTTGACAATCGGCCCCCCTGGTAACTACTGATGACAGACGAGGCAGCGTCGTGGGCATACCATGACGTTCTACTGATTCGTCTTTTCGTGCCATCACCCATGCACGTCCTTGACCAACAGTGCCCGCGCTGCGGGGCCACCGACTGCAAGCTGTCCTCCCGCGGGCTGCTGCGGCGCGTCACCTGGCTGATCGGCCTGCGGCCGGTGCGGTGCAACCGCTGCCGGCACCGCTTCTGGCGGTTCTTCCCCCGGGTCGGCGGCGGGGCTAAGGGCCGGCGGTCCAGCCGGCCAAAGTCGGACCCAGACGTGCGGACAGAATCGCCGCCCCGGGCCGCATGAGGTGGTGGCCGTCGGCGAAGTCCCCCTCCCCCGGCACCCAGTCGCCGGCGTCGATCACCGGGCCGTCGGCCAGTTCGCGCAGGAACCCGACGGCCAGCTCCCGCGCCCCCGGCGGGTACAGCGCTCGGAACCGCGGCGACTCGGGCATCAGCACGAAACCCAGCTTCACCCCGGCCGCCCGGCAGTCGGCGGCGAGCTGGCGGTAGGCCCGCTCCGGCCCGGCGGCCAGGTGATAGCTCGCCAGGTAGGGCGTGTACTCCCGCTCGGCCCGGGCGAACCCGTCGGCCCGCTTGGCGGCCGGCACCACGGCGTCGGGGTACGGCATCCAGCCGCCCGGCCGGAGCTGGTCCCAGAGGAAATCGACCCGCTGGTTCCAGTACAGCCAGCGGCCCAGGCCGGCGTGGCAGAGGAGCGACCGGTTGTACCGCAGCCACGGGTTGACCCGGGCCGCCAGGAACCGCCGGCGGACGGCCGCCGGGTCATCACACAGCGGGGCGATGTCCCGCAGGTCGGCCAGGCTAAGCCGGTCGGGGAACAGCCCGCCCTCGAACGGGCCGTCGCCGGCCAGCACCGGGGTGAGGCACTCGACCAGCAGGAAGTCTGGCCGCACGCCCTCGCGGAGTAGCCGGCGGAAGTTGAGCAGCTCGCCGGCCGGCCCGCACCCGGCCTGGGACAGGTTGTACACGGTGACGCCGGCCAGCGGCACGGCGGCGGGGTTGATGCCCATCTGCACCCGCGAGCTGCCGAGTACCACCAGCAGCTTGCCCCGGCCGGCCCGCGGCCTCAGCTCCCCCAGGCGGTGGCCGTACTCCGGGTCGCGCCACTGCGGCCGCACCGTGTCCAGGGCGACGTTCAGCCCGAGGTGCAAGGCGACCACGCCGACCAGGCCGGCCAAAACGGCCCGGCGGGCGGCCCTCACCTGAGCCATTCGGCCACCGCCTTCGCCAGCTTCGGCGTCAGTTCGGCCGCGCCCTGTTGCGTCAGGTGGAAGCCGTCCGGCAGCTCGCGGTCGGCCACCCAGCCGCGGCAGTCGATCAGCGGTACGCCGGTGTCCCGCCGCACCGCCGCCAGGTGGTCATCGGCCTTCTGCTTCGCGGCCGGCGGCATCAGGGCCGTGAACCCACTCGACTCCGGCAGGTACACGAGCGCCACTGGCGTACCCGCCTGCCGGCACTCGGCGATCAACTGCCGCACCGCCCGGTCGGCCATCTCGGACACGGTGTACCGGGCGAACAGCGGGTCGTAGAAGTTCCGCGCCGCGGCGACGGCCCCGGCCCGGTCCTCGTCCGACGGGTCGGTGCGGCCGGGCAGCCAGCCGAACTCGTCCAGGGGGGCGTGCAGGGCGTCGGTCCGCTGGGGGTTCGGCAGCCAACTGGCGGCGACCTGGTTCATCAGCGACCGGCGGTGTTCCCACCACGGGTGGCGGGTGTGCCGGGCGGCGGCGGCCAGCGCCCCGTCCGGGTCGGTGAAGTACGCCCGCACCAGCGGCGTGTCCGCCGGTCGCAGCCGGCCGATGTCGATGCGGATGTCCTCCCGCTGCGAGCCTTCTTCGTCCAGGAAGGCCGGCCAGTACTCGACCAGCACGGCGTCGAACCGCAGCCCGTCGGCGACGGCCCGGCGGTAGGCCATGAGTTCCATCACCGGCCCGCTGCCGGCCAGGGCCAGGTTGGCCAGCCCCGGCTCGTCGGCCGCCAACACGCCGGGCCGCAGCCCCATCGCCAGCCGGCTACTCCCCACGCACGCCACCAGCGGCCGGCCGGCCAGCCGCCGGGCGGCCGTCAGCCGCTTGCCGTACTCCGGGTCACGCACCCGCGGCGGGCCGTGGTCCAGCCAGACGGCCAGGCCGAGGTGCAGGGCGACCACGGCCAGCAGCCCGGTGCGGACGGCCCGGCGGGCGGCGGTCACTTGGCCCATCCCCCCCGCCCCCATTCGGCCGCCAGACGACCCGTGAACGCCCGCGCCCCGTCCGGGGTCAGGTGGTGGCCGTCGGCGATGAGGGCGTCCGGCAGCCAGTCGCGGGCGTCGATCACCGGCACCCCCAGGGACGCGGCGAAGGCGGTGATTTTGGCGGACCCGGCCTCGCCGTACCAGCCGCGGTGTTCGCTCGACTCCGGGGCGAGCAGCACAGCCCCGCGGATGCCGTGCGCCCGGCACAGGGCCAGGGTGTCGCGGACGGCTTCGCACCCCGGCCCCCCGACATCGTACCGGGTCAGCACGTCGGCGTAGTGGGTGAAGGTGCGGCGGAGGGCCGTCGCCCGCTCGGCCGGCGGCAGGTCGATGCCCGGCACCCAGCCGCGGGCGTCGCCTCGTCCCGTGGGCGTCAGCCCGAACGGGCACGGCAGCCACACCGGGGCGGCCTCGTTCAGCAGCCCCATCCGCCAGACGCTCGTCGCCGCCAGGTGGCCCCGCCAGCCGTGCTGTGGCGGGTCGGGCAGGGTCCAGCCGAACGACCGCAGCCGGTCCGGCTCGTCGCCGCGGAGGCGGTACGGGTGCAGCCAGCGGGCCTCGAACGGCGGCTCGCCGGGGTGCAGGAACCCGGGGTGCAGTTCGAGCAGGATCGTCTGCGGCCGGTGGCCGGCGGCCAACAGCCGCCGCAGGTACAGGTTACACGTCGCCGGCCCGCCGGCCGGGGTGCCGAAGTTGAAGCTGTCGCTGCCGGTGGCGGCGGTGAAGGCGGTGGCGTCGAACGCCAGTTGGGTGCGGCTGCTGCCCAACGCCAGGAGCGTCGGCGGCGTCGGCCGGGCCTGGAGGGTGGCGAGCTTGTCGCCCCAGATCGGGTCGGCCACCGGCAGGGCGTCGGCGAGGACGGCCTGGCGGAAGCCGAACTGGAGCGCGACGTAGGCGAGTAGTCCGATGAGAAGAGCGCGGCGTGCAACCGTGGCCCCCGCGCTCCGCGTACGGGCTTTGCGATCCGAGGCTGACACCACCACCCGCACGTCCACGACGCGGGGGAGCCGAACCGCACGCGGAGCGGGCGGGCCACGCAAGAGCTTCGGCACGTCCGTGTGCCTCCTGGGCCTGACTCGGTGGGACAGGCATTTCTGCCTGTCCGAGTTTGGACAGGCAGAAATGCCTGTCCCACCAAGACCGAGCGGGTTACTTCACCGCCGCCGCCACCACCTCCCGGCCGAGCCGGTCGGTGAACGCCTCGGCCCCGCGGGCCAGCATGTGGTGGCCGTCGTTGAAGGCGTCGTCCGGCAGCCACTCCCGGGCGTCCACCACGTCCGCCGGCAGCACAGCCGCCAGCCGGGCGTCCGCCCCCGGGCCGTACAGCGCCCGGAACTCGCCCGACTCGGGCATCAGCACCAGCCGCACCGGCACCCCCGCGTCGCGGCAGCGGTCCAACAGCTCCCGCAGCGCGGCGATGGCCGGCCCGCCGGGGCGGTAGTCGCGGAGTATGGCCTCGTACTCGGCTTTCGTCTGCGCGAACCGGCGGGCGCGGTCGGCCGGCTCCGGGGTCTGATCGACGAGGCTGCCGTACCCGCACTCGTCGGCCCCGCGGCTCCAGTCGAACCGCAGCGGCCACGGCAGGGCGCTCGGGTTGATCCGGCACATCAGTTGGAACCGCAGGGCGTAGGCCGGGAACAGCACCGACTCCCGCCACCGCTTGTTGACGGCCGCCGCCGGGAAGCCGTGGCGGATGACCGTCGCCCGCTCCGCGCTGGTCAGCCGGTCGGCGTACAGCCAGCCGGCCTCCCGCGGCGGGCCGCCCTGGTCTTGCAGCATCGCCGGCAGCACCTCCACCAGCAGCAGCGATGGCCGCACGCCACTGGCCAGCAGCCGGTCGAGGGTGACGAGCTGCGTCACCGGGCCGGCCGCCGGGATGCCGTAGTTGAACGCGGCGACGGGGTAGGTCGCTTCCAGCCGCTTGCCGTGGAAGGCCAGCCCGGTGCGGCTGCTGCCGAGCATCAGCACCAGCGGCTTGCCGTCCCGCAGCTTGGGCGTCAGCTTCACCCGCTTGTCGCCGTACAGCGGGTCGCGGAGCCGGACGTACCGCTCGGCGACTTGGCCGAGTGCCAGGTTGAATGCGACGGCGAACCCGGCGGCCCACAACACGGCCCGGCGGGCGCGAGCAGTTTTGGCGAGCGGCGGGCGTACGCCCGCTGAGGGGGCACAGCCGGGGTGCGAGACTGCCAACCGCGGAGACAATGTCCCCTCAGCGGGCTTACGCCCGCCGCTCGCCAAAACATTCGACGGGTCGGTGCCCATCAGAAGGTGAAGTAGATGAACGTCTGCTGCTGCTCCGGGGCCAGCACCAGCGCGACCGTGAAGGCGACGGCGTAGCCGAGGCCGGCCACCTCCGGCGGAGTCCGCCGCCACACCCACCGCCAGACGCCGCCGGCGACGAGCAGGTGACAGCCGAGCACGAACAGCGCCGTGTACCACAGGCTGCGGTTGTGCAGCGGCAGGCCGCTGCCGGTCACGTCGATGAGCACCATCTTTTTCAACATGGTCAGGGCCGGGCCGAGGTCCGGGCGGAAAAACACCCAGCACAGCATCACACAGATGAAGGTGACGGCCACCCGCAGCACGGTGCCGCCGGTCGTTTCCAGGTAGTTCTTCACCGCCGGCCGGCCAGCCGCCCACGCCTGGAACTGGCGGTGCCCGACCAGCAACAAGCCGTGCAGCCCGCCCCAGACGACGTACCCCCAGTTGGACCCGTGCCACAGCCCGCCGAGCAGCATCGTCAGCATCAGGTTGACGTTCGTCCGCAGCGGCCCACACCGGCTGCCGCCGAGCGGGATGTACAAGTAGTCGCGGAGCCACGTCGAGAGCGAGATGTGCCACCGCTGCCAGAACTCCTGCACGTTCCGCGCGAGGTACGGCATGTTGAAGTTCTGCGTCAGCTTGAACCCGAACAGGTGGGCGGTGCCCACGGCCATGTCCGAGTACCCGCTGAAGTCGGCGTAGATGCGGAGCGCGTAGGCCAGCACCGCCAGCCAGATGGCCGACGAGTTGTGCGTTTCGGGGGACAACAGCGGCCCCGGCGCCCCGGCCAGCCCGTCGGTGAAGATGGCCATGCGGTCGGCGATGGCGAACTTCTTGAACAGCCCCATGAGCAGCAGTTGCACGCCGACCTGCACCCGCACCCAGTTCCACCGCTTCACCCGGTGCGCCTGCCGGAGGAAATCCCCGGCGCGGACGATCGGCCCGGCGACGAGGTGCGGGAAGAACAGGATGAACAGCAGAAAGTGCGGCAGGCTGCGTTCCGCCTTCACCTTCCGCTGGAACACGTCCACCGCGTAGCTGATCGCCTCGAAGGTGTAGAAGCTGATGCCGAACGGCACGAGGATGTCCAGCGGCGACAGCTTGCCCCAGCTCGGGGCGCCGCCGAGGGCGGCCAGGCCGTCGTGCAGCTCGTTCAGGAAGAACCCGCGGTACTTGAAGTACACCAGCACGCCGAGGTTGATGCCGACCGACAGCCACATGACGGCGCGGCGGCGGGGCCGGTGGTCGATGCGGTCCATCCACCGGGCCAGGGCGTAATCGAGGGTGGCCGTGGCGGTGACGAGGAACGCCAGGCTGGCGTTCCAGGCGGCGTAGAAGTGGAACGAGGCGACGACCAGCAGCAGCACCCGGGCGGTGTTGAACCGGCGGGGGGTGAGCCAGTAGGCGAGCAGCACCAGCACGGTGAAGGCGACGAACCCCTGGGTCTGGAAGAACGGGTCCGGCAGCCACTCGTGGAGGGTGCGGAAGTAGCCCCACTCGGCCGCCCAGCGGGCCTCTTCGACTTTCTTCAGGGCTTCAGCGGTCGGGGCCATGCGGCGGACTTTAGCAGCCTGGGCAAACGGGGGTCAACCCCGGGTCAGCGATCGGGTGGTGTCTCGGTCTGGTGGCACAGGCTTTCAGCCTGTGCGAAACTCTGCACAGG
>JAYVUZ010000107.1:0-19842 GCA_043787415.1 Fimbriiglobus sp. | reverse complement strand
AGCCCGAAGCGTGAGCGAGGTGTGTCCTCGCTCGCGCTTCGGGCTACGAACCACTGGGCCGGCTACAATGCCCCCGCACCGGGGGTCACACCATGATTTCGCTACTCATCGCCCTGCTCGCCCAGCCGCCGACCGTGCCGGACTCGCCCACGGTCGAGCCGGCCCGGTACTTCCTGCTGCTGTTCGGCAGCGACGCCGGCCCGCTGCGGCCGGCCCGCGCCCACACGTGGGCCACCTACGTCCGGGCCGACGGTCACACCGTTGCCGAGGCGGTGACGGTGAGCTGGCTGCCGGCGGATCTGGTCATCAACCTATTCCGCCCGCGGCGGCCGGAGGCCGGGGTCAACCTCGGCCTGCCCGAGACGCTCAAGTTCGTTGCGGACCAGGGGCAGAAGGTGGTGCTGTTCGGCCCGTACCAGATCGACCAGGCCCGGTTCGTGGTCGCCCAGACCGAACGAGAACTGCTCGACGGTGGCCGGGTGAGCTACCGGGCGGCCAACGACCCCCGGGGGATGCCGCCGGGGCTGGCCAACTGCATCACCGCCGTCGGGTCGGTGGAACCCGCGGTCGCGCGGCGACTGCCCACCTTGCAGTACGGCCGCCGGGGCACCGGCAAGGCCGCCCGGGACATCGAGGCCGGCGGCACCGTCAAGGCGGCCGACGCCGACTGGCTGCTGCCGGCGTTGGGGTTGAGCGAACACCAGATCGTCCCGGTTCGTAGCCCGAAGCGCTAGCGAGGGAGGACGCCCCTCGCTAGCGCTTAGGGCTACGACCGGGGAAGCCAACCCGCGGAGTTTCGCTCATGTCCGCCGTCCGCGTGGAGGAGCGGCCCGACCGGGTCGCCGTCCTCACCCTCGACCAGCCGAACAGCCGGGCCAACATCCTGTCGGCCGGGCTGTGGGCCGAACTGGAAGCTGCCCTCACACCACTGACCGGCCGCACCGACCTCGCCGGGCTGGTGGTGGCCAGCGCGAAGCCGGGCATCTTCATCGCCGGGGCCGACCTGAAGCTCTTCCAGACACTGTCGGGGCCGAACGACCCGGCTTGCGGCGAACTGGTGGACCAGGGGTTGCGGGTACTGGTCCGGCTGGAGGCACTGCCGTTCCCGACGTGTGCGGCGATCGACGGGGCGGCCCTCGGCGGCGGGCTGGAGGTGGCGTTGGCGTGCGACTTCCGGGTGGTCGGCACCAACCCGAAGGTGGAACTCGGGCTGCCGGAAACCAAGCTCGGCCTGATCCCCGGGTGGGGCGGCACCCAGCGGCTACCCCGGGCCGTCGGGCTAGAACTGGCCACCGACCTGCTCCGCACCGGCCGCAGTCTGGACGGCCCGGCCGCCGTCGCCGCCAGCCTGGCTCTGGTACAGGTGCCGAGCGACCAACTCCTCGACCACGCGGCGGGCGTGTTGCTGAGCCTGCCCGATGTGATTGCGCACCGCAAGCTGAAGGGCGAGCCGCTACCAGCCTGGGATCGAGGTGGCTCACGGGTCGAAGAGTCGGACACCGTGGCCCAGACGGAGGCGGTGAACTCGGCCGTCCTGGGGGCCGCCCTGTCGCTGGCCGACGGGCTGGCCGTCGAGCGTGCGGCGTTCCTGCGGGTGGCCGGGTCGGACGAGGCCAAGCGGCGGATCGACGAGTTCTTCGCCAGCCGCCGGCGATAACCCTACGGCGACACCACGCCGGCCTCGCCGGTGGCCCGGCCGGCGACGGTCACGCGGCCGTCCGTCAGGGTGACGCTCCGCAGCCGGGTCGGCGGCCGGGCGGCGTCGGCGAACAGCTTGAACAGGCCGACCGGCCGGCCGTCGTGCCGGTACCAGGTCACGTCCGTGTTGTACTGCCGCACCTCGTCGGTGATGCGGTCCATCAGCCAGTGGCTGCCGACCGGCATGGCCCCGGCCCGCAGGCTGCCCAGCTCCACGGCCACGGTGTTCTGGTCCGGGCCGACCAGCCACGCCCGCACCTCCAGGTTGACGACGGTACTCAGGAAGCCGTCGCCGATGCGGGCGGCGAGCAGCAGTTTGTCCCCCCGGCCGACCACCCGCAGGCCACTCAGGGTGGTGCCGTACAGTTCGGTGCGGTCGGCGAACTGGTCGCGGATGACGGCGTTCAGCTCGTCGGCGGTGAACGTCGAAGCCCACTCCGACTGCTGTCGCAGGTTGGTGCGGAAGTCGGAGGTCTTGGTGACAGTTTTGGCTGCCACCTCCGAGTCGTCGGCCTGGGCCGGCACGGCCGCCAGGTAGTCGGCCGGCTCGGACTTGAGCAGATACCCGACGCCGCCGGCCACCCCGGCCACGGCCAGGAGCAGCATCAGCACAGCTAGTAGTGTCCGCCGTCGCCGCATGGTCGCCCCCTCCCCCCGCACCCGTACCCGCGGGCCGGTCGGTCGTCAACCGGGACCGCCGCCGCCCGACTGATGCTAGCAAACGGGCCGGCCGGCGGGTACGTTGAACTGACGCACCCCGTCCGGAGCCGACACATGGCCGCCCGCCGATTCCGCCGCCTGTGGGCCGTCGCCGCCCTGGCCGTCGCCGCCCCGGCGTTCGCCGACGACGCCGCCCGCCAGCGGGTGGCCGACCAGCAGGCCGAGACCCAGGTGCGGGAGGGCATCACGAACGCCGACTCGTTCGCCAAGCTGTCGGCGGCCGAGGGGGTGAAGGCGTTGAAGGCGCTCCAGGCGGCCCTCGACCTGAACGGCAACGTCAGCGGCGAGAAGCGGCTGAAGCTGGCGAAAGACATCCAGGACCGGCTGGCCGTGCTGGAGGGCAAGCCGCTGCCGACCGGCCCGGACGCCCGGCTGGCCAAGCTGAAGGAGTCGCAGCGGGCGGCCCTGGAGGCGGCGCTGGCGGAGGCGAAGGCGGTGCGGGACGGCGTGGCCGAGGTCGGCCGGCTGCACGAGGCCGGCAAGCCCACCGAGGCCCGGGTGAAGCTGGCAGCCCTGGTGCAGAAGTACCCGGCCAACCCGGCGGTGCAAGTGCTCGACGGCCAGGGGGCGATGACCGACCGGCTGACCGAATCGAAGAACCTGGCCCGGGAGCAGGCCGAGCGGTTCATCGCCGTCCAGAACGACATTTCGCGGTCGGCCCTGCCGGCCCGCAAGGACATGGAACTGGGGGCGGGCTGGAAGGAGCGGCAGGAACTCCGCGACCGGCTGCGACCGCGACTCGGGCCGGACGAGGAACGCATCCTGGCAGCGCTGGAGAAGCCGGCCGGCCCGCCGGTGACGAACCTGCCGTTCGAGGAGACGCTGCAAAGCCTCTCGACGCTGTCCAACCAGCCGCTGTACATCGACGAGCCGTCGCTGGACGCGGTCGGGGCGGACAAGCGGCGGCCGGTCAGCTTCCCGCCGGGGGTAAGCGTCCGCACCGCCCTGCGGGCCGTCCTCCAGAGCCAGGGGTTGACGTTCGTCATCAAGGACAAGGCCATCGTGGTGATGAGCCTGGACAAGGCCCGCGAGTCGCTGGTGACGCGGTCGTACTACCTGGGCGACGCGGTGGCGGCCGGGTTCGGCGGGGCCGTCGGCCTCGGCCCGGTGGCCGACGCCCAGCAGACGGTGCAGAATGCCCAGTTCGTGATCGACGCCATCACCCGGGGAGTGGACCCAATGGTGTGGAAGCAGAACAACGGGCCGGCCACCATCCAGTTCCACTACCCGAGCCTGTCGCTCATCGTCCGGGCACCGGCCGAGGTGCAAGCCGCCCTGGCCACCAAACTGAAGTAAGGCACGCTACTGCGTGTCGACGCGTGGTGCAGTGGCCGACGGCACGTTGAAACGTGCCCGACTAGATCGCCTCAGGTCCGCGCTCGCCGGTGCGGATGCGGACGCAATCCTCTAGCGGCAGCACGAAAATCTTACCGTCCCCGATGCGGCCCTCCGTCCCGGTGCGGGCCGCCGACACGATGGCCCGGATGGTCGGCTCGACGAAGTCTTCGTTGACGGCGATTTGCAGTTGGACCTTGCGGAGCATGTTCACCGTCAGCTCGTGGCCGCGGTAGAATTCGGTCTGCCCCTTCTGCCGGCCGAACCCCTGCACGTCCACCACCGTCAGTCGGAACACCTCGACCCGGCTGAGGGCGTCCTTCACCGCCTCCAGGCGGCCCGGCGGTATGACGGCCAGAATGAGTTTCACGCCGACCTCCCGCGGTTAGTCGGCCCGCAGGCTGCCGGGTAGGGGGGTGTTGTCACTGACTGACACCCGCATCGCTGCCTTCCGGGCCAGCCGTGCCAGCGGCCCGTCCGGCACCCGACTCATCACCACCAGGCAGTACGGGCAGTCCGCGACATGGGCTTCGACCTCCGCGTGCAAGTCCCGCCCGAGCTGGCCGTTGAGGAACGCGGCCAGGCGGTCGGCGGACGGGTGTAAGGTCGTCTGAGTCATGAGGAACGCTGGGTTACGAGGTGGCCGCTCGCCTCTGACAAACATATGTGCCGGCCGGCCGAAACCTTTCAACCCCGATCCGACGGTCAGGCCTCGTCCACCAGCCCAGCCGCCTCTTCCCGCAGCCGCTGCATCACCCGGGAGCGGGCGATGAACACGGCGTTCGGGGTGAGTTTGAGGGCCACCGCCACGGCCGCCGGCGATTCCTCCAGAATGGCCGTCCGCCAGAACGCCTGCCAAGTACTTGGCATAAACCGCGGGCGGACGATCGCGAGTAACCCGCCGATCACATGCCGGTCGTGTTCCTCGTCCCAGGTGCGGCTCAACTCGCTGGCCGGGTCGCCCAGCCCGGTCAGCATGGCGTCGAACGCCCCGACCGCCGGCCCCCTGATCTTCTTCCGCCAGAACGTCTGGAGGCGGTAGCTGAGGATGGCCCGCAGCCAAGCCCGGAAGGCCCCGGGGGCGGCCGGCTTGAACTCCGGCAACTTGGCTAACACAATCAGTAGCACGTCCTGGACCACATCCTCAACATCCGCCGGCTGGAGCAGGTGCGGGCGGAGCCAGTATTGCAGCAGCGGGGTGTAAAGGCGGACGAATTCGGCCCAGGCCGGCGACTGGTGACCGTCGGCTAATCGGTCGAGCAGGCTGCGGCCAGCGGGCGCGCTCATCGGTCGTCCGGCCGGGGTCAGGGTGGTCACGAACGGCCGCCTTTCGCCAGGGCGTGGCGGCCGGGCTGGGTCAGTCGCCGGACAGGTCCGCCTTCTTGTTAAGCTCGTCGCTCTCCTTGTCGTAGCGGAACTCGGCCTTCAGAAGCGACACGGCCCGGTCACGAATTTCCCGCCGCACCTCCTCCTGGTGCCGCGACCGCACTGCCGTGGCCAGCTCGTTGCCCTGCATCTGCGTGGCGGTCGGGCCGTACACGGTCAGCCCGAACTCGTCGGCCGTCTTGTCCTGCTTGTACAGCAGCACGGCCACGTATGCCCGGTCGCCCGGCACGTCGGCGGCGACGGCGGCGGTGCCCAGCGGCTTGGCCCGGTTGTCCATCAGAGCCGACTGTAAGTCCGGGCCGGGGAAGGGCATGTAGCTGCTGCGGCCGACCGCGAACGGAGCCACCCCGCCTTGGCCGGGCACGAACGAGAAGTTGCTGACCAGCGGGGCCACCCGGTCGATCTCGTGGTACTGCACCCGACTCTTGGCCCCCGGGTCGGCGAACTGGCCGGCCAGCTTGGCCACCTCGTCCCGCAGTTTCATCTCGATTTCCACCGACGACTGGCCGAAGCTCGGGGCGAGTTTGGCCAGGTCGTCGGCCGCCGTGCGGGCCAGCTCGCGGGCTTTCATCCGCTTCCAGGCGGCGATCGTCTTGTCCCGGGCGGTCTGGCCGTACAGGTTTTTGGCCGGGTCGTCGAGTGTGCGGGGGCTTTCGGCCGGCTTGTCCTCGGTCCGCCACACCAGGAATGCCGGCTGGCCGGGGGACGGGCCGAACTGGGCGCTCTCCGGGAAGGTCTGCGGCTTGTACAGGCCGGTGCTGACCCGCTGGCGGCCGGCGCTGGCCGGGTCCATCTCGAACAGGAAGCGGAAGCCGAAGGCGGCCGGGTCCACGAACAGCCCCGGCCGGCCCTGGGTCGTCTCGGTCTCGAACCGCTCGGCCAGCTTCTTCAGCCCGGGGTCGGAGACGAGCATGAACACGTCGCGGAGGTCGGTCGAGCCGCCGGCGGCCAGGCCCCGCTCCTTGGCGAACGCCTTGACCTTCGCCTCGGAGTCGTCCGGCTTGGTCCCGGGCTTGCTCAGCTCGGTGCCCAGGGTGGTCATGTCCTCGCCGGCGGCGGTGCGGGCCACCTCCTCGCGGGCGCGCTCGGCCAGCAGCCCGGCGACGGCCGCCTTCGGCAGCGGGCTGGTGAACGCCCCCAGTCCGCCGGCCGCCCCAAGCACGCCGGCCAGCGACCCGGTGCCCAGGCCGACCGGCACGGTCAGCATGGGCAGCACGCTCTCCAGCTTGGCGATGCGGTCGCTGGCGAACCCGTCGGCCACGAATACCGTGGGGGCGGTGAGCGGCCCGCCGGCGGCGAAGGCGGCCGTCAGGGCGACGACGTTCAGCGGCTCCAGCACGTGGCTGTCGAGCGGCCTGGCCCCGCCGAACGGCACCGGCGACCCCCAGTCCCGCAGCACCTGCTGGTTGTGGCCCAGCTTGTACTGGGCGTACTGCCGGCCGACCGGTCCCTCGGCCCCGGCCAGCACCGCCGGCCCGGCCAGAGCGGCCGCCGCCTGGCCCGGCGGCGTGGCCGGCTGCAACGTCTCCTCGGCGGCCTTGACCGTGGCGGCGGCCTTCGCCTTGTAGAACGGCTCGTCGCCCGTGATCTCGACGTACCCGAGCTTCACCCGCCGCGGCTCCTTGATGCCGACGGACGGGTTGCCCGGGTTCGGCTCGACGGACTTGGCCTTCTGGAACAGGCTGAGCAGCTCGGCCTCGGTCGGCGTGCCGGCCACCTTGTCCAGGTAGTTGTCGGCCGGCACGGTGACGAGGGCGTACCGGGCGGCGTTCGTCTGCTCGCGGAAAAACTTGTAGAAGTCGTACGGGCTGTCGGTGGCCGACATGCCGGACCGCTGGCTCAGGCTGCCGAGGACGGCGAGCTGGGCGGCCCGCACCCGGAACTCGTCGCCCAGCGCCCGCCGCAGGGCGTCGGCGTTGAACCCCTGCTTGCCGCGGAGGGCGTCCTCGGCCGTCTTCCAGTCGTCGTTCGTCAGCTTGCCGAAGAACTCGTCGTTGGCCAGCCGCGCCACGGCCGCGTCGTTCAGCCGGATGCCGAGCTGGTCGGCCTTCGCCTTCCACAGCAGGAAGTCCATCACGTCCCGGTTGGAGGCGTTCGGCTGGTTGTCGAAATAATGGGCGGAGCGGGCGAAGGCGGTGCGGAGGGTGAGTTCCAGCATCGACTTGGCGGCGGCGGCCACCTCCTGGTCGGTCGGCTTGGCGTTCGGGGCGGCCATGACGGCGTTCACCCCGCCCATCGCCCGGTCGGCCTGCTGGAGGATGAACCCGGCGAACTGCTGCACCTGGGGGTCGTTCAGGCTGCCGAAGTTGGCCAGGTTGAGCAGCCCGTTGCGGGCACCGGCGGCGGCCTCGATGGCCGGCCGGGCCTCGGCCGACACCCGGCTCTGGCTCTCCTGTACGTACTTGAGCAGGCTGTCGGCCCCGCGGCGGGCGGCCACAAACATGTACTGGTTGGCCAGCACCCGTTCCCCGCGGGCCTGCTCTAAGTCGCTGGAGTACACCTTCGACCCGTTCACCTCGGCAAGCACTGTGCCGCCCCGGCTGCGACCGCTGGCCAGCCAGCGGGGCACCTGGGAGAAGAAGTCGCCCTGGCCGAAGCTCAGGACGAAGGTGAACATGATGAACACGGTGAGGCAGGCGAACAGGATTTTCTGGTTCCGCCGGAACACGTCGAACGGGTTGAACGCCATGACCTGTCCCCGGTTGCGTCGTGCGGACGGGGTGCCAAACGGGTGGCACTTGTGGCCCCCGGGCTTGACACCCGTCTATCGCCTGTACTAACTGTGGTGGGGTTTGCTCGACCCCTGAGCAACAATTGTACGAACCCGGCCGGTCGCCACAACCGCAACACGGAGCCGCATCGGTGCCCACCAGGAAGAAGACGACCGCGACCGACGACGCCCCCCCGGCCGCGCCGAAAAAGCGGAAGCCGGCGGTGAAGAAGTCGGCCGTCCCGACCGGGGTGGAGCCGGCCGCCGCCCGCCGCACCCGCACCGCCCCGGCCGCCGCCGGCGAGGCGCCGGCCGGCAAGGGCGGGTACGACCTGCTGGTGGTCGAGTCGCCGGCCAAGGCCAAGACCATCAACAAGTACCTGGGCAGCAAGTTCAAGGTGCTGGCCAGCTACGGCCACGTCCGCGACCTGGCCACCGGCCGCCGGCAGGCCGGCGAGGAGGTGTCCGGCATCCGCATCGCCGACGGCTGGAAGCTCCGCTACCTGGTGGACGCCGGGGCCAAGAAGAACGCCAAGCGGAAGGGCCGCCGCACCCAGCAGGACATCCTTGACGAGCTGAAGGCGGCCGCCAACAAGGCCGGCCGGGTGTACCTGGCGAGCGACCCCGACCGCGAGGGCGAGGCCATCAGTTGGCACATCGCCGACGAGCTGCAACTGGACCCGGCCACGACGTTCCGGGTGCGGTTCAACGAGATCACCAAGGGGGCCATCCAGGCGGCGATGGCCGCGCCCGACCGCATCGACATGGACCGGGTGAAGGCCCAGGAGGCCCGCCGGGCCATGGACCGGGTGGTGGGCTTCCCGCTGTCCGGCCTGCTCGGCGAGAAGGTGACGCGCGGCCTGAGTGCCGGCCGGGTGCAGTCGGTGGCGGTCAAACTGATCGTGGACCGCGAGCGGGAGATCGAGGCGTTCAAGACGGAGGAGTACTGGGAACTCACGGCCCTTCTGTCGCCCCAGGGCACGGTGACGTGGGCGGTGGACCCGAAGAAGTCGAAGATTCTGGCCAAGAAGAAGCCGGGCGAAGACAAGGCCAAGAAGCCCGTCGCCGAGAAGCCGGACGAGGAGCCGACCGTCGCCGACGGCGAGCCGGAGGAGAAGTCCGGCATTCCGACCCCTCCGGCGGGCAGCTTCCTGGCCAAGCTGGCCCGGTTCAACGGGGCCGAGGTGAAGGTGCCCAATGAAGTGGAGGCCGACCGGCTGACGGCCGCGCTGACGGGCGTGCCGTACGTCGTCTCAAAGATCGAGCAGAAGGACCAGCAGCAGCGGCCCCGGCCGCCGTTCACCACCAGCACGCTCCAGCAGGATGCCAACGTCCGGCTGAAGTTCGCCGCGTCGCGGACCATGCAGACGGCCCAGCGGCTGTACGAGGGCGTGGACCTCGGCAGTGAGGGCACGGTCGCGCTCATCACCTACATGCGGACCGACTCCACCCGCATCGGGCCGGAGGCGCTGAAGGCGGTGCGGGACTTCATCCCCGGGGCGTTCGGCGACCGCTACCTGCCGGACAAGGCGAACCTGTACGCCAGCGGCAAGAGCGCGCAAGAGGCCCACGAGTGCGTCCGGCCGACGGACGTGGCCATGACCCCCGACCGCGTCGCCCGGGCCGGGCTGGCGGGCGACCAGTTGCGGCTGTACACGCTCGTCTGGCAGAGGTACGTGGCGTCCCAGATGACCAACGCCGTGTTCGCCGTCACCAGCGTGGAAGTCACCGCCGGGCCGGGGCTGTTCCGGGCCAGCGGTCGCATCGAGAAGTTCGACGGCTTCCGCAAGGTCATGCCGACCAAGTCGGAGGACACCGAGCTGCCGCGGCTGACGGAGAAGATGCCACTGGACCGGCTCGACCTGTTCGAGACGCAGCACTTCACGCAGCCGCCGGCCCGGTTCAACGAGGGGTCGCTGGTCAAGCAGATGGAGAAGGAGGGCATCGGCCGGCCGTCCACGTACGCCAGCATCATCGAGACCATCCAGGCCCGCGGGTACGTCCGCCAGGACGCCCGCCGGTTCTTCGCCACCGACGTGGGCAAGACGGTCACCGACCTGCTGGTGCAGTGGTTCCCGAAGGTCATGGACCTAAAGTTCACTTCGCACTTCGAGGAGGCACTGGACGAGATCGAGACCGGCAAGTGCGGGTACCGGGCCGTGCTGGACGAGTTCTGGGGGCCGTTCTCCAAAGACTTGGAACACGCCCGGACGGCCATGCCGCCGCAGAAGGGCATCGAGACGGGCGAGAAGTGCCCGCAGTGCGGTCGCGCCCTGATCGTGCTGTTCAGCCAGAAGACGGGCAAGCAGTTCGTCGGCTGCTCGGGGTACAAGGAAGACCCGGCGTGCAAGTACATCAAGCCGGGCGAGGGGGAGGAGGCCCGGCCGCAGCCGGTGCTGACCGACTTCGACTGCCCGCTGTGCGGCAAGAAGATGTACCAGCGGGTGAGCAAGAACGGCCCGTTCCTCGGCTGCAGCGGCTACCCCGAGTGCAAGGGCACGCAGAACCTGGACGCCGAGGGCAAGCCGGTCGTCTCCGCGACGCCGACGGACATCAAGTGCGAGAAGTGCGGCTCGCCCATGTTGCGGCGGGAGGGCAAGCGCGGCCCGTTCCTCGGCTGTACCGGCTACCCGAAGTGCAAGAACATCGTGGACCTGGGCGCCGACGGCCTGCCGGTGAAGGCGGTCGATCCCGGCGTGGCGTGCGACAAGTGCAACAGCCCGATGACGGTCAAGAAGGGACCGCGGGGGCCGTTCCTGGCCTGCACCGCGTACCCCAAGTGCCGCAACGCCAAACCGCTGAGTGCCGAACTCAAGGAGAAGCTCAAGGACGTGCTGCCCGCTGCGACGCCGGCCGCCCCGAAGGCGAAGATGCCGGAGGTGTTGATCGACGACCAGTGCCCGGAGTGTAGCGGACCGATGAAGTTGCAGAAGTCGCGGTTCGGCGGGCGGTACTTCCTCGGCTGCCTCAAGTACCCGAAGTGCAAGGGCACGTCGAAGGTGAGCGAGGGGCTGGCCGCCCGCATCACGGCCGCCGAAGCGGAGGCGGCGAATGCCGTCGTCGCCGTCTGAACTGGTCGCCACGGCGTACCACGAGGCCGGCCACGCCGTCGTGGCCCTGGCCCTCGGCCGGCCGGTGCACCGGGTGACGGTCCGGCCGAACGCCGACCGGCTCGGCCAGTGCGAGTTCAAGAAGGGCCGCCACCAGCCGACCGACGACGGGCTGGAGGACGAAATCCTCATCTCCCTCGCCGGCATGGCCGCCGAGGCGAGGGCCACCGGCATCTATGAACGGGGCGGGGCCGTGCGGGACTTGCGATTCGCCCGGTCGCTGATGTTGCAGCGGGCCAGCGAGCGGGGCCTGGACCGCTACGAGCGGCGGATGCTGGCGAAGGTCGAGAACCTGCTCGCCGACGACGGCCACTGGCGGGCGGTGGAGGCGATCGCTGCCGAACTGGTGGCGAAGGAGACGATCAGCGGCCGGCAGGCCGTGCATTTGTTCGGGCAGTGCCGTCGTGACGACGCCCCGTAGCGTGTGGTAGATTAAAGACATCCCCGTGAGATCGCGTCATGAATAAGGGCAAGAAGCAGAAGGGCGTCGTCCGCATCCTCGACGGCATCCCGATCCGGTTACTCCCACCGCCTGGGCGAGGCAAGATCGATCCGAAGGCCATCCGGGCGGCGGTCGTTAAGGTGCGAGACGAGCGGCTGGCACGCGAGTCCGTCGGCCCGATCCGATGACCTCTGGCGACCAGTACGACCGCAGCGTTTTCATCAACTGCCCGTTCGACGACGAGTATCGCCCGCTGTTCCGGGCTGCCGTGTTCGTCGTCTACTACTGCGGGTATCTCCCCCGTTGCGCGGTGGAAGTGGACGACTCCGGGGCCACCAGATTCGGCCGGATCATCGAGCTGATCCGCGGCTCGTGCTTCGGCCTTCACGACTTGTCGCGGGTCGAAAGCACAGACGGGTTGCCGCGGTTCAACATGCCGTTCGAGCTAGGTTTGTTCCTCGGCTGCAAGTGTGCGGGCGGGCCGAGACAGCGGCGCAAAGTGGCACTGGTTCTGGACTCCGTGCCGCACCGATTCAAGCAGTCACTTTCTGACATCGCCGGCCAGGACAGCCGTAGCCACGGCGGCGAACCCAAGGAGTTGATCCAACAGGTCCGCAACTGGTTGTTCAACCAGACCGCACAGGACTTGCCTGGCGGCCTCCACGTCTGGCATCACTACACCCGGTTCCAGGCTGAAGTGCCGGCCCTACTCGCAGCCACCCGGAAATCGGTCGCCGATCTGGATAACTTCCTCGACTATTCGCGGCTGGTGTACGACTGGGTTACGGCCAACACTGCCCCGATCTGACTACCGCCTCACGCCATCCGGTGCCACCCCCGTAACTTGCGGCTGGCGTCGAATACCGGCGGCGGCAGTCCCTCGGCCAGCCGCACCGCGCCCGCCTCGCGCAGTCCGACCTTCGCCGTGCCGCTGCCGCGAAAGATCAGCAGCCCCTTCTTCATGGCCACGATCTCCCACCGGGTGCCGCCCTTCGGGGCGTCGGGCCAGCAGCCAATCCGTTCGTGGAAGTCGAAGAACGGCGGCACCACTGCCCGGAGTTACGTCCAGTAGTCGGGGTTGTCGGTCGGTGCCACAAACAGCCCGCCCGCGGGCCGCAATGCACGGCCGCCAGGGACGCCGAACGGCCACGGTGTGCCGCCGGCCGGTCGGCGTCGGCGTTTTACACCAGCCGGCCGCACCGGATGGTGTGTTCGTTTGGCGTCGGCCCTCCGTGGCAAGCGGTTCGCCGGCAACTTGCCCAGGCACGGAGGGCTGACACCCCCGCTCGCCCCAACCGGACGCACGACCCCCTACCGGGGCGAACCCGGCAGCGTCGCCCCGGCCTGCACCACCGCGTCCCACTCCTTCGGGTCGGCCGGCAGGTCTTTGCCGGTGAGCGACTTCAGCCCGTCGTGGGCCAGTGTCGCCACGGTGATGTCCCGCCCGCTCTCGGCGGCCAGCACCTTCGCCAGGGCGGCCACCGCCCGCGGCTGCTTGACCGTGCCCAGGTTCCGCACCGCCGCCTGCCGCACCGAGTCCCGGGCCACCGGGTCGGTGTCGTCGCCGGGGCCGTCGCCCGCCTCGGCCACCCGGGCCAGCAGGTCCACCCCGGCCGGCTGGCCGTGCTTGCCGACGGCGTCCAGGATGCGGACCCGCAGCCCGGCCACCTGGTCCGGCGGGAACCCCTGCGGCCCGCGGAGGTCGGCCACGCCGCGGGTGATCGGCGACCGCTGGCCGGCCGTCTGGAACGGCGGCAGGCCGTCGGCCATCTTCGCCGGCTGGCCCGGGGCGGACTGGTAGGCGGCCACCAGCGATTCACCGGCCCGCGGGTCTTTGAACCGGCCGAGGGCGTCCACCGCCGCCAGCCGCACCCACGGGCTGGGGTCGGCCCCCGCCGCCGTGGCCAGCAGCCGCACCGCCTCATCGCGGTCGGGGCCGGCGTCCGGCTCTTTCAGCCGGGTCATGGCCCTGGCCCGCTCGTCACCCACCGGACTGGTACGAAGGACCGTCAGCGGGTCGTCTTCCTTGCCGAACGCGGTGCCGAACGGGGCGTCCCGGAAGCGGCGGCTGGTGAGCGTGTCCCAGCCGGACGCGCAGCCGGCCGGCGTGAGTGTGGAGACGGCCGCCGCCAGTGCCAGCAATCGTGTCACCGCCCGCCCCCCGCGTGTGCCGGTCCGACCGGCCCGAATACCCGCCAGTGCGGGGCCGGTCAACGCCAGCCCGTTGCACCGGCCGCCCCCCCCGGCTAGGCTGGTGGGGACGCCCACGGTTCCCCCGCGAAGCCCGCCAATGGACGAACCCGTCGACGCCGACGCCCTGGCCCAGTTCGCCGTCCGGGTCGGGCTTTTGGACGACCACACCGCCCGCGAGGTGCTGTACGAGCTGGGCCGCAAGGACGCCCCGGCGTCCGACCTCATCGCCCTGCTCACCCGCCGCGGCCGGCTCACCCCGCTGCAGGGGTCGAAGCTGCTCAAGGGCGACACCGGCGGCTACTTCCTGGGCGGCTACCGCATCCTGTACAAAATCAGCTCGGGGACGTTCGGCCGGGTGTACCGCGGCGACGACCCCCGCAGCGGGCAGGTGGTGGCCGTCAAGGTGCTGCGGCACAAGTGGACCGACAACAAGCAGAAGGTGGACCAGTTCATGCGGGAGGGCCGGGTCGGCATGACCCTGCAACACCCGCACGTCGTCGGCATGTTGGCCGTCAACAAAGACGCCACGACCGGCCAGTACTTCATCGTCATGGAGTTCGTCGAGGGCGACAACCTGCGGAACATCCTGAGCGTCCGCGGCAAGCTGGGGGTGGACGAGGCCCTCCGCATGATGGAGGAGTGCGCCCAGGGGCTGGTGTACGCCTTCAGCCGCGGGCTGACCCACCGGGACATCAAGCCGACCAACATCCTGGTGTCCACGGACAAACTGACCAAGCTGGTGGACTTCGGGCTGGCCGAGATGAGCGCCCAGCAGGACGCCGCCGGCATCACGGTCGGGCGGAACAGTGACAAGGACGAGGACGTGGCCGTTGATCGGACGCTCGACTACGCCGGTCTGGAGAAGGCCACGGGGGTGACGAAGGGGGACATCCGGTCGGACGTCTACTTCCTCGGGCACGTGCTGTACGAGATGATCGCCGGCGAGCCGCTCATGCCGCTCACCCGGGACAAGAACGTGAAGATGCAGCCGCGGCGGTACATGGAGGTGGAGGCGACGCTGGCCAAGCGGGGGCCGGAGGTCGGGCTGCCGCCGGAGGTGCAGCGGCTCATCGGTAAGGCGGTGGCGTTCGAGCCGCACCTGCGGCACCAGTCGCCGGCCGCCTTCCTGGAGGCCATCAAGTCGTGCCGGGCCGAGCTGTCCGGGGCGACGGAGGTGGACCGGACCGCCCCCGGCCCGATGACCATCTACTGCGTCGAGCAGCACCCCAAGTTGCAGGACGCCTTCCGCGACCGCCTCCGGCAGATCGGCTTCCGCGTACTCATGTCGGCCGACGCCTCGCAGGCGCTCAAGCGGTACCAGACGGCCCCGTACCACGCCCTGCTGATCGACGCCGGGACGGCTAACGAGGATGGGGTGCGGGCGTTCGAGAAGGTGCTGCGGGAGGCCGAAGTGACCGGCCTCGACCTGTGCGGCATGTTGCTGCTGAACGAGGACCAGGCCCAGTGGGCCGACGCCGCCGTGGGGCACCCGGGGTCGGACGTGTTCGTGCGGCCGGTGGGACTGAAGCAGCTCGTCGGCTTCATGCGGGAGCAGATGCCGCAACTGGCCGCCGCCGCGGCGAGCGGCCCGCCGAGCGGGTGAGCGGCGGCCACCAGTCAAACGCTCATCGGTTGGCGTACTCGCGGATGAGCTGCTTGAACCGCGGGTCTTTCCGCACCAGGTCCAGGTCGCGGTCCTGTGTCATGAACCGGAAGTCGCGGTAGCCGAGTTCGACCGCCCGGCGGAGGCTGGTCAGGCACAGGTCTGGCTGCTTGAGCAGGGCGTACCGGCAGGCCAGGTTGTAGTGGGCGGTGGGGTCGGCCGGGCGGAGCTGGACCAGCCGCTGGTCCACCTTCAGCCCTTCTCGCAGCAGCCCCTTGGCAGACAAGTTGCTCGCCTGCACGCTCAGGGCGTCCGGGAAGTCCGGCAGCCGGGCGAGCAGGGCGGCGAAGAACTCCAACTCGAAGTCGAGTTGGGGCCGCTCGGCCAGTCGGGCCAGGGCGGCGGAATCAGACCGACGGGCGGGGCTGGGCATCGCGATCCCCGGGTGGCCAGGCGAAGCGAGGCGTCAATCAGATTATACCCCGGCCGGGTAGCTGGGCAATTCGCCCGTGGCGGAACGAGGGCGGCGGCCGGTCGGGTTGTGCCGACGGCCGCCGCCGGGTGGCGTCACTCGGCCACGTCGGCCTCGTCCTCATCGTCGTCGTCCTCATCGTCGTCGTCGTCCAGGTCGTCGTCCAGGTCGTCGTCCAGGTCGTCGTCCAGGTCGTCGTCCAGGTCGTCGTCCAGGTCGTCGTCGTCGTCGTCCAGGTCGTCGTCGTCGTCGTCGTCCTCGTCGTCCACTTCTTCCTCGTCCGCGGCCATCGTCGGCACCACGGCGGTGTACGCGTCGAACCACGGCCGGAATTCGGCGGCCGGGGTCGCCGACAGGGCGAGCAGTCGTCGGGTCATGTCAGCATCCTCGGGTTCGGGGGACCGGGGTCCACTCAGCTATCGGCGTCTGCCGACCAAAACTCGACTCGTGGCCCCGGCCGGGTGGGTCGGAGGTAACGGGGTTCTTAGGACCGCCCCGGGGGGCGGCAACGGGAGTCCGGGTAAATTTCCCGCTCCCACCCCCTGACGCCGGCCGGGGGCTAGTATTCCCAGAAATCCGCCCCCGGCTGGAAGCCCGTGTCCGACCCGCAGCCGAACCACGTTTTCGCCGCCGCCACCGGCACGACGCGTATCCGGGGCTGTCACCACGCAGGCGCTGGATGAGTACCCCCACCGGCTGGAAGGCGATGCCCGAACCGACTGACCCGCCGGACACCACCCGCGGCTTCTGGCGGTGGGTGAAAATGCCCCGGCTGCGGATGCGTGCCGAACGGCAGCGGGCCGACAACGAGGCCGAACTGGCCGCCTTCGACCCCGACCGGATACGGCCGGCGGTCATCGACCGTCTGGTCGAGAACCTGCTGGTGGACGAGCTTTGCTGGCCGGCAACCGCCAAGTTCGAGCGGCTCGGCCGGTGGGCCGGCCGTCTGGGGTGTCAGCGCGGCCCTGACGGCCGGCCGGGTCAGCCCGGACTTCGCCGCTGGGGTGTTCGGCCGCGTCGCCGAACTGCTGGACGACGGGGCGTACACGGACAATCCCCTCGCGTCGGCCGGTGTGTTGGTCCGGCACGACCGAACCCGAGCGTTGCCGGAGTTGCTCGCCGCACGTCGGTTCTCGGCCGACAACCCGCGGCTGTACAGTCTGTTGCAAGCCGCCGACGAACACGCCGTCCCGCTGCCGCCGGACCGGGTGGCCGGGCTGCTGAACGCTCTCCGACCGCGTGCGGACGACTCCTTCATCGCCCGCAGTATCGGCCACCTGCTGAACCAGTTGGCCCGGCAGCGGTCGCCCGACGCGCACACTCTGGCCGAAGCGGCGGCGGGCTGGGCTTCCCCCGGCGGCGACGGGGCGCGGGAGATCGGCCAGGCCGCCGCCCAGGCCCTCGCCCGGCTTGGTGGCGTCGCCGAGCCGGTGACGGTCGTGCTCGACCGGCTGGCGGCCGGCGAGCCGCTTTCACCTGTGCAGCGGGCGTTTTACGTCACCTGGGTGCTGAACGCCGAGGTGTGTAACGGCGGGTTCGCCCAGTACTTCGTCAACTCGGCCGGGTCAACGGCCGGCGACGCGGCGGCCGCGTTCGAGGCGGTCGGGGCACCGGCCTACGCCGCCCTGGTCCGGGCGGCAGTCGAACTGTTCGCCCCGGCCGGGCCGGCCGCCGACACGGACGAGCGTCACCGCCAGCTCGCCGCCCTGCCGCCGGCCGGCGACGCCACGCTGGACCGGCTCAGCACGGAGTACTACCAGACCCCGGGCGACATCCCCACGCTGCTCACCCTGTACGCCGTCGGGCTACGAACCGAGACCTGCTGCCGCGATCACCTCGCCCAAAAGCGGTGGGGGGCGGCCGAATTTGGCCGCGAACTCGTCTCGGGTGGGCACCAGCCGCACCTGCACCTTGCTGGCGTGGTGCAGGGCGATGTCGCTAAACTTGTGGTCGAGGAACGGGTTGCGGAACCGCTCCAGCGTCTGCTCGGCGAACCGGGATGGCCCGTCCACCCGGCCTTCCAGCGTCGGCACGATCTCTTCGCTCAGCAGCCGTCGCAGCCAGGCCCCGAGGTCCGGGTCTTCCACTGCCTCGCGGACGATCGCAAACCCTCGCGGCTTCGCCATAATGAGCAAAGCCGTGTGGGCGGCGTTCAGAATCCGCACCTTCCGCAAAAAGTACGGGGTCACGTCCGCCGTCCGGGTGAGCGACGGGTGGGTGAGCGTGAAGCCGCTGGCCGCGTGGGTCTCGATGGCCCACAAGGCGAACGGCTCGGCCACGACGAGCATCGGGTCGATGGCCAGCAGCGGGTGTTCGGCCGGGGTGCCGGTGACGATCCGATCCACCAGCGTGTGCAGCACCGGGCAGCGGGCCAGCCAGTCGGTGAAGCCGGCCGGCAACTGCCAGGCGACGGACAGTTGGTGGAGCAGCCCGCGGAGGATGCCGGCGTTCCCCTCGATGAGTTCGCACGGCACGACGGTGAGCGGCTCGCCCCCAGCCTGCCAGCGGGCGTGCAGCACGGCCAGCAGCTTGGCCGGGAAGGATTTCGGCGGGGCGTCCGTCGGGCCGTCGGCCGGATCGAGGGCGTAGCCCGCTTCCGTCGTGTTCGACAGCACCGTGTGCAGGGCCGGCGACTTGGCCAGTTCCAGCACCTCGGCCCACTGGGTCGGGGCGTGCAGCGCCCGGCTGACGCTGTCGCACACCTCCACCCGGTCCACCACGTCGCCGTCCTCGTAGCCGCGGACGACGACGTGATACCGGCCGCCGCTCTGGTTCAGCCCGGCCGCCCGGCCGTCGCCGGTGGACTGGACGACGACCACCCGGCCGACGGCCTGCCCGCCGGCGTTGCCGTGGCTGATGAACAGGTCGGCGAAGCCCCGCAGGAACCGGCCGGAGCCGAACTGGAGGACGGTTTCCGGCAGGGCGACCATGACAGGCTCCGGGGCGGTGACGGTAGCGTAGAAAGAGGAGGTCCGTAAGGGCAGGGGTGTGGTTTAGTGGGGCAGGACTCCGGCCTGCCCAAACGTCGGGGCAGGCCGGAGTCCTGCCCCACTAAACGAGGGCAGGACGCATGACCGACTTCGACCCGGATTTGCCACTGGCCCGCGCCCGCACCCTGCCGGCCGACTGGTACACCGACCCGGGCGTGGTGGCGCGGGAACGCCGGGCGGTGTTCGCGCGGTCGTGGCAGTGCGTCGGCCGGCGGGAGCAGGTGGCGACCGCCGGGCAGTTCGTCACGGCCGATGTCGCCGGCGAACCCGTGCTAGTGGTCCGGGGCGACGACGGCCAGTTGCGGGGCTTTTTCAACGTCTGCCGGCACCGAGCCGCCGCGGTGTGTGCCGAGCCGTGCGGCATCGTCGCCAAGCTGCGGTGCCGCTACCACGGCTGGACCTACGACCTCCGCGGCCGATTGCGCGGCACCCCGGAGTGGGACGGGGTCGAGGAGTTTGAGAAGGCCGACCACAGCCTGACGCCGGTCGGGGCGGTGGCCGTATGGGGGCCGTGGGTATGGGTCCATTTGGACCCGCCTGCCGAACCGCTCGAAGCGTTCCTGCGTCCGTTGCCGGACTGGGTGACGGGGCGGGACGCCTTCGCCGGCTTAACGTTCGCCGGCCGCCGCGAGTACACGCTGGCCTGCAACTGGAAGGTGTTCGTGGACAACTATTTGGACGGCGGGTACCACGTGAACACGGTCCACCCGGGGTTGGCCGGTGTGCTGGACTACAAGAATTATCGCTGTGAGACGTGGGCCAACGTGTCGCTCCAGAGCAGCCCGCTGGTGCCCGCCGCCGGGGCAGCGGGTGCCACGCGTACCGGCGACCTGGCCGCGTACTGGTGGGTGTACCCGAACCTGATGGTCAACCTGTACGGCGGGGTGATGGACACCAACCTGGTGCTGCCGCTGGGGCCGGACCGCTGCCGGGTGGTGTTCGACTTCTATTTCGCCGCCGGCACATCGGACCAATTCGTGCGGGACAGCATCGCCGTGGCCGAGCAGGTGCAGATGGAAGACGTGGGCGTGTGCGAGGAGGTGCAGCGGGGCCTCGGCAGCCGCAGCTACACGACCGGCCGCTTCAGCGTCAAGCGGGAGAACGGCGGCCACCACTTCCACCAACTGCTCGGGCGGGCGGTCTCAGGCGAGCGGCCGGCGTGAGCCGGTCCGGACCGGCTCAC
>JAYVUZ010000106.1:0-3342 GCA_043787415.1 Fimbriiglobus sp. | reverse complement strand
CCGGCCGGGCGTCGGTCGGCTGGTGGCGGCGGGTGGTGCGGCGGACTCCTTCCGCCGACCGGCTTACGGACTACACCGGCCGGTCAGACAGAGCCTAGCCGAAAAACGAAAAACGCAGTGACAATGCAACCACTCGACAAGCGATTTCTACTCGACTGGTTGAGGGTTCGAGTCCCCCCGGGCATAGTTCCCCGATCCAGGCGGACCGGGACGGATCCGACCGGAAAACGCCGGCGTTTGTGCCGTCGAGGCACTCGGCTATCAGTTCGGGCCCACCCCGTTCCGCACTAGTCTGCACCGCCCTCGCACCATCGGGCAGGCGTCCCCGGACGGCCTTTTCGAAGTCCCGGTCAAGGGTTTGTAGGGAGCGACCGATGGCCACCTTCAAGGTGTTTCCAACCCAGGCCGTGACGACGTGGATGGGGTGGTCCCGCGTCAGGTCCGTCTCACAGCTCGCCCGCACGTTAACGGCCGGCTTGAGCAGGGGTGGCGGGCCGGCCAGACGGGCGAAGGCGGTGCCCAGTGCCCCCCCAACCACTGGGGTTGCCGGACGCCTTCGCCCGCAGGGCAGCCACCGCCCGCGACCCGCCCGCGTCGCATGCCGCAACTGTCGCTCGCCGCTCGACCGCCGCGAAACCGTGGGCAAGTTCCCAGAGGGCAACGAATCGGTCGTTCTGCGAGGCCTGTTGGACAGCCTCTCCAGGGCACACTTGCCAACCCAGCCTTGCCACGGCGGCACGCCGGTTGTGCAAGTGACACCCCGACCGCACCGCCCGGTGAGGCGACGAGCCACCGCTCGAAGTCCCGTTCGAGCCGCTCGACTGCACGCCGCGTTACGTCTGGGCGACCGACCCGCCCGCCGGCTGCCAGACTGCGGCGCGCATCCGCCGCCATCTCCCTCCGGTCACTGACGCCCCCAGCCACAACCCCGGCCCTTGGCGCGTCATCCACGACTCGTAGGCGTGAGCCGACAGGCCGATTTTGGCAGCCCGGAACCAAACCCACGCATCAACCCAGACTGCCATCTCGCCGAACCAGGCCGGCCGGGTGATTCGGGCCGGTCGCTCGCCCACGCTCTACGACAAGGTTGGCGCTTGCCGCACGGAAGTCCGACGTAAAGCCCGATATCGCAGGCGTGGGGATGGACCGCTCTCGCATACCCGACCACTTACCAGCGACGTTGCGAACAACTGCCCGTTCGACGAGAGTTCACCGTTTCGGAGGTGGGACCGCCCCGTCGGTTGGCCAGCCGGTAGGCTAGCCGCCGCGGCGGGTGGGATTCCGGACCCCTGCCGTTGAACGGCCGGTCGTTCGGCCGGTAGCGACTCCCGCCAAGCCAGTGGTGGCCAAAGTGCAACTAGGGGGTCGGACCAGCCGCCATCTCACGAGGCCGGAGGGGCCGGGGCGTCAAGCGGCCGGGCGGTGACGGTCGGCGTCCGGCCCCACCCCGGGCGGTACACGTCGGCCGCGCCTGTAGCCGGCCGACGATCTGCTCCAGCGACGCGGTCATCTCGGCGTCCGTCCCGTCGGGCGGCTGGCACATCGTCACCACGAACGCCCGCCCGGCCGGCGGCGGGGCCGGCAGGTCGGGCACGAGCGGTTTCCGGCGGCGCATGGGGTTTCCTTTCGGGGTGAGGGGTGGGGGTCAGCAGCCCTGCGGGGTGCGGTCGCGGAAGTGGGAGTCGGGCGGGACGAAGTAGGCTGGTATCGGGCCGCCGTACCCGGCACGTCGGCTGGACCGATGGTGGTCAGCCCGTCCGGCAGGCCGCGGAATCGTCTTGCGCTTCGACAGGAGCGGCATCCTTCAGGGGCAGGGGCGGGGTCAGCCGGTAGCGGCCAGGGTCTCGCGGCCGGCAGGGGGTGAGGGCCACCCGCTCCGCCGGCGGCGGGCACTTGGGTCAGTGCAGCCGGCGAGCCGGCGACCAGTACACCGGCACGTCGCACCGGCCGCAAGCCGCGTTGGACAGCCGCACCGGCTTGAGTGCCGATTGGCATAGTGCCAATGAAAGCGTGTTTCGTCTGGCATAGTTTGCAGTACGCTTGTTTGCTGACGGAGACTTGAAGAAAACGGCCATAACGTTCGGCGAGCGGTCTTTGCCGGTTGCACGAACAGAGCCGACGGTGAAGACGATCCGCCAAGAGAGCAACGACGGCAAGAAAGCCGCCCGGCCGGGCGGGGACGAGTGACGGCCGGGGATGCGCTGCTGGCGGCGGTGCGGGCCGACCCGCCCCGGCTGGTGTCCGCCGACTGGCTGGACGACCGACTCCACTCGTCTGCCGACACTCGCGGCCGTCCACGTCTGTTCCGCGGGGAGCGGGCAGCCCGTGACTGAGGCCCCCGTCGGCTGAGGCGGAGTGCCGGCGGGCTATGGGATCGGCCGTGGGCGCGGGGCGGTTTCCGGTGCGTACTTGGCCCGCTCGGCCCGCTACCGGGCCGCCTCATCGGACTTCCCCAGTGCGCTGTAAAGGCGGATCAGGGCGTCGGCCGCCTGGGGCAGCCCGGCCCGGTCGGCCTCGGTCAGCCTGTCCGTCCGGGCGAGCAGCCCGTCGTACCCGGATGTCAACAGCCGCTCGGCGGCGGCGTACTCCCGCCGGGCGACCAGCGCCACGCCCTGGAGAGCGCGGGTGTGGAACGTCGTCCCGGCGTCCTGTTCATGGACATCGCAAACGGCCACGGCCTCACGGAGCAACGGCTCGGCGTCGGCGGCCTGCCCGTGCTTGAGGTGCGACGCCCCGACCCGGGCCAATTCGGCGGCGAGCTTCACCGGGTCGGCCGCGTACCGCCGCCGCTGGCCGGCCACGAACCGGGTGTACAGCGGCCGGGCGTCGGCCGGCCGACCGGCCACCAGATGGGCGGCGGCCAGCTCTCGGACGGTGCCCAGCGTCTCGGAGTGATTCGGGCCGTACTTGGCCTCACACAGTCGCAGGCACTCTTGCTGTAGCCCGATGGCCTCGGCCGTCTGGCCGGCCTGTTTCAGGGCGACCCCCAGGTTGAAAATGCTGGCCAGCATGTCCGGGTGGTCCGGGTCGAAGACCGTCCGGCGGAGCCGCAACGCCTCCCGGTTGACGGCGATGGCCTCGTCCAGCCGGCCGTCGTGCTGGTGCGAGGCGGCCAGGTTGCTCAGGCTGGTCAGGATGTCCGGGTGGGTCGGGCCGAGCCGCCGGCGGCGGGCCGCCAGCACCTCCTCGGACAGCCGGTGGGCCTCCCCCGCCCGGTCAGCACCGCGGTACATCACGGCCAGGTTGGCGAGCAGCCCGAGGGTCTCGTCGTGGTCGGTGCCGAAGGCGACCCGCACCCGGGGCAGTAGCCCCTCATTCACCCGGACGGGGGGGGGGCGGCGG
>JAYVUZ010000105.1:0-4192 GCA_043787415.1 Fimbriiglobus sp. | reverse complement strand
CAAGCGAGGGGACACACCTCGCTCGCGCGTCGGGCTACGAACCCACTACCCGCCCTTGTGGCAGCCGATGCAGTTGTGCGTCAGCTTGGCGTCCGGCTTGGCCTTGAGCCACTCCTCGGCCCGGGTCGCCCACTTGCTACCGGTCAGCTCCTCCGTCACCAGCTTGAGCTGCGCCGCCGACTTGTCCGGCTCGTTCAGCCGGCGGTAGGCGTAGGCCAGGGCCATCCGCACCTCGCCCTTGTTGTGGTCGCCCAAGTCGGCCCAGTCCTTGCCGTGCGATTGCAGGCTGTACTCCATGTCGCCGCGGAGCTTCTCCAGCAGCGGCTTGGCCATCGCCGGCGGGGCGGCGCTGCTGGCGCTCGTTAGCACCGCCGCCCGCGGGATGCGGACGCCGACACTCTTCGGCTCCAGCTCCACCGCCCGGTCCATGTCGGCCAGCCCGCCGTCCCACTCCTTGATGCCGTCGGCCATCTTGCCGGCCTGGAACAGCCCGCCGCTCTTGTACACCCGGAAGCCCCCCGCCAGACCAGCGCCTCGGCGTGCTTGGGGTCGGCGGCGAGCTTGTCCTCGCACGCCTTCAGCCCCTTCGCCAGCCGGGCCTTGTCCCCGCCGAAGCCGGCGAACACGTCCTCCCGCACCACCACGTCGAACCGCGGCGGCTCGGCGGCCGTCAGGCCCACCACCCCGGCCAGCAGCACCCCACACGCGACCAGTCGCATCGGCTTCCCTCGGGCACGGTTCAGTGGGCGTACCCGACGGTTCGCCGGCCGATCAGCGGCGTTTACTGAGCGGTGCCCAGCTCGGCCAGGATGGCCGCCGCCTTGTTGCCGTCGCTGACGGTGTCGAAGGTGACGTACCCGATGAACTTGCCGCCGACGGCGGCCATGACCATGCCGTGCAGGTTGATGCCGGCCGTCTCCCAGGCCTGCGTCAGCCGGCCGCCAAGGCCGGCCTTGTCGTCCCCTTCCACCCGCATGACCACCGGCTCGCTCACCTCGTGCAGGCCGACGGCCTTGGCCGCCTTGGCCTGGCCGTTGCCCTGGATCGGGGCGACGTACAGCTCGCCGTGGCCGGGCTTCTCGGTGCTCCGCTGGCTGTACACGTATTCGAGGTGGGCGCCCGCTTCGGCCAGCGGCTTGAGGGTGGCCGCGATGCCGCCCGGCTCGTCCTTCACGGTGGCGTGGAAGACGTGGACCCGTTGCATTTTGAAACTCAAGGGATGTCCCTCCGAGATGAAGCCGTCGCCGGCGTCGGTGTGGGGGCCATCGTACCCCGGCAGGGGGCGAAAGCAACCAGCCGTCGTAGGGCACGCACGGCGTGCCGTCCGGTCGTGCGGCCCGGCGGTGCTCCCGACGGCACGCCATGCGTGCCCTACTCCACCGCGTGCAGCACGTTGGCCCGGTCGATACCCTTCTTCTTCAGCTTGGTGTGCAGGGTGTCGCGGCTCATGCCGAGGATGCGGCTGGCCTGGCTGACGTTGCCCCCGGTCTGCACCAGCGCCTTACGGATGGCCCACGTCTCCAGGTCGTCGATGTCGAGGGACGCGGGCAGGTCGTGGCCCGGGGCGGCCGGGGCCGGCACGGCCTCCCCGCCGGCGATCGGCAGGAAGTCGGCGTCGATGGTGTCCAGCTCGCTCATGACGGCGGCACTCTCCAGCACCGCCCGCAACTGGCGGACGTTCCCCGGCCAGCCGAACGCCTGCAACTTCCGCACCGACGCCGGGGTGAGCCGGAACTGCCGCCGGCACTGCACGCTCAGCCGCTCCAGGAAGAACCGGGCCAGCTCCGGCACGTCCTCGGCGTGTTCCCGCAGCGGCGGCACCCGCAGGGAGATGACCCGCAGCCGGAACAGCAAGTCCTGGCGGAACCGGCCGGCCCGGACTTCGCTCTCGAGGTCGCGGTGGGTGGCGGCCACGAACCGCACGTCGGCTGTGAGATCGCGGGCCGCCCCGAGCGGGCGGAACGCCTTGCCGTCGATGGCCCGCAGCAGCTTGGCCTGGCACTCCGGGGACAGCTCGCCCACCTCGTCCAGGAACAGCGTGCCCTCGTCGGCCTGCTCGAAGTACCCGGGGTGGTCGCGGTCGGCCCCGCTGAACGCCCCCTTGCGGTAGCCGAACAGCTCGGCCTCCATGCTGCCGGACGTGAGGGCGGCACAGTTGACCACCACCAGCGGCCCGGCCACCCGGGGGCTGTGCCGGTGCAGCGCCTGGGCCACCAGCTCTTTGCCGGCCCCGCTCTCGCCGACCACCAGCACGGTGAACGGCTGGGCGGCGGCCCGGGTGATCTGGCTCCGCAGGGTCATGATGGCGTTGCTGTCGCCGATGAGTTCGTCCGCCACCGGGGCGACACCCCGGAGCCGGCTGTTCTCGGCGGCCAGCTTCCGCCGGCCGCGGTTGGCTTCGAGCGTCGGCGCCAGGAAGCCGGCTGCGGCCTCGACGAACCGCACGTCCCGCTCGGCGAACCCCCGCCCGCTGCGGTAGAGGTGAATTGCCGCGAACGGCTCCCCGTTCGGCGCCTTGAGCGGCACGCACACGGCGTCCTGGAAGTTGCTCAGGCTCTCGGTCGGGGCCGGCTTGTCCTCCCCGTACAGCCACACCAGTTTCTTGCCGGTGCGGACCTGTTCGGTCAGCCGGCGGCTGAGCCGGGTGTCCACCGCCGCCTTGTCCGGTAGCACGATCTTGGGCGTCGGGTCGGCCGGGTCGAGGGACAGGTAGCCGGCCACCGTGCCGCTGGTCTGTTGCAGCACCGCCTTGAGGGTGTGGCGGATGAGTTCCTGCGGCTCGGCCACCCCCACCGCCGCCGTCATGTACTTGCACAGGGCGGTCAGCTCGTCCACCTTCAGGTGCGTCTCGGCCACCTCCGAGTCGGACGGGGCGTGCGGCCGGCGGGCGGCGGGGAAGCTCTGCACGGCCGTGTTCGCCCCGTCCAGCCGGACGACGGTGCTGCCGGCGTCCAGGCCGACCGGCGGCGGCGTCTGGGCCGGCGAGGCGACGGCCCCGGCGGCGAACCGCAGGCGGATGTCCCCGATGGTGATGACCGCTCCGTCGGTGAGCGTGGCCGCCCCGGTGACGCGACCGCCGTTCAGCTTGGTGCCGTTCAGCCCGAAGTCGCGGACCACCCACCGGCCGTCGTCGTGGTACACCTTGCAGTGCAGCCGGCTGGACAGGTCGGACCGCACCACCAGGGTGTTCTCCCGGCTGCGGCCGACCGTCGCCGGGCGGTCCGGGGACAGGTCCACGGCGGCGGGGGCGCAGTCCCCGGCTTCCACGATGAGGCGGGCGTACATCGGCGGGCAAACCCCTTCGGCGGCAGGCGTGGGCCGGCCGGTGCCTGCTCGCGGGGTGAGGGGAACCCCGCGGGCGACCGGCCGGACGGCAAACCCTAGCACGGAAACCGGGCGCCGGGTCGGAAGTTCCGGCGCCGCGTATGCTGACCGTGCAACCCGAGGGGCAGCTATGCAGCGCGTCATTTCCGGCCGGGCGTACGTGCTCGGCGACAACGTCGACACCGACCAGATCATCCCGGCCGAGTACCTCAAGCGGGTCACCCGCGACGGCTTCGAGGACGGCCTCTTCGCCGCCTGGCGCAAGGACGAGTCGTTCGTGCTCAACAACCCGCGGTACGCCGGGGGCTCGGTGCTCGTCGCCGGCCCCGACTTCGGCACGGGGTCGAGCCGCGAGCACGCGGTGTGGGCGCTGATGAACTACGGCTTCGCTGCGGTGCTGTCGTCGAGGTTCGCCGACATCTTCCGCGGCAACAGCGGCAAGGCCGGGCTGCTGACCGCCGTGGTCGCGCAGGACGACATCGAGCTCATCTGGAAGTACCTCGAGAACGAGTCTGGGGCGCAGGTCACCGTCGACCTCGTCTCGCGCACCGTCACCGCGGGCGAGATCGTCGCGCCCTTCCAGGTCGACGACTACACCCGCTGGCGGTTGCTCGAGGGGCTCGACGACATCGGTCTCACCCTGCGCCACGAAGCCGACGTCACCGCCTTCGAGGGTGCCCGCCCGGCGTGGAAGCCCCGCGTGGCCTGACCGTTCGGGGCTCGCCCGCCCGCCCCGACCCGGCCTCGACCGGTGAGATCCCCTGCGCGACACGCCGGATCGGCGTGTCCCGCGGGGGATTTTTGTGCTGCAGCGGCCGATCGGGCGCCGTGGGGGCGGCAGGAGGTGCTCACGGTCCGCGGCTGGTGC
>JAYVUZ010000104.1:0-37218 GCA_043787415.1 Fimbriiglobus sp. | reverse complement strand
GGTCGTCCGTCAGGTCGGTCGGGTATCGCTTCCGTGTCATGACCGACATCGTGGCCCGGGGCGACAGCCGGTGTCGAGACCAGTTTCAAGACGCCCTCTTAGCTCCTTCCAGTCGCGGTTCGCCATACTCGCCAGGTACTCCTGTAGGTTCTCGCGGTCCAAGCGATCCAACTGTCCGGTGGCAACGGCGTCGGCCGTCACCTCCAGCCAGGCCGTCTCGTCGGCGGAATACAGGTCGCTCAAGGACGTGGTCGGCAGGACTGTCATTGTCACCCCGGAACCATCTTCCGTCGCCTGGAACAAGTTGTTAACTCACGCCAGCCGGTCCAACTCCCGCAGCCGCCGGCTGGCGTCGAACGCCGGCGGCGGTAACCCTTCCGCCAGCCGCACGGCGTCTGCTTCGCTCAGCCCGACCTTCGCCGTGCCGGTGCCGCGGAAGATCGGCAGCCCCTTCTTCATGGCCACGATCTCCCGCCGGGTGCGACCCTTCGGGGCGTCCGGCCATCGACCGATCTGTTCGTGGAAGTCGAAGAACACCGGCACCACGTCGCGGAGGTACTTCCAGTAGCCGGGGTTGTCCGTCTGCACCACGAACAGCCCGCCCGGCGACAGGCCGCGATGGACGGCGGCCAAAAACGCCGGCGTGACGAGCCGCTTGTGGCCGTCGCCGGGGCGGTAGTACGGCTGCGGGTGGTAGACGTGGACCTCGGCCACACTGCCCGGGGCGACGTGCCGTTCGACCAGCTCGCGGCCGCCCAGCACGGCGAACCGGACGTTCGCCAGCCCCCGCTGGTTGGCCCGCTTGCGGGCGTACCGGATGACCACCGGCAGGGTGTCGACGCCGAGGTGGTCGTGGGTCGGGCGGACGACCGCGCTGCCGATGGTGGACCGGCCGTTGCCGCACCCCAGGTCGAGCACCACCGGGGCGACCCGGCCGAACAGCGCCGGCCAGTCGAGCGGGCCGGCGGGCATGGCCATGAGGGCGGTCTTGGCCCAGTCGGCCGGCGGCACCACCCGGCCGGGGAAGGCGACGCCGAACTCGCGGTCCACCGGCGGGTCGGTCATTGGGGTCGTCCCGGGCTGCGGATATCATGTGAGTCTACGCCCGGGGGGAGTCGTGTCGCCGTCCGCCCGCCACGTCGTCCCGGAACGGATGGACGCACCCGACCTGGCTCCGAAGGAACACTGCCAAGCCCTGAACGGTTTGGCCCGGCTGAACGCCGTCAGTCGGCCGCTGGCTGGGCTGACGGCAGTGGTGCGGCGGGCGTTCGCCAAGCTCCGTCGGCCGGTGCGGGTGCTGGACGTGGCCTGTGGCGGCGGGGACACCGTCGGCCGCATCATCCGCTGGGCGCGGCGGAGCGGGGTGCCCGTCGAGTGCCACGGCTGCGACGTGAGCAAGATCGCCCTCACCCACGCCGCCCTGACGGTCGAGGTGACGCACTGGCACACCTGCGACGTGCTGGCCGACCCGCTGCCGGCCGGGTTCGACGTGCTCACCTGCTCGCTGTTCCTGCACCACGTGTCCGACGGCGACGCCGCGACGTTGCTGGGTAAAATGCGGGACGCGGCCGGCTCGGCGGTGGTGGTGAACGACCTCACCCGCGGGCCGCTGACGCTCGGACTGGTGACGCTCGGTAGCCGGGTGCTGAGCCGGTCGCCGGTGGTCCACTTCGACGCCCCGGCGTCGGTGCGGGCGGCATTCACCCCGGCCGAGCTGCGGGCACTGGCGAAGGGGGCCGGGCTGGACGGGGCGACGGTGCGGCCCGTGTTCCCGTGCCGCATGGTGCTGACCTGGGAGCGACCGTGACCGGCACGATCACCGCCGGCGAAGCGACGGCCCGCCGCTGGGACGCGGTGGTGGTCGGGGCCGGCCCGGCCGGGGCGACGGCGGCTCGCGAGCTGGCCCGCCGCGGCCGGTCGGTGCTGCTGGTGGACAAGGCGACGTTCCCCCGCCCGAAGGTGTGCGGGTGTTGCCTGAACGGGTCGGCCCTGGCCACGCTCGCCGCCGCCGGGCTGGGCGACCTGCCGGGCCGGTGTGGGGCGGTGCCGCTGACGAGCACCCGGCTGTTCGCCGGCGGGCGGGCGGCGGTGGTGCGGCTGCCGACCGGCATCGCCCTCAGCCGCACGGCGTTCGACCCCGCGCTCATTCACGCGGCCGTCGAAGCCGGGGCGGCGTTCCTACCCGGCTGTCGGGCGGACGGGCAGTTCTCGGCCGGCGTCACGGTGCGGGCGTCCGGGCTGGCCGGCGCGGTGGCCGAGGGGTCGCGGCTCGGCGGCGGGGTCATCGTGCCGGACCCGCCGGCCGCCTACCGGGTGGGCGTCATCCACATGGCCGTCGGCCGCGGCGGGTACGTCGGGGCGGTGCGGCTGGAAGACGGCCGGCTCGACCTCGCCGCCGCCTTCGACGCCGCGTTCGTGCGGGCCAGCGGTGGCCTCGGCCCGGCGGCAGCGGACGTGTTGAAGCAGGCCGGTTCCCCGCACATCCCCGGGGTCGAGCGCTTGCCCTGGAAGGGAACACCGGCACTCACCCGCCGGCCGACGACGCTGGCCGGCCCGGACTGGCTGGCTGTCGGCGACGCGGCCGGGTACGTCGAGCCGTTCACCGGCGAGGGCATGGCCTGGGCGCTGGCGTCCGGCGTCGCGGCGGCCGAACTGGCGGCCGACTGGCACCCCGGCCGGGCGGCCGAGTGGGAGCGGTTCTACGCCCGCCGGATGCGGCCCCGCCGGCGGGTGTGCCGGGCCGCCGCCCGGGTGCTGCGGTCGCCCCGGCTGTCGGGCCTGATCGTCCGCCTGCTGTCGGTCGCCCCGGCCCTGGCCCGGCCCGTCACCCGCTCCCTCAACCGCCCCCTGCTGCCGGACCTCGCATGAGCTTCACCCTGACCGGCCTCGGCACGGCCGTCCCCGACGCCGTCCTCACCCTCGCCGAGGGGTTGGCCGTCGCCCGCTGCTTCGGCGGGCCGACCACCCAGGCGTCGGGGTTCCTGCCGGCCGTGTACGGCGGCACCGGCAACCGCACCCGCTACTTCTGCATCGGCCGGGACGCGCTCGCCGACGTGCTGGCCGGCACCCGGCACAGCGGCAGCCCGTTCCTGCCGGCCGACGGGGCCGCCGACCCCGGCCCGACCACCGGCGTGCGGCTGGCGAAGTACGCCGCCGCCGCCCCGCCGCTGGCCCTGGAGGCGTCCCGCGCCGCCCTCGCCGACGGGGACACCCGGCCGGGCGACGTAACACACCTGGTGACGGTGTCGTGTACCGGGTTCGCCGCCCCGGGGGTGGACCACGCCCTCATCGCCGGCCTCGGGCTGCGGCCGACCGTGCAGCGGGTGAACGTCGGCTTCATGGGCTGCCACGGGGCGATCAACGGGTTGCGGGTGGCTCACGCCTTCGCCAGTGACCCGGCCGCCCGGGTGCTGGTGTGCGCCGTCGAACTGTGCAGCCTGCACTACCACTACGGCGACGACCCGGGCAAAGTGGTGGCCAACGCCCTGTTCGCCGACGGGGCGGCGGCGGTGGTGAACGGCCCCGGTGCCGGCTGGACGCTGCGGGCAACCGGCTCGTGCGTCATCCCCGACTCGGCGGCGGCGATGGGCTGGACGGTCGGCGACCACGGGTTCGAGATGACCCTGGCCCGGGCGGTGCCGGGGCTGATCGCCCGCACCGTCCGGCCGTGGCTGGACGACTGGCTGGGGTCGCTCGGGCTGGCCGTGGACGGGGTGGGGAGCTGGTGCGTCCACCCCGGCGGGCCGAAGATCGTGTCGGCCGTGGAGGAGGGGCTGGGGCTGGCCCCGGACGCGCTGGCGGCCAGCCGGGCGGTGTTCGCCGACTACGGCAACATGTCGTCGCCGACGGTGCTGTTCGTGCTCGACCGGCTGCGGAAGCTCGCCGCCCCGCGGCCGTGCGTCATGCTCGGGTTCGGCCCCGGGCTGACGGCCGAGGCGGCGGTGTGGGTGTAGGTTCGTAGCCCGAAGCGCGAGCGAGGAGATGATCCACCTGGCTCGCGCTTCGGGCTACGGACCGAAGTCACCGCGGCACGACCTCGACCGACTGCTCTTTGGTCAGCGGCGAAGTTAGTCCCGTGGCGTCCAGGGTGGTGCGGAAGAACACCGTCCCGGCCCGCGCCGCCTTGTAGGTGAGGGTAAACTTCTGCGGGTCGCCGGGGGCGACGGTGGCCACCGGGAACACCACCTCGGACTTGGTGGCCTGCACGTCCCGCGGGGTGGTCTGCTCGACCGTCACCCCGTCCGGCAGTTCCACCCGCAACCGGACGTTGCGGGCCGGCTCGCCGCCGGCGTTGCTCACGGTGACGGTCAGCAGCCCGTTCTGCCCGACGGCCGGCATGGCCGGCTCGGCCTCGGCCCGCAGGCTGAGCAGGGACGTGCCTTCGAACACGGTGGCCGTCTCCCGGGCGGCGGCCTCGATGCCGCGGGCCGACTTGGCCCCGGCCCGGACCGTCTTGCGGCCGCTGGTGGTGCTGTCCATCTCGAACCGCACCTCGTACTTCTCGCCGGCGTCCAGCCGGGGTACCGTCCACTCGACCGTGTCGCGGTACTGTTGGCCGCCGTTCGTCTTCTTCTTGAGCGTCACGCCCGGCGGCAGGCTGGCCGTCACCTTCACGTCATTCAGGGGCAGCCCGCCGGTGTTGGTGGCGGCCACGGTGTATTTGCCCCGCTGCCCGCCCGGCACGGTCGGGGTGCCGACCAGCTCGACGGCCAGCCCGGTGGCCAGCACTTCCGTCACCGACTCCGGCGGCACCTCGGCCGCCACCCCGTGGCCCTTGGCCCCGGACGTGGTGACGAGCCGGCCGGCCTGCCCGCCCTTGACGCTGTACTGCACGGCCCGGCTCTGGCCGGGGGCAAGGGTGCCGAGTTCCCACACCCGCTGCTCCGGCTTGGACCCCTTCTTACCCTTGCCGCCGTCGTCGAAGCGGAACCCCTCGGTGACGGTCTCCAGCAGCTCCACGTCCAGCACGGCCACGGCCCCGGCGTTGGTGACGCGGACCGTCACCGGCACCGGCTCGCCCAGGGCGGCCGACTTGCCGACCTGTTTCTCGACCTTCAGTTTGGGCGTCTCGATCTTGGTCAGCACCGCCTGACCATACTCGCTGGTGACGAACGCCTGGTTCTTCACCTCCGTCTTGCCGGCCGCCGGCATGAGGTCCAGCTCGATCACCTTCTGCCCTCCGCCGACCAGCTCGCCCACGTCCCAGGCCAGCTCCTTGCCGCCCGGCGGCGAGGTCGGGGGCGGGTCGGCCTTGACGAACGTGGCCGAGTCCGGCAGCGGGTTCCGCACCCGCACCCGGTAGGCCCGCTCGGTAGACGGGTTGGTGACGATCAGCTTGTACCGGATGGGCTTGCCCGGGGCGACGGCGGCGAGTGCCCGCACCTGGATGCGGACCAGCGGCGGGGGCGGGTCGGCCACCCCGCCGGCCGGCAGGAGGTCGCCCTGTTGTGCGGCGAGCGGGCTAGCGATCAACAACACTGGCAGAAAGCATCGTGCGAACATGGCCGCCCTCGTCCGTGGGCCGGGGTGTCGGGTGGGAAGTGTAGGCGAAGTGCAGTGGAAGACGCAAGCCCGGCTGAAACCACGCGGCCGGGGCGACGAATGAAACTCGGCGCAAGGCAGCGAAGTATAATGCCTGTGCCTGCGCCACTTACCCAACCGGAGCGGCTATGTCCCGCTGGCTGTTGACCACCGCCGTCGGCCTGACGGTCTCCCTGTCGGCGTTCGCCGAACCGCCCAAGAAGAACCCGTTCGCCGGCGGCGGCGACGACAAACCGGCCGCCGTCAAGGACGACAAGCCGAAGACGGACAAGCAGCCGGCCGGCAAGGTGGCCCGGGTCGCCCACATCAAGCTGGCCGGCGACTTGGGCGAGTCACCGGCCGGCGGCGAGGCGCTGTTCGGCCCGCCGAAAGAGAACCTCAAGGCCAAGCTGGACCGTATCGCCAAGGCGGCCAAGGACGACGCGGTGTCGGCCCTGTACCTCCAGATCGAGGATTTACCCGTCGGGTTCGGCAAGCTGAACGAACTGCGGCGGGCCGTGGCCGACTTCCGCAAGACCGGCAAGAAGGCGTTCGCCTACGCCGAGCAGGTCGGGCCGAAGGAGTACCTGCTCGGGCTGGCCTGCGACGAGCTGTACCTGCCCGAGAGCGGCGGGGTGAACGTGGTCGGCCTGCGGGCCGAGGTGACGTACTACAAGCGGACCCTCGACAAGCTCGGCCTCAAGGCCGACGTGCTCAAGGTAGGGGCGTACAAGAGTGCCGTCGAGCCGTTCCTCACCGACACCATGAGCGAGGCCAACCGCGAGCAGATCAAGTCGATGATGGACGACAACTTCGAGCATGAGATCGTCGACGCGATGCTGGCGGCCCGGCCCGCGCGGAAGTGGACCCGCGAGCAGGTGGAGGCGGTCATCGACCAGGGGCCGTTCACGGCCAAGAAGGCGGTCGCCCTCGGCCTCATCGACGGGCTGAAGTACGAGGACGAGTTGGAGCAGGGGTTCGCCAAGTCGCTCAAGGCGGACGTGGCCAAGGTGCAGCGGAACTACGGCAAGGCCAAGGGCCAGGAGATGGACTTCTCCAACCCGTTCGCCCTGCTCGGCCAGCTCGGCGGCAAGAAGGCCGCCAAGGAGAGTAAGGAGCCGAAGATCGCCGTCCTGTACGCGGTCGGCGGCATCGAGAGCGGCAAGGGCGGGGGCGGGGCGAACCCGCTGTCCAGCGGCGACGCCGTGGGCAGCGACACGCTGGTGGCCGCCATCCGCGAGGCCGACGCCAACCCGACGGTCAAGGCCATCGTCCTGCGGATCGACTCGCCCGGCGGGTCGGCCCTGGCGAGCGACGTGATCTGGCGGGCGCTCACCCTGTGCAAGAAGCCGGTGGTGGCCAGCATGGGCGACGTGGCGGCCAGCGGCGGGTACTACATCGCCATGCCGGCCAAAAAGATTTACGCCGAGCCGGGCACGGTGACGGGGAGCATCGGCGTGTTCGGGCTGAAGCTCGTCACCGGCGGGCTGATGGAGTGGGGCGGCATGAAGACGGAGGTGGTGTCCCGCGGCAAGAACAGCGGGGCCAACTCCTCGACGTTCGCCTGGACCGCGAGCGAGCGGGCCGCCCTGGAGGAGACCGTCAAGGACGTGTACGCCCAGTTCACCGGCAAGGCCGCCCAGGGCCGCAAGATGGACCTGGCCAAGCTGGAGAAGCTGGCCGGCGGGCGGGTGTGGACCGGCCGGCAGGCGAAGGCGAACGGGCTGGTGGACGAACTCGGCACCCTGGACGACGCCATCGGCGGGGCCAAGCAGCTCGCCGGCATCGACCCCAAGACGGAGATGGAGCTGCTGACGCTGCCCAAGCCGGTGAGCTTCTTCGACAAGCTGCTGGAGGGCGAGGCCAAGATGCCGTTCGGGCTGTCGCTCGGCCTACCGGGGGTCGAGCAGGCGGTGCAGCTCATCGCCCCGCTGCTGCGGACCGACCGCGACCTTATCAAAGCGATGCTGCCGTTCCGTGTCGAGTTCAAGTGACCATCGGTTCGGTGCCCGACGCGCGGGTGAGGTCGATCCGACCTCGCCCGCGCGTCGGGCACCGAACCAGTCGTGCCTACACTTCCGGTATGAACCGCCTCGCGTCCGAAAGCAGCCTGTACCTCCGCCAGCACGCGAACAACCCGGTGGACTGGTTCCCGTGGGGGCCGGAGGCGCTGGCCCGCGCCCGCGCCGAGGGCAAGCCGATCTTCCTGAGCGTGGGCTACTCGGCCTGCCACTGGTGCCACGTCATGGAACACGAGAGCTTCGAGGATGCGGCCACGGCCGAGCTGATGAACCGGCACTTCGTCTGCGTCAAGGTGGACCGGGAGGAGCGGCCGGACCTGGACCAGTTGTACATGACCGCCCACCAGTTGCTCACCCGCGAGGGCGGCGGCTGGCCGCTGAGCGTGTTCCTGACGCCCGACCGCACCCCCTTTTACGCCGGCACCTACTTCCCGCCGGACGAGCGGTACGCCCCGCAGCGGCCGAGCTTCCGCCGCATCCTCCTGGCCGTCGCCGACGCTTGGGGGAAGAAGCGGGAAGAGCTGGAGGGCCTCGGGGCGCAGGTGGCCGGGGCACTGGCCGCGATGCCGGAGGGCGGCGCGAGTGACGGCGAGCTGTCACCGGCGCTGCTCGACCACGCGGCGACGGCCCTGCGGCGGATCGCCGACCGCACCCACGGCGGGTTCGGCGGCGCCCCCAAGTTCCCGCACCCGCTCGAACTCCGGGTGCTGCTGCGGGCCGCCGCGCGGGGCGATGTCGACGCCCTGGCCGTGGCGACGCTCGGCCTGGAGAAGATGGCCCGCGGCGGGCTGTACGACCAAGTCGGCGGCGGGTTCGCCCGGTACAGCGTGGACGCCCGCTGGCTGGTGCCGCACTTCGAGAAGATGCTGTACGACAACGCCCTGCTGCCGCCGGCCTACGTCGAGGCGTGGCAGCTCACCGGCGACGACTTCTTCCGGCAGATCGCCCGCGAGACGCTGGACTACGTGCTGACGGAAATGACCGCCCCGGGCGGCGGGTTCTACAGCACGCTGGACGCCGACAGCGAGGGACACGAGGGCAAGTTCACCGTCTGGGACGACGCCGAGTTGGGCGAGGTGCTGGGGGCCGACGCCGACTTCGCCCGCGCCGTGTACGGCGTCACGCCGGGGGGTAACTTCGAGGGGAAGTCGATCCCGTTCCGGGCGCGGCCCGACGCGGACGACGCCCGCACCCAGCGGCTGGGCCTGGACGACTTCCGCGAGCGGCTGGTGCGGGTGAAGGCGACCCTGTACGCCCACCGGGCGAAGCGGGTGTGGCCGGGCCGGGACGAGAAGATTCTGACCGCCTGGACCGCCCTCATGGTGTCGGCGATGGCCCACGCCGGGACGGCCTTCGGCGAGCCGAAGTACGTCGCGGCGGCGACCCGGGCGGCCGACTTCCTGCTGACCCACCACCGCACCACGGCCGGCCGGCTGTTCCGCACCAGCGGCGACGGCCAGCCGGCCAAGCTCAACGGCTACCTGGAAGACTACGCCTACCTGTGCGACGCCCTGGTGACGCTGTACGAGGCCACCTTCGAGCCGCGGTGGCTGACCGCCGCCGGCGGGCTGGCCGACGCGCTGGTGACGCACTTCGCCGACCCGGCCGGCGGCGGCTTCTTCTTCACGGCTGACGACCACGAACAGTTGCTGGCGCGGGCCAAAGACCTGCACGACGGGGCGGTGCCGGCCGGGAACGCCGTCGCCGCGACGGCGTTCCTCCGGCTGGCGGCCCTCACCGGCCGGGACGACCTGCGGGCGCGGGCGGTCGCCGTGCTTCGGGCCTACCGGGACACCGTGGCCGAGCAGCCGGCGGCGGCCGGGCAGATGCTCGTCGCGCTGGAACTGCACCTGACGGGCATTGAGGAGGTGGCGGTCGTCGGCCCGGCGGACCACCCGGAGACGGTCGCCCTGCTGGCCGCCGCCCGGCGGGCGTTCCGGCCGAACCGGGTGCTGGCCCACGGCGACCCCTCGGTGCCGCTATTGATTGGAAAAGACATGCGGGACGGCCGGCCGACGGTCTACGTGTGCCGCGGGTTCGCCTGCCGGGAGCCGCTGACCGGCGAGGCGGCACTGGCGGCTGTGGGCGAGCGGCCGGTGTAAGCCGGCCGACAGCTCACGGGTTACACGGCAACGCAACCGGCGCGGTAAGCTGTCGGCCGGCTCTCACGGAACCGACTCGCCTCATACATCAACCCCCATGCCCAGCACCGGGTTCGACGGCGAACACCACGCCCGCCGGCTCGCCCCGCCCGGGGTGCTGCTGGTCGCCGCCGGCATCCTCGTCGGCGGCTGGGCCGGGCCGCCGCTGGCCGCCGCCGGCGTCGCCCTGCTGCTGTTGGCCGCCACGTCCGCCACCGACGGGTTGCTGCTCATCGGCCCGTTCGCCCGGGCCGAACTGCTGGTCGCCTCCCGCCGCCGGGTGTGGCGGTGGCGGGTGGTGTACGCCGTGCTGTGCGGCCTCGCCCTGTACCTGTCGGTGTTCCTACCGCGCGGGACCGGGGCGGCCGGCCGGGTGTCGCCGTCGGTGTTCACCCAGGGGTTCTTCCTCGGGGCGGCCGGGGTGCTGGCCGCGTACCTCACCCACCTGACCATCGCTGTCGTCGCCCCGGCCGTGGCCGAGGAGCGGGAGAAGAAGCGGTGGGAGATGCTGCTCACCACCGACCTCCGCAACCGCGAGGTGCTGTTCGGCAAGGTGGCCGGCCGGCTGCCTGGGCTGTTCGAGCCGCTGCTGGCCTGCCTGCCCATCCTGGCCGTGCTGCCGCTTCTCGGCGGCGTGTCGCCGGCCCTGGTCGTCGCCGTCACGGTGGTCACACTCAGTCTGATCGTCGGCCACGCGGCCGTCGCCGCCCTGGCGTCGGTGACGCTGCCGACCAGTGAGAAGGCGTTGAACGCCGCCCGCGGCTACGTCTGGGGATACCTGGGCCTGTCGGGCGGCCTCGTCCTGTTGATCGCCTACCCGCCGGCCTGGACCTTCCCGACCTCCGTCGGGCTGACCAGCCCGGTCGAGGTGCGACACCTCGTCGAGTGGTTCAACGCCGGCAACCCGTTCGGCAGCGGCGTCCTCCAGTTCGCATTCGGCATTGGTCGGACCGGCTCTGTCGAGGACGACTTGTTGGCGGTGGCCCGGCGGTGCGCGGCGTTCTGGGTGGCGGCCGGCGGACTGGTCGGGCTGGCGGCCGTGTCCGTCCTCCGCGGCACCGGCCTGTCGGCGGCCCCGGTCGCCGGCACGGTCAGGGGTCGGGCGAAGCCAGTCCCAGTCCGGCCGCCGGTACCCGACCAGGCCATCATGTGGTGGGCCGAGTATGGCCACCTGTCCGCCTGGGCCATGCGGCGGGTGGCCAGGACCGGCCCGTGGGCGTACCTCCGCTGGTTCGGGTTCGTGCTGGCGTTCTTCCTCGGCTGCCAGTGGTGGGCGGCGGCTCACCCGGACGGCTGGCCGAACACCAAAGCCATCGCTGACACGGTCGGGCTGATCGGGCTGATCGGCTGCGCGGCGGCGTCCGCCATCATCCCGCTCTTCCATTCGGCCCAGCTCATCGCCAAAGAGCGGGCGGCCGACACCCTGAACGGGCTGCTGCTCACGGACCTGACGCCGCGGGACGTGGTTTGGCAGAAGTGGCTCGGGGTCTTGCGGTCGCTGCGGCACGTCTGGGCGTTCGGCCTGGCCTGGGGGGCGGCCGTAGTCGTCGCCGGCCGACCGGTGCGGTGGTGGGCGGTGCTGCTAACCCTTGTCGTGCCGGTGCTGCTGGCCCCGTGCTGGGCGGCCGTCGGGCTGGCCTTCAGCGCCCACGCCGCCACCCCGGCGAAGGCCCAGCGGAACCTGGCGGTGGTCGTGTTCGGCGGCGGCTACGCCTTGAGCATCGGCGTCGGCTTGCTGGTGTCGCTCATCCCCGACTCGGCCACCAAGCAGGCTGTCGGGGTGGGGGTGCTGGTGCTGGCTGGGCTGGCCCAGCCGCTGCTCGGCTGGCTGGCCTTCCGCTACGCCGCCGGCCGGCTGGAGCGGGAGCATGGTTGACGTGCGGGTGGTGGTCGCGGGCGGCCTGCTGGCTGTTGCCGTCGGGCTGGTCGGGGTCGGGTGGGCGGTGCGGCGGCTGGCCGGCCCGGTGTTCACCCACGAGCTGACGGTCCTCGCCCGGCGTGCCCAGCAGCCGCGGCTGCGGGTCGGGCTGGTCGTGGTGCTTCTGGCAGGGCTGCTGCTCACCTACGTCCAGTTCTTCGGCTGGGAGGCGGTGACCGGCGCCACCCCGACGATGGACCCCCGCCGCGGCCGGTTCGCCGAGCGATTCGCCCTCACCGTGCTGGCCGTGCAACTCCTGGCCGTGGTGGTGCTGACGCCGGCGGTGGTCGGGTCGGCCGTCACCGAGGAGCGGGACCGCGGCACCCTTGACCTGCTCCGCACCACCGGGCTGAGCGACCGGGAGATCGTCGTCGGCAAGCTGCTGGCCCGGCTGGCCGTGGTGGCCGGGGTGGTCGCGGCCGGGCTGCCGGTGCTGGCCCTCACCCTGCTGTTCGGCGGCGTGAACCCGCGACTGCTGCTGACGGTCTACGCCGTCACGGCGGGCACGGCCTTCGGCCTCGGCGCGGCCAGCCTGTACCTGGGAACGGTACTCGACGGGCTGCGGCAGGTGCTGACCACGGCCTACGGGGCGGTCGGGCTACTCACGGCGCTCGGCGGCTGCCTGTGGCTTGCCCCCGGCCCCGGCGGGCTGTCGCCGTTCTCGCTGCTGGCCGTCACCCTGGCCCGGGACGAGCCGGTGTTCCTGCGCACCCCGCTGGCGGGTTACTGGTGGGTCAGCCACATCGTCTTCGGCCTGCTGTACGGGGGCGGCGGGCTGTGGTGCGTGTGGCTGGCCGTCGGCCGGGTGCGGGGGACGGGCATTCGCCGCACCGACCTGTTGCCGATTGAAACCCGGCGTTGGTTCTATGTGAGGCCGCCGGCCGACGACGCCGACCCGTTGCTGTGGCGGGAGCGGGAGTACGTCAACCAGCGGCTCGGGGTCGAGTTCCGCTACGGCTGCGGGGCGCTCCTGCTGTTCGTGGTCGGGGCCGGACTGTTCGTCGGGTTTGCCCGGGCGGCCGAATCCGGAGTGTGGGTGGCGGGTGCCGTCCGGACGGTCGCCCTGCCGACGCTGGCTGGGGCGGCGGTGGTGCTACCGCTGCTGCTCGGCTTGCGGCTGGCCGGCGCGGTGGCCGGCGAGCGGGAGCGGCAGACCCTCGACGCCCTGCTGATGCTACCCGGCGACCGCCGGCAGGTGTTACGGGCCAAGCTCACCGCCGCTTTATCGTGGACGAGTTGGCCGACCGGGCTGGCCGCGGCGATGGCTGTTGGCAGTGTGCTGGTCGGCGGCCTGGCGGCGGTGCAGGCGGGGGCGGCGGCGCTCCAAGTGGTGGCGGCGTGTGGGTTCGCCGTCGGGCTGGCCGGGTGGCTGTCGGTGCGACAGCCGACGGCGGCGCGGGCCACCGTCTGGCTGCTGGTCTGGCTACTCCTGCAACACGTCGGCCCGCTGCTGCTGAACCCGTTTGCCGGACTGTCGGCCCTCGCCAGTCCGGCAGTGGCGACCTGGACGAGTGCCGCCGGGTCGGGATACCCGGCACCGGCCCTCGCCGTGGCCGGGGCGTATGCGGCGGCCGGCTGGGTATTGTGGTGGGGGGCCGAGCGACGGCTGGAGATCGCCGGCTGAGGCGGTCCGCCCGGCCGGCAGTGGGGTTACACTGGAAAACACGACCCGGAGGCGTCCATGCTGCTGCTCCTCGCGTTCGCCGTCGCCGCCGACGGCCCGGTGGTGAAGGTGGGCACCCGCTCGGCCGCCGTGCCGGCTAGTTGGGAGGCGGTCAAGCCAGCCAACCGGCTGCGGTCCCACCAGTTCAAGCTGCCGCCCGCGGCTGCCGGTAGCCCGGCCGGCGAGCTGGTGGTGTTCCCGGACAGCGAGGCCAACCCGGACAAGGTGTTCCCCAAGTGGGCCGCGACGGTGGTGCCGGACGACGACGGCATCCCGCCGGAGGAGAACGCCAAGCGGTCGAAGGGCGAGACGAACGGGCTGACCCTGCACCGGCTGGACGCCGCCGGCACCTGGAAGTACCGCGACTTTCCGCAGGCCAAGAAGGAAGAACAGCGGCCCGGCTGGCGGGTGGTGTGGGTGGTTGTGGTCGAAGGGGCGGGTGCCACCCACGTGCGGCTGAGCGGCCCGGCGGCGGTGGTCGAGAAGCAGTTGCCGGCGTTCGACCAGTGGCTGGAGGCCATCCGCTGATGGAAAACACTGGTCCGCGGACGGGTGGTGGCCTCACGACCGGCACCGGCGTGAGCGGATGTCGAGGCGGATGAAGTACGAGAGTACGCCCAGGTGGTTCCGGCCGCACTTGGAGAACAACAGGGTCTTGCGGACGTGGCGGCTTGCGACGTGGGAGGCCGACGAGTTCGCCGCGGCGGTGGCTTCTCGGGCGGTCAGCCGCTCACCTGCCGGCGGTTGAAGCTACCGAACCGTGCTTCGAGTGCAGCGGGTGACGGCCGTCGGTCCGGTTGACACGTGAGGGGCTGGCCTGCGAGCGCTCGGTAGTCGTCGCTCGCCGCCAGTCGCGGGTGGAGGCGGACGGCCGGCGTGGCCGGGGCGATGCCGACCAGGTCCAAGTCGAACAGGGTGTGCAGGTCGCACCGCAGCAGCAGGCCGTTCTCGATGTTGTTGTTCCGCGGCCCGCCGTACGGAACGACGTGCGCAGCTCGACCGCTTCAATCACTTGGCACTTGCTGATCAGGCAGTTGTCGCCGTACCGCCCCCTAGGGCGTCCCGGAAGGCTCCCTGACCCACGGACGGCGGCGATCTCGCGGCGGGCCCGCTCCTGCTCATCAGTGCCGTCCGGCACGTAGGCCGGGCCGGCCGTCGCGGCCGGCAGGTCGAGCCGCTCGGGCGTGTGGGTCGGCGAGTAGGGCGTGAGAACGACCCTGGCCAACGCCAACCCGCGGAGCAGTTCGGGGGGTGGATCGGTGTCGGGCGAAAACCCCAACGGGTCAGCGGCAAGCACCGCCGCGAGACGGTCGATCAGATCCTCAGTTGCCAGATTGACGGCAACGCTTGAGCGGACGGCGGCCTCATGTGAAGCCACCAATCGGCCGACCACGTCGGGGAATGTTGTCTGTCCAGCCCACACCTGACCGACCTGGGCGGCCCGTTCCCCGATGTCAATTGATCGGTCGCCAGAACCGTTCCGCAGGGTTAGTTCGACAGGGGCAAAACGAAATGATTGCCCGTCGAATGCTACGCGGTGTTGACTGAACTTGGGCGGGTTGCGAGAGGCGTGGACGCTTTTTCGGCCTCGGAGTTCTGCCGTGCTCAGCCGCCACGACATTTCGGACGACCACTGGGGCCACATCACTGATCGGCTCCCGGGGCGGACCGGCCGGCACGGCGGGGTCGGGAACGACACCCGGCTCTTCCACGACGCGGTCCGCCACCTGGCGAAGACGGGCATCGCCTGGGCCGACCTGCCGACCTGCTACGGCAAGCCCAACAGCCTGTGGCAGCGGTACAACCGCTGGTGCCGCAACGAGGTCTGGGCCGAGGTCGCCGCCCTGCGAGACGACGACACCGAGTGGCTGAGTGTCGACAGTTCCTGCGTCCGCGCCACCGCGGCGGCTGCGGGCGCGGATAAAATGCGGACGGCACCGGAGGGCAGGCCGCGGAAGCGTTGGGCCGCAGCCGCAGGGGGTTCGGGACCAAGATTCACGCCGTCGTCGGCCCCCTCGGCCACGCCGTCGAACTTCAGTTGACCAGGGCGGAGGCGGCCAACAGCCCGCGCCTGCCGGCGATGATCGCGGGGCTGAAGGCCCCGGCGGTGCTGGGGGACAAGGGGTACGACTCGGAGGCGATCCGGGGGCGAGGTGCCGAGCCGTGCATCCCGCCGCGGAGTAACCGCAAGGCGTCGATCAAATACGACCGGCACCTGTACGATGAGCGGAACGTAGCCGAGAGGTTCTTCGGCCGGATCAAGCAGTACCCGCGGGTGGCGACGCGATACGACAAGAAGGCGGCGAACTTCCTGAGCTTCGTCTGCGTCGCCTCGATCGCCATTATGCTCGCCTGCTCGCCAAAGCTGCCGAACTTCAATCGGTACGCCCTAGCTACTTGCGGACACAACAAAGTGGCCATCGCCCCGACGACGCCTAATTGAGTTAATGCCGACGTGAGTCGCCCGCGCAGCAAACGGCCCCCGGCGGTTCGACCCAACCGCGGGGGCCTGTTGGGAGTGGGAGCTCCCGGGATTGAACCGGGGACCTAACGATTTTCAGTCGCAGCGGCTCACCCCGCCGGGTCCGACCGAACCCACTCGAAACACCGGCGTTTCCGCTGCTGGCAGCCGGCGTCCGGGGACGGCCGGGCTGACACAGTTTACCCCGTTTGCTGCCAGTTGGACACCGATTCTCTGCCACTTCTCTGCCACCCGGCCAGCCGGCCGGCGGTCCCCGCCTTAGCCCCGGGCAGGGCAGGGTGAAGGACGAGCCCGAATGTGAGGCGGGTGCAGGCTCGGGACGTGACGGGCAGATCAAAGCACGTCCGGCATCGCGTTCAGCCGGGCGAACTCGCCTTCTCACCGAATCCCAACGCGCTGGGATACCCGGTTCCGTCTTGGTGAGGGTAGACTGGATTGAGCACTGTTAGGGGGTGAGGCCATGAGCTTGCTGCTGAAGGGCGTCATCCGCAACGGCCGGGTCGAGGTAGCGGAGCCCATCGACCTGCCGGACGGCACCGGGGTCGTGGTCGCCCCTGCGGCGACCGACCCGGACGACGGCCCGATGCCGCCCGCCGAGATCACCCGCGTCCTGGCGGCCATGCACCGGCTCCGGCCGCTCGACATCCCCGAGGCCGTCGCAGGCGACCTCGACGCCTGGGAGCGGCGGGTCAACCGGCACGGGATCGACCACGCCGATGCCGGCGTCGGGGACGTGTTCCGGTGAGACGGTTCATCCTCGACACCGGCATCGCCGGGCTGTACCTCGACCGCAAACGAGGAGTGTTCGAGCGGGCCACAGCAGAGGTTGCCAAGGGGAACCGCGTCGGCATCGCCGGCCCGGTGCTGGGCGAGCTGGCGTACCGGGCGGAGGGCAGCCCGAAGCGGGAGCAGAACCTACTGCATCTCCGCGAGGCGCTGGACGTGTGGAAGGTGTGGCTGGCCGACGTCGCGGCCGAGTTCGAGTACGGCCGGGTCGCGTTTGAGATGAAAACCCTCGGCCGCCCCATCGGGCAGAACGACCTCACCATCGCGGCCATCGCGCTCAGCCTGGGTGACACCACCGTGGTCACGACGGACGCCGACCTGTCGGCCGTGCCCGACCTGAGCGTCGAGAACTGGGCGGAGCCGGTCTGACGAGAACCCGAGGCGGGACCGAGCAACGGGTTTCCGTACACGGCTACGTCGTGTCACCCAAGCGGTAACCGGCCTTCATCGGGGCCGGCCGCCCAGCTCAAGGAATCGACCGGCTCGAAGCTGTGCTTGGGCGATAGACGCGGTGGCCTTGACCACACCGGACGGCCTCTCACGAGTGGCGGGTTCGAACCCGCGAATCTGCCGTTCGATCCCCATCGACTGAATCCGCCGCGTCGTGGCCGCTAGATGGCCAGTCTGGCTTCTGTCAGTTCACCAGCGAGTCATAGATCTGCTGTCGGGCCTCAGCCGAGGCGAACGCAGATCGTCACCGGCCGTCCCAGAATGAATCGGTTCGACGCAGGCTCGTACCGAGTGAGTCGGATCACCGGGTTGGCACGTTGTCTGCTGGTAGTGCGTGCGGTCATGCTCGCGGTCGACTACGGAATCGCGCATAATGCGGACACGAAGCTGTATGCGATTACGGCCCACGACTGGCACGAGTTCTCGTAACCGCTCGCCCGCTCAAGGCTTGGCGTAGCTGGCTGTTGTCGGACGAGGAACTGCCTGCTGTCCGCGCACCCCACCCAAGGTTGTAGGCTCACATGCACAAGTTTGACGCAACGATGGGGGCGATTCGTACCACCGCACGGAAAGGCGTTGGCCAGGCGGCTCCCGGGTTGCGGTCGGTGCGAGTGACTTCCGTGCTGGTCGTCCTGATGGCCCTCGCCCCTCTCCCCCTGACAGGATGCCACCCACGTGCGGAGGGTGCGGAGTCGCAGCTGCAGGAACTCCACAAGATCGTGGTCACCAGCCCCAAGGTGCAGGGAGTGACTGTTACACAGCAGTACGTCTGCCAGATTCGCTCACAGCGCAACACCGAGATGCGCGCCCTCCAGGAGGGGTACCTCGAGTCAATTACGGTGAAGGAAGGTCAGGCGGTGAAGGCGGGTGACGTGGTGTTCAAGGTAATACCGACGCTGTACAAAGCGCGGCTGGACGCCGAACTGGCCGAGGTCCGACTGGCGCAACTGGAACTCGACAACACCCGGCGGCTGTTCGAGCAGAAGGTGGTGTCGGTGCAGGAGGTTTCACTGTTCGAGGCCAAACTGGCCAAGGCGCGGGCCAAGGCGGCGCAGGCGCAGGCCGAACTGAATTTCACCGAAGTCAAGGCCCCGTACGACGGTATCATCGACCGCCTGATGCAGCAGCAGGGCAGTCTCGTCAAAAAAGAGGATCTCCTTACGACCCTGTCCGACAACAGTGTGATGTGGGTTTACTTTAACGTGCCCGAGGTCCGCTATCTCGAATACGAGACCCGTCAGGGCAAGCAGCGGAACAGTTCGCAACTCAAACTCGTGGACTCACGCATCGAACTCGTGCTGGCGGGTGGCAGCAAGTTTGCTCAGACGGCCGGCGACACCGTCACCGTCGAGGGCAAGTTCAACAACGAGACCGGCAATATCGCTTTCCGTGCGGACTTTCCGAACCCGGACCGGCTGCTCCGCCACGGCCAGACCGGCAACATGTTGATCCACCGGACGGTCCGCGACGCCGTCGTGATCCCTCAGCGGGCGACGTTCGAGATTCTCGACAAGCGGTACGTGTTTGTCGTCGCCGAGAATAACGTGGTGCATCAACGCGAGGTCGCTATCCAGTACGAACTGGACGACGTCTTCGTCGTCAAGACGGGGTTGGAGGTGACCGACCGATTCGTTCTCGAGGGGGTTCGGCAGGTTCACGACGGCGAGAAGGTGGAGCACGAGTTCCGCTCCCCGGACGAGGCGCTGGCCAACCAGAAGCACCCGGCCGAGTAGCGGCTGACAGCCCCCGCCTCCAGCCCCGGCACCCACCGAGACTCTCGCCAGATCATGTTCACGAACATCCTGCATCGGCCGGCCCTGGCGATCGTCGTCTCCATCATCCTCTTGTTCCTGGGGGCGCTGGGAATCAAAACCCTGGCGGTCTCGCAGTTCCCCGACATCACGCCGCCGACGGTGGAAGTCGCCATCGCCTACCCCGGCGCCAGCGCCAACGTGTTGGTCGATTCGGTCCTCATCCCGTTGGAGCAGTCCATCAACGGGGTGCAGGGGATGCGGTACATCGCGTCCGACGCCACCAGCGCCGGCGAGGCAACGATCCGCATCTACTTCGAGCCGGGCACGGACCCGGACCTGGCGGTGGTGAACGTGCAAAACCGCGTCAACATCATGCTGAACCGGCTCCCGCCCCTGGTGGTCCGGGAGGGCATCCTCGTTAGCCAAGTCGTGCCGAGCATGTTGATGAAGGTGAACATCTACAGTACGGCGCCCGGCGTCGATCAGAAATTCCTATATAACTTCGCCAACGTCAACATCATGCCCCGGATCAAGCGGATTCAGGGGATGGGCCGGCCGGTCAACCTCGGCAACCGTGCATATGCGATGCGGGTCTGGCTGAAACCGGACGGCATGCAGCGTTACAAGGTGTCCACCGAGGACGTCATGAAGGCCCTGGCGGAACAGAGTGTGATCGGTTCGCCCGGACGCCTCGGCCAGGCTACGGGTAAGATGTCGCAGTCTAAAGAGTACGTCTTGACATACAGCGGGCGTTTCAACAAGCCGGAGCAGTACGCAAACATCATTTTGAAGGCCAATCCCGAGGGGGAAATTCTGCACCTCCGCGATGTGGCCGACGTCGAACTCGGCTCCGAGTTCTTCGACATCTACTCGGACGTCGACGGCCACCCGGCCGCTTCCATCGTTCTCAAGCAAAGCCCCGGCTCCAACGCCGCGGAAGTCATCGAGCGGGTCAAAGCGGAACTCGCACAGATCAAGAAGGAGACGTTCCCGCCCGGCATGGAGTTTCAGTTCGCCTACGACGTTTCCGAGTTCCTCGACGCCTCCATCGAGAAGGTGCTTCACACCCTAATCGAAGCATTCATTCTGGTTTCTCTTGTGGTGTATATGTTCCTGGGAGACTTGCGGTCCACCCTGATCCCGATCCTGGCGGTGCCGGTGTCGCTGGTCGGCACCTTCTTTTTTATGAAGGTGTTCGGCCTGTCCATCAACCTGATCACGCTGTTCGCCATGGTGCTGGCGATCGGCGTCGTGGTGGACGACGCTATCGTGGTGGTGGAGGCGGTCCACGCCAAGATGCACGCGAAGCACCTGTCGCCGTACCGGGCGACGTGGGAGGTGCTGCACGAGATCAGCGGCGCCATCGTTGCCATCACCCTGGTGATGACGGCCGTGTTCATTCCGGTGACGTTCATTCCCGGCCCCGTCGGCTCCTTCTACCGCCAGTTCGGCCTCACAATGGCCACGTCGATCATCCTCTCCGGCCTGGTGGCCTTGACGCTGACGCCCGTCCTTTGCGCGATGATCCTCAAGCCCCACGGCCACGCCACCGCGAGCCGAGCGAAGGGGCGGGGGTGGCGGGCGCTGTTGCTGTCGATTGTGTTCGGCGGTCTTTTGGTCTTAGGACTCGGCTACCTGGCGCACTACCTGTGGGGGCCGTTCGGCTTGCTGATCATTCTCGCCCCATTTCTGCAGCGGCCGTTCGACCGCGCGGTCGAGGCGGTCACCGGCGGGTACGCCGGCATCCTGCGGCGGATCGTCACCCGCCGCACGCTGACCATGGCCGCCGTCGGGGGGTTCGCGGCCGGCATCGTCCTGGTCAACACGCAACTGCCGACGGGCTTCATCCCGGGCGAGGACCAGGGCACCATCTACGGCATCATCCAGACCCCCCCGGGTTCGACGCTCGAGTACACCAACGCCAAGTCTCACGAACTCCAGGCGATCGCCAAAGGGCTGGAAGAGGTCACCTCCGTCACCTCGCTGGCCGGGTACGAGGTGCTGACGGAGGGCCGCGGCTCGAACGCGGGGACGTGCGTCATCAACCTGAAAAAATGGTCCGACCGGAGACGCACCGCCCGGCAGGTCATCGAGGAGCTTGAGGAACGGTGCCGCACGCTGACCAACGTGAAGGTCGAGTTCTTCGAGCCGCCCGCCGTCCCCGGCTTCGGCGCGGCCGGGGGGTTCTCCCTCCGCCTTCTCGACAAGACGAACACGACCGACTACAAGCGGCTCGGCGAGGTGAACGACAAGTTCATGGCGGCTCTGGAGAAGCGGAAGGAGCTCAAGGGCCTGTTCACTTTCTACTCCAGCGACTACCCGCAGTACGAGCTGCTCATCGACAACGACGTGGCCATGCAGAAGGGGGTTTCCATCGGGAAGGCGCTGGACAGCCTCAACATCCTCGTCGGCAGCACCTACGAGCAGGGGTTCATCCTGTTCGGCCAGTTCTACAAGGTGTACGTCCAGGCCGCGCCGGAGTTCCGCCGGTACCCCGACGACTTGAGCAACCTGTTCGTCAAAAACGACCGCGGGGAAATGGTCCCGTATTCCGCATTCATGCAGGTCAAGAAGAGGCAGGGGCTGAACGAGATCACCCGCTACAACCTGTACCCATCGGCCACCATTCAGGGCACGCCGGCGGCCGGGTTCAGCAGCGGACAAGCCCTCAAGGCGATCCAGGAGGTCGCGGCCCAGACGCTCCCGAACGGGTACGGTCTGGGCTGGGAGGGTCTCTCGTACGATGAGGAGAAGAAGGGAAACGAATCGGTTTACATTTTTCTGATCGTTATCGCCTTCGTGTACCTCGTGCTGGTCGGGCAGTACGAGAGCTTCATCCTGCCGTTGGCCGTGATCCTGTCGCTGCCGGTCGGGATCTTCGGCTCCTTGCTGTGCTTGCAGGTCCTGGGCTTGTCCAACAACGTGTACGCCCAGATCGGGCTGGTCATGCTGGTCGGCCTGCTCGGCAAGAACGCCATCCTGATCGTGGAGTTCGCGGTGCAGCGGCGGCGGGAGGGGCTGGCTCTCCACGACGCCGCCGTCGAGGGCGGCAAGCTGCGGTTCCGACCGATTCAGATGACCTCGTTCGCCTTCATTGCCGGCCTGCTCCCGCTGGTCGTTGCCACTGGCGCCGGGGCGATCGGCAACCGCACCATCGGCACCACCGCGGCCGGCGGGATGCTCGTAGGCACCGTGATCGGGGTACTCGTCATCCCCGGCCTGTACTACCTGTTCGGCCGGATGGCGGACGGGCGCAAGCTGCTCGACGACGAGTCGGACGAGCCGCTCAGCGAGTTGTTCGAGCGCCAGGACGGCCCCGTGCTCCTGGCTCGCGCGGACTCGGCCGAGGCCGGTCAGCAAGATCACACGCCGTAACCCATTTCTCGCCGCGTTCAGTCGTGCCGGCTTCCCCTTGCCACAGCCGGCCGGGGTGAGATCGTACGGCCCGAGGCGGCAGATAACTTCCGAGCTAATCTTGGGCAGTATTCGAACGAAAGTTCGATTGCTTCTCTTCATTCATCTTTATTGCGAATTCAGGCCGACCCGAATGGCTGGGGTATAGTCGGAGGTGTGAGTTCCGGAGGGGCCGGATTTGTCGATTCCATGTTTTGTGCCGGTCATCCTGTCGATACGAGCAGAGACGATTACCGCCGGCTCTGTGCCGCCGGGGTGGGCTCTTTCGGCGAGTCCCTCCGCGCGACACGTTCTCAAGGATGAGGCGCGTGAACTTCTCCGTGAGACGTCCGAGCGAGTGGCGACTCGGCCGCGCGACGGTGCGGACCGCCATCTCCTGTGTGCTCGTCGCCCTGCCGGCCTGCCGCATCCCGGGCCTCCGCCCGGCGGTGCCGGGGCCGGCGTTGCCCGACAGCTTCAACGGGGCGACCAGCCCGACCAGTTCCGCCGAGACACCGTTCCGGGAGTTTTACACCGACCCGCTGCTGGTCGGGCTGATCGACCAGGCGCTGGCCAGCAACCAGGAGCTGAAGGCCCTCAACGAGGAGGTCCGGATCGCCAACAACGAGGTGCTGGCGCGGACCGGGGCGTACCTGCCGTCCGTGGGGCTTGAGGCCGGCGGCGGGTTCGAGCGGAACAGCCAGTTCACGCCCCTGGGGGCGGCCGAACGGCAGCTCACCTTCCTACCCGGCAAGAACTTCCCCGACCCGGTGCCGCGGGTCCATCTGGGTGCCCGCGTCCTCTGGCAAGTCGACATCTGGCGGGAACTGCGGAACGCCCGGGACGCGGCGATCCAGCGGTATGAGGCCGCCGGCGAGCGGCGGAACGGCTTCGTGACCCGGCTGGTGGCGGACGTGGCCGAGAACTACTTCGGCCTGCTGGCGCTCGACCAGCGGCTCGAAGTCCTGGACCAGACCATTACGCTCCAGGAGCAGAGCCTGAAGCTCGCCATCGCTCGGAAGGAGGCGGGCCGGGGCACCGAGTTGGCCGTCCAGCGGTTCCAGGCCGAGGTCCGCAAGAACCAGAGCGAGAAGTTGATCGTCCGGCAGGAGATCGTTGAGGGCGAGAACCGCGTCAACCTCCTCGCCGGCCGGTTCCCGCAGCCGGTCGAGCGGGCGGCCAGGAGTTTCATCGACCTCGTCCTGGCCGCGCCCGATGTCGGGCTGCCCACGCAGCTCCTCCGGAACCGGCCCGACATCCGCCGGGCCGAGCGGGAACTGGCGGCCGCCGGGCTGGACGTGCTGGTCGCCCGCGCCCACTTCTTCCCCCGGCTGGACATCACCGCCGGCATCGGGTACGAGGCCTTCAACCCGAAGTACCTGTTCGACCCGGGCGCGTTCATCGCCAGCGCCGCCGGCGGCTTCGTCGCCCCGTTCGTCAACCGGCGGGCGATCCAGGCCGAGTACCAGAGCGCGAACGCCCGGCAGTTGCAGGCCGTTTACAACTACCAGCGGGTGGTGCTCGACGCGTTCACCGAGGTGGTCACCCGGGTGTCGGCAGCCGACAATTATCGCAAGAGCATCGAGATTAAGAAACAGCAGTTGCAGGCGCTGGAGGCGTCGGTGGACGCCGCCTCGAAGCTGTTTCAGAACGCCCGCGCCGAGTACATCGAGGTGCTGTTCGCCCAGCGCGACCTGCTCGAGGCGCGGACAGTGCTGATCGACACCAAGCGGCGGCAACTGTCGGCCATCGTGACCGCCTACCAGGCGCTCGGCGGCGGCGACTCGGCGGCGGCGGCCTCGGCCGCGATCCGTCCGCTGCCTCAGGGGATGGCGAAGGACGGCTCACCCGCGGTGCCAGCGGTCCCATGACGCCGCCGACGCTACCGCCATCCCACGCCTTCTGAAACCGCCGGGCCGAACCCCGGCGGCGGCTCGCCTGTGGGCACCCCTCCGGTCGGTGTAGTCTCCGCCCGAACAACCCGCGCGTTCTCCTGGACACGCTGGAATCGCCCGTCGCACCGCCGGACCGTTCATTCGGCCCGGTCCCACACCCGCGAGCGGAGGAACCCGCCGAGACGGGTCGCGTCGGCGGTCGGCACGAACCCACGGCCGGCGAGTAGCGGGGCCGGGTCGATCAGTTCGGCCGCCCGCAACCCCGCCACCGCACGGAAGACGGCATACATGCCGGCCAGCGCCAGGCGGGCCGCCCGACCCCGCCACCGCCCCGGCGGCACGGCGAAGTCGCCCACCAGCCACCGGGCACCGGGGCGGGCCGCCGCCGCCAGCCGGGCGACCACCGCCGCCAGCTCGTCGGCCGGGAAGCAGTCGAGCAGGAAGTGGGTGACGATCAGGTCGTACCCGCCGGCCGGCAGCGGCGCGGTCCGGATGTCGGCCACAACGAACCGCACCCGCCCGGCCCCCGGCAGGCGGCAGACCCGCCGCCGCGACCGAGCGGTCATGCCGGGGCTGACGTCGAGGGCATCCACCGCCAGCCCGGGGTAGGCACGGACCAAGGCGGCGAGGAACCGGCCGTCCCCGTCCCCGACGACCAGCGCCTGCCGGCGGTCGGCCAGCCAGCCCAAGTGGGCGGTCCGGCACCACTGCAACAGCGGCCCGAACGTCACCGCCTCCAGCCACCAGTAGTGGGCGGCTAGGGGGTCGAACGGGTGGCGGGGGGTTACAGCCACCAGCCGGCCAAAAGGGGGGTGAGTAGCACCACATCGGCGGCAGCGCGGGCGAGCCGGCCTCCCAGCCGGCGGCGGGCCAGGTGCAGGCCCGCCAACCCGAGCACCGCCGCCGCCGCCTTGTTCTCACCACCGGTGGTGAGAACAAGGCGGTCCCGCCGGCGAGTGCCACCGCGGTCGTCGACCCCCGCCCGACCCCCGGCCGCCCCCCGGCCGCCCCCGCTCCCAGCGGTCGATCAGGGCGCAGTTGAGCCAGCAGACGGCGGCCAGCCCGGCCACTGCCGGCCCCCACTCGGCCGCCCGATCCGGGGCACGGGCGGCCAGCGGCACCCCGACCCCGGCCGCGAACACCAGCCCCACTGCCAGTTCCTTGCCCCCGGCCTCGACGCCCAGCCCCAGGTGGACGGCCGCTAGGTAGCCGGCCAGCAGCACGCCCATGCCCGCACCGGTCACGAGGGAAGCCGCCGGCAACTCCGCCACCGCCATCCCGGCCCCGGCCATCAGGGCTGCCCCGCCCAGGGCGACGAACTGGCGGCGGTTTCGGCGGGCGAAGCGGTGACGGTCGGCCGGATCGGCCGGCCGGCCGGGGCGGGCGTCCAGCCCGCGGTCGAGCAGGTACACGCCCCACACGACCAAGCCCAGGCAGGCCGACGAGGCGACCGGCAGGGCAACCCCGAAGGCGGCGGCTAGGAACCGCTGCCAGACGACCGCCACCGCCGGGGCGTCGAGGGGCAGCAGGTGCGGCCACAGCCACCACGGGGGCCGGTCGGCGGGCGGGTTCACCCCGCGATGATACAAGTTTGGCAACCTCCGGCGGGGCAAACGGTGCCTCATCCCCGCCGACGGGTTCTACGAGTGTAAGACGAAGACCGTGCAGCGGTTCACGCTCGTGTCGGGCGAGCCGTTCGGGTTCGCCGGCTTGTGGGACGTGTGGGGCGAGTGGCCGGAGAAGCTCGTCACCTGCTGCCTGGTCACCACCACGGCGAACGAGCTGGTGCGGCCGGTCCACGACCGGCTGCCGGTGATCGTTCCACCCGAGCGGTACGCCGAGTGGCTCGACCCCGCGACACCGCTGGACCGGCTGACCGCCCTTCCCCGCCCGTACCCGGCGTCCCAGATGCGGGTGGCGACGGCCAGTGTGGCGGTCAACTCGCCGCGGAACGACGGGCCGGAGCTGCTGGCCGCGTAGGGCGGGTGTAGCGTCGGGGCTTGCACGCACAGTGGCGATTGCAGAGCAGACATGAGCGGCAGACGCCGACGCGGGCACACGAGCAGTTGATCGGCAGCACGTCACGAGGCAGGCAGCAGTAGCAGGGCATGGGGCACCTCCTGTCCCCAGTCCAGCGCAATGCGGTCGAAAACGCAATCTCAGCAGCGGAAGAGCGTGCGCGCGCAACGCCGGCGGGCGTATACAGCAGGGGTGGGAGCGGTCCCACGTGTCTACAATGCCCACGCAGGGGTGGTGTAGCAGACAACATGCCGGGCTAATCCCCCGGAGCCGTGGGTGCGAATCCCACCCCTTGCGTTTCCCCTCGGTTTGACTTCGTCCCCGCCCCGTGCCTAACTTTGTTCAAGGCCGGCCGCGGCGTCTGAACCTCTTGGGCGAGGGTTCGGTTGTCGCGGCCGGCCTGTCTTTTGACGGGTCAGCACACGTCGATGCGGGCGTCGAATCTCCGGTGCCGCAGGTGCTCCACCTCCCGCTCGGCGTCCCGGCGGCTGTGGTAGGTGCCCGCCACCTGCCAGTGGCGGCCGTGCCGCACCAGCACCGCGTACCGGCGGCCGTGGGACGCGACGGAAGGCTGGGCGGACGCGGTTCCCGGGGTGAGGGCCAGGCCGCCGAGCGTGCCGGTGGCGACCAGGGCGGCGAGCAGGAGCTTGTGGGACATCGTCGGCCTCCTCGGGTTGGGTGCGGGCCTTCGTGAGCCCGTCTGCCGTGGGGACGGAATCCCCCGAGCGACTTGCGTGCGGCGCCGTCGGGCCTCATCCGGGGTTTACGACCGGGGTTGGCCTGGAGCCGCAGGGACGGGCCGGTCGAAAACAACCCGCCCTCACCGGAGATGCGCATGACCGCCGAGCTGCCCGAGGACCGCCGCCGGGAGGTGTTCGCCGCCCTGGTGGCCAAGCAGGACGAGGGGTCGAGTGTTCAGGAGTCGCGGGACGTCATGTGTGCGCGGTACGGGCTAGAGGCGCGAGTCGTGCTGGCCATCGAGCAGGAAGGGTCGGAGGGCGAGTGGCCGCCGTTGGACGCGTGAGGCGGACAGCTTGGACGGACGCACCCAATTCGAGGCGACCGGATGCGATTCGGCAACGGCAAGGCGGGCGTGAGCGACCCGAAGCGGGTGTTCATCGCCCGGCATCTGGCCGAGCACGGCCCGACGCCGGGGGACGCTCTCGCGGTCGCGGTCGGGCTGACCGTCGAGCAGTTCTGGGAGGTGGTCAACCACCCGTGGTTCGACCTGACCGGCAAGGGGTACGTGCTGACCGACCAGGGGCGGGCGGAGTCGGCCGGCTGACGTTCGGCGGGTGCGGACCGACGGGCCGGCCGTGTGCGGGCGGGCGTCGCCGTAACGGTTGTCGTCCGTTCCTGGCGTCAGCGGGCGGCAGGGGCTGCAGGCCGTATACTGTGGTCCCGTCGCACCCCCTGCGGCGGGACTTCGCGGGAGGCGGAATGGGTCTGAAGATGCGGGTCCACGAGCGGGAGCCGATCGCGGCGGCCATGCGGCGGTTCAAGAAGCTGATCGAGCGGAGCGGGCTGAAGCGGGAGCTGCGGGCGCACGAGTACTACGAGAAGCCGTGCGAGGAGCGGTCCCGGAAGGCGCTGTCCCGGGTGCGGTTGCTCCGCAAGGCGGCCCTCGGCCTGCCCAAGAAGAAGACGCCGTACTGACGTCGTGAGCCGGGCTGGCGGTTCGCCCGCGCGTCCGGCCCCGGGCTCACTCCCCCCTCCGATTCCTGCACGGCTGTCACCCGTCGGACGACGCCGCCGGCCGGATCAGCTCCACACTGGTCGGCGTCCTCTGGCTGGTGGACAGGGCGTAGTACGGGCTGCGGCCGAGTCGTGCGAACCCCATCCGCCGCTAGTACGCCCGGAGCGACACGATTCCCCGGCTCCGCTCCGCCTTGGTGTTCTGCCTCGGGATCCACCCGGCCGGCACGTCGAGCGACTTGTAGGCCACACGGCGGAGCGTGGCCACCTCCGACACCACCAGCCCGCAGCCGCTGCCGAGCAGGTCGATCAGCTTGCGGGCCACCAGCAGCCCGAGCTTGAGGCCCCGCCACCTGGGGTCGAGCACGACGTAGTCGAGGACCAGCAGGTCGGTGTCGAACGCCTCGAACCGGGTGGCGAGGGGCTCGCGGAAGTTGTACCCGTGCGGCTCGTATAGGAGGGTGTGGAATACGTGCATCTCGTGGGAGTGGCTGTCGCACACGTCGAACAGCGGCTCCCCGTGCTCCAGGGCCAGGCCGGCGTGCAGCCGGTACGCCTTCACCCGGCCGGCCAGGGTCTCGGCCCCGGTGTCGTCGTCGCTGCACACCACCTCGCCGTGGTGGTGGGTGATGAAGTCGCTCGGCTCGCCCTCGACGCAGAGAGAGGAGCGGGTGTGCAGGCGGAGGTCGAACGAGGCCATGGCGGTCCGGCGGGGGATGAAACGGCCTATTGTCGCCGTCCGCCCGGGCGGACGGCAAGCTCGGTCGGCCGGGGGTAGTGGGTCAGTTTGAAATCGGATTCTTCGGGGTCGCCGGCATATGCTTGAGCGGTCGGTTAGAATCGGGGTATGAAGAAGCCCGCCAAGCCGCCCCGGGACGTGAACCAGCTCGCCAAGCTCATCGTTGACCTGTCCACGTCCGACGCCCCGCACCCTGAGCCGGACGCCCCCGCCAAGAACCCGCACGCGGTCGCGCTGGGCAAGCTCGGCGGGGCCAAAGGCGGGCCGGCGCGGGCCAAGAAGCTGTCAGCAAACAAGCGGTCGGAGATCGCCAAAAAGGCGGCGACGACGCGATGGGCGAAGTCTGAACAGAAGACCACGGACGCATGAACGCGCGCACAATCAAACGCGCGCCTTGACTTCCTGCGGCTGGGCGTCAAAGATAAGGGGCCGGCAGTCTCCGGGGGGATGACTGCCGGCCCCTGTGCCGTCAACAAGCACATCGTATACGGCCGTCCCTGGCCGATCAACACCGCCCCTCAATCTCTGCCGGGCTGCGCCTGCCCGGTACGCTCATCACTCGCAGGAGCACCTATGCCTTTGCCCCTGTCCCGCAGCGGCCGATCCCCGTTCGACGCCATCCGCCACACCGACACTGACCCCGATCAAGGCGAGTTTGAATGGTGGATCGCCCGTGAGGCCATGACACACCTCGGGTACGTCCGCTGGGAGAACATGGCCAACGTGGTCCGCAAGGCGAAAGCCGCTTGCCGCAACTCCGGCCACAGCGTCCCCGAGCATTTTCGTGATGTCACGAAAATGCCGGCGCAAGGTGGCCCGGGTGCTGCAGATACGCAGCTCACGCGCTTCGCCATGTACCTGCTGGCCATGAATGGCGATTCGGAGAAGCCCCAGATCGCCGCCGCCCAGCGGTACTTCACGATTCAGACAATTCGCGCCGAGCAACACCTTCCGCTGCCCACCCCTGTCGTACCGGCCACGCAACTGCCTCCCACCCGGCCGTGGTACGAGCGGATCGTTCGGACATGGGGGCCACATGCCGCGCTGATCGAACGTGACTTCCCCGGCTACTTCACGGTGGTCAGCGGCCTGATCCCCCAAGTCGTCCAAATGGAGGACGAGTTGCTTCGGCACGCCTTCACCGTGCGGTCCGCGGATCGGCCGGACATCTCCATCGGCGGTCGATACTCCAGCCATCGGAAGCGGTTCGGACGACCGGATGCTCTGTCGGTGGCCCCGCTGTACTTGCCCGACCAAAACATCTGGGTGGACCTCAAGGTGTACCCGGATACGGAGTGGTCCGACTTCCGCGGTTGGTTCCGGGATGAGTACATGCCGGAGCTGTATCTGAAGTATGTGGACGGCAAACCGCAGTGGCGGAAGGACTCGCCCACGGCCCGCGCCTCGGTCGCAGATGCATCCAGCATCGCCATCATCGGCCGGCCGGCCGCCCTCCCCGCCCCCCGCCGGGCGGCACTAAACGCCGCCGGTGGATTCGTCCCTGCCAGGGCACTGCCAGGCCGGCCGTCCCCGCCCGCCCGGCCGTCCCCGCCCGCCCTCCCTCGCTAGTGAGCCGTACTACTACACCCCCTCTCCGCTGAACAGCGGAGAGGGGGTGCTACGCACATTGCTTTTCTCTGACCGATCAAGCATAAAGGTCAGTATGAATCGCCTGCCCATCGAACGCCGGGTCCAAGTGGTGAACGCCCTCATCGAAGGGAACTCGGTGCGGTCCACCGTCCGCCTGACCGGGGTAGCGAAGGGGACCATCCTGAAGCTGCTAGCGGAAGTCGGGACGGCGTGCGCCAAGTACCAGCACGAGACGCTTCGCAACCTCACCTGCCGCCGCGTCCAGTGCGACGAGATTTGGTCGTTCTGCGGGGCCAAGCAGAAGAACATCCCCGACGGCCGGCAGGGCGAAGCCGGCATCGGCGACGTGTGGGTGTGGGTGGCCATCGACGCCGACACCAAGCTCGTGCCGTCGTGGCTGGTAGGCGGCCGGGACGGGGCGTTCGCCACCGCCTTCATCAAAGACTTGGCAGCCCGGCTGGCCCACCGGGTCCAGTTGACCACCGACGGCCACCGGCCGTACCTGGACGCGGTCGAGGCCGGGTTCGGCGGGGAGGTCGATTACGCCATGCTGGTGAAGCTGTACGGCAGCGCCGGCGACCACCCGGACACGCGGTACAGCCCGGCCGAGTGCCAGGGCTGTCGCAAGACGGGCGTCGTCGGCAGCCCCGACCCGGCCCACGTCTCGACCAGCTATGTGGAGCGGCAGAACCTGACGATGCGGATGCGGATGCGGCGGTTCGCCCGGCTAACGAACGCGTTCAGTAAGAAGGTGGAGAACCACGAACACGCCGTCGCCCTGCACTACATGGTGTACAACTTCGTCCGCCGGCATCAGTTGCTGAGGGTGACGCCGGCAATGGCTGCTGGGGTGGATCGCAAGCTGTGGACCGTGGAAGACATCGTGCGGCTGGCGGGGTGACGCATTAGGCTCTCTTTTCGCGCCCCGGCGACGTGGCGTCACCGTCCGCGCCCTTCGCCGTGAACAGGTAGCGAGCAACGATCCCCACCATCCCCACCACCGTGATTGAGGTCGTTCCCAGAAGTGCCACGATGGCGGGGTCAGACAGATGCGGTTCCTTGTCGCCCGCCGCCTGTTGCCTTGTCACGAGGTCGAGAACTCGGACGAACCAGAACCCTACGCCCAACGGGATAGCCACTGCCGCCACGCACCGCAAAAAAAGGTCGATCCGCAGCCGCCAGTTTTCCAGCCCAGTGGCCGTGTTCCGGCACTCCTGACCCGCGTTGGCCAACTGCTGGCCGGTGTTGGCCAGTTCTATCGCCTCAATCTCGGCCCGCTGGCGTCTCAGGTAGAGTTCGCGGTCCTTTTTGTTGCCGGCGAACGCCCTGTCAAGCTCCGTCTTGTCCCCCTGCGCGCCCGGCCCGGACGCCGGCTCGCCCGGTGGGCCGAGCGACTTCGGCACTTCGAGCCGGGGCGTCTCCTCGGCCGTCATTCCGCTGCCCGCTTCGTTAACTGTTTGCGGAAGTAGTCGCGGATGATCGTGGGCGGGATCGGCACGCCTTTATGCGCGCCCAAATCCTTGCCCTTCGCCACTTGCTCCCACGGCCCACCCGGCTCGTGTGAGATGGCGGACAGCCGGAGTGGGTCTACCCTCTTGTGGCCCTCCCAGATTGAATCCAAGAAGGCAATGTCTGACGCGTCGAAGTCGTGCCGGACGGGGTGAAATTTGAACCCCGTCGGCTCAGCCACCAGCGCCCGCCCGTCAATCGGCGAGCGGCCGTAGGAAGCAAACTCCCGGTAGACGGCCGGCACGACCGGGCCGTACTTCCACGCCTGCACGTCCTGCCAGAACAGTCCCCGGTTGTAGTAGGCCAGAAAGTACCCGTGGGCGTTGTAAAGAATCTTCTGGAGGTGCAGGTGCGTAAGCGGTACGCCCTCAGCAGCAGCTTTGTCCAAGAAGTAGTTTGCGATGCCCCGGGCGTCGTACTTAGCCTCAGACGGGTGGGGTAGCGGAAGCATGGCGGTCTACTGGAAAGTTAACTGGTGTTCCAGTGCACAGTATGCCGACCAAGCCCGGCAATGCTGGCGGGCAGAGATTCTACTCGCCGACAGCCAAGCGCGTTCCAATAAATGAAAACCGCCCGCTACCTACCTTGCATCTCTACCCGCCCCGTGCTTCGGCCAAACTGACCCACTACCCGGCCGGGGTACTAGATGTCGGGCCGGCCGTGTCAGAATCGGCTGAGCTGTCGGCCGCCGCCCCGGCCGTTGCGGTGGCGGCTCTCCCGGGTCGGCTCGGGTAGGGGGCGGGCACAGGGAGGGGAAAGACCACGGCCTGTGGCTTGGCCTCCTCCTCGACCGGCTCGACGACCCTCGGCTTCACCCGCGCCGTCACCGGCCGCTCGGCCCGCGTCGGCTTTGTTCCCATCCGCTGTACGTCCCCCTGCACGGCATTCGTAGCCCGGAGTGCCTTGATCTGCTGGTCCAGCTCGGCCACGGTCGGGCCGTCCGGTGCCTCGCCGCCCTGCGGCTTCTCCGACAGCCCGGCCTTGAGGTTGTCCCGCAGAACCGGCTGGTGGCCCGGGAGCTGGAGCGGCGGTGGGAGGACGCCCTGAAGCAGCAGCGGCTGGGCAGCGCCCGGGCCGCCCGGTCGGACGCGGCCCGGGAGCGGGAGTGCCGGCTGCGGGTGCTGACCCACAACCTCATGCTGCTCGCTGCCCACTGATCGGTCCGGCCGCTAGGTGGTGGGCGCCTCGGCGTCACGCAGGCGGTCGGCCGCCAGCTCGGCAGCTCGCTCGGCGGAGTCGGTGTACGCCGTCAAATCGCGGACGACTGACCAGAATGCGCCTCGGGAGACGGCCCCCAGCGTCGACCGCAACGACCCGTCGCTCCACCTCCACCCGGAACACGCCCGCGGACACCCACCCCACCCGTGCCCGGTGCCGCCCCGACTCTGACTCAGTTGCAAGGAGCGGTTCGGCCACACGACACCTCACCGCGGATCACAAGCACAGCACCCGGTAAGTACCGGAAAGTGCGTGGTTTTCAACAGAGCATGCCGATGCCACAACCCCACCCCCGGCCTAGCACAATCCGGTCGGGACACCGCCGCAGGCCGGCGGGCCTCACACCACGGAGACTCCATGAGAACGCTGCAACTCCTCGCGGTCGGCGGTCTGGTACTGGCGGGCGGCCGGGGGCGGGCCGACACGACGGTGGAGCTGAAGGACACCCACCTGTGCTGCGGGCAGTGCGTCAAGGCGGTCGAGACCATCCTCGGCAAGGTGGACGGGGCGTCCGGCACGTGCGACCAGAAGGCCGGGACCGTGACCATCACCGCCAAGGACGTGGCCGCCGCCCAGAAGGCGGTGGACGCCCTGACCGCCGGCGGGTTCCACGGCAAGGTCGAGGGCAAGGTCGTGACGGTCAAGGACGACAGCGGGGTGGCCAAGGGGAAGGTGAGCAAGCTCACCCTGGAGGGGGTCCACAACTGCTGCGGGGCGTGCACCAAGGCCATCGTCACCGCCCTGGGCAAGGTGACCGGGGTGACCGGCAACACGGCCAAGGCGAAGAGCGACGCGTTCGACGTGACCGGCGACTTCGACGCGGAGGCGGTGGTGAAGGCGCTGAACGCCGCCGGGTACCACGTGAGGGTGAAGAAGTAACAGGGCTGGCGGGCAACAACGGCACCCCCGCTCAACCGCCGGCTTCCGACCTCAGATTCACCCGCCCTCGCTAAGACGCGCACCTGGCCCCCTACTCGCCGACCCGGATCGGGACGCGGCCGGAGCGGGCGAGGAGCGGATCGCCGCCCGGCAGGCCCAGCCCGGCGAACACGGCCTCCACGCAGTACCGGCCCGGCACCAGGGGCCGGTGGCCGTGGTCCGCTGCCACCGACAGATGCGGGTTCTCGGCCACGTCCGCCCCGGGGGCGATCACCAGGGGCGGCGGCTCCTCCTGCGACACCGGCGACCGCACGAGGGCGTAGCAGAACGAGCTGACCGCCTCGTCCCCGGGGCCGTGGAGGACGAAGGTGATGTGGTCGAGCAGGCCGGGGCCGCCGCGGACCGCGACCGGGGCGGCCGACGGGTTCGACGCCGACGCCTCCAGCATGGGCCGGTCCGCCGCCCCCGCCGCCACGCGGAGCCGGCAGCGTATCGGGCCGCGGGCGGGTCGGCCGGCCAGCTCGACCCCGACCCGCCGCCGCTCCTCCTCCCACCGCGTCCCATCCGCCGGGTCGTGCCAGCCGCCCGCCTTCGGCTCCGCGGTGAGCCAGGGGTCGGGAACACCAGCCGGGGTCCGGGTGCGAACGGCGACGACGCCGAGCAGCCCGGCGAGCGCCACCCCGACGAGCGCGAGCCGATGGGGAGTGCGGGTGAGCATCGGTCGTCCCTCCAGGCGATCCCCCGCCGTGTTCTGGCCCCCAGGTGGGAGTGGGATGCGAGCCGGTACGAGCGAACCCCATTCCAGTGTAAGAGCGCCGACGGAGGTCGCAATCGGCCCGTCGACGTGATGTTACCGTGACGTTACGAGGCGGGCGACCGTACCGCCCCGCGGGGGGTCGGACCGCCGAAGCCCGCGGCCGGCGAGCAGGCCGACTGAAGAATCGTCCCGACCGGCGTCCCCACGCCGCCCGTCCGGCCACACGCCCGTCGCCGGCGGCACCCGTCGCGGGGCCTGACCCTGCGACCCCCGCGACGTGTACCGCCTACGCCCGGACGGCAGCAGTCACCGCCTGAGCAGCCGGCCGAGGAAGCCCACGGCCGGCACGAGGTCAGGCCCCGCGATCTGTGCCGTCGGAAAAGGCACCTTCCCGGCCACGCACAGGCCGAGGACGCTCAACCCGAACACGGCCTGGCCGGTGGCACCGAGGGCCAGCACCGGCCCGGTGACCCGAGCCGTCCAGCCCACCCACGTGTACGCGGCCCCGAACACGAGAATCTAAACCGCCAGCACCCAAGTGACGGCCGGCGGCGGCTCGGGGAAGCGGATGGCGTGACGGACCGCAACAGACGGGGGGGCGAACACGGCGAGGAACCCGAGATTCATCGGGCCGCACGCCAGGAGCAGCCGTCGCATCGGCAGCCCGACGCCACTCGCCATCCCCAGTCCTCTCAAACCGACGGCAGACCGGACGCCCGCCGCCAGGCCGAGAGCTGGCCGAGGTGGACGGCCTCGTGGTTGGTCAGCATGTGCAGCAGGATGTGGGCCAGGGTCGGGAACCGTGTTCTGAATCGCTCCGGGGCTGGGCCTTGCAGCACCTCGGGCGAGGCGGCCTGGGCGTGGCCCGCCAGCCGGGAGTGGGCGGTCTCGAACGCAATCACCAGAACCTCCTTCGTCGGGTACGCGGCCCGGTCCGGGAGGGGCGTGGCGGTTGAGCTGAACAGCTCCTTCCAGCCCGGGTCGATGACCGCCGCTTCGCCCAGCAGCGTCGCCCCCACGTCACACACCCAGGCCAGGTGCCCGACCACGAACGCGGCGTGGTTCATGGCTAGTCCGGCAACCGGCTGAGCGGCGAGCTGATTATCGGCAAGATCGGCCACCAGGCGGCGGGCGTAACCGAGGTTCTGTTCGACCAGCGGGGCGGCGAGTTGCAGCACGGTCATCTCCGGCGCGGGGAAGGGTAATTCTAGGGGTGGCGGAGGGCCGTGAGTCGGCCGACTGAAACACACCCGCAGCAGCTCGGGGAGGGTAGCGATCTCGTGCGACCCGTCGGCCACCGCCGCCTGGCCGAGGATGAGCCGGCTCTCGGTCACCAAGGCGCTGACCAGGTGTAGGCACCCGCTGAAGGTGTTGCGGGGGGCCGACCGGCACGCCTTGCCGTCGAGGGCGATGTGCCGCCGCCCGGTCGCCTCGCACGCCTCGGCCATCCAGCCGGCCACACACTTGCCGAACGCCTCGGGGTCGAGCCGGGCGAACGCCCGGTCCCACTCCCCGGCGGCGATCAGCTCCAGCCACGCGCGGGCGAACCGAATGAAGTCCTCGGTCGGGTCAGTGGAGGTCTTCGCTGTCTTGTCAGAGCTCCCTGGGGGTGGGCCGCGTGTAGCGCCTTGCCGAAGTGCTGAAGCAGCATCTGGCCGGTCCAGTCAGATTGGCCGACCGCGTCCTCGGTGCGCGGGGGCAGGCACCCGAGGGCCGCGTCCCCGATTGACGGCGGATCGGTAAGTGCGGCCGGGACGGGACGTCTCCTGTGGGCGATCAACTGGTCGGGCCAAACACCGGCCGTGGCTGACGGAGCACGCAAGCGCCTCAAACCTGTATCCGACACCCGACGAATCCGACAAAATCCCGTGCGGGCAAGGAGCCGATTCGCAGCACGATCAGCAGGGGCAGTGGGTTACGGTCGGGCGGTGTGAACAGGCACGTGCTGAGCAGACCGCGATAGCTACGCGTTCTGTCGGACGCCGCCAGGGCTGCGAGACCCGCTAAACCCTCCCCCACCTCCGCCGGAACCCGGCCGGTTGTTCACCCTTACCGGCCGTTGCAGTCTGGGGTGGCACCGCCGCCGGCGGTCGCGGCCAGCGGCCGAGGTCCGAGGGCGTTGGAGACGGCCATCAGGTCGGACGCCGCCACCGGCTTGACCAGGTGCAGTGCGTACCTGGCTGCCGCCATCGTCCGGTGGGCGTCGGCGGCCCCGTTGGCCGTCACCGCCACCTGCGACCGGCGACCGGCTGGTCTTCCCCACGAAAAGTGGAGCCGGAGTTACGGGCGTCCCCGGCCATGCCGGGCATGTTCAGGAGGAGCAGGCACACGTCCGGCCAACCCTCGCAGGCAGACGGTACCGGTCGGACTACGTCCCGGCCCGACGAACGACGTGGACTTGTATCCGACACCCGACAAATCCGACGAAACCTCGGACAACACCCGCCGCCGTGTTCCTACCCGACGTGTCATCTTCAAGTTGTAAGCGAACAGCATGCTGAGCCGTCGGACCCGCGCGTCATGGCCTTGGAGACTCTGTCGAACGCTGCCGCGGGACTGAGCACCGCCAATCTCTGCCCCCATCTCCCGTAACTCGCCTCGCGGTGCTGTAGCGTGGGCGGGCAACCCTTCGCCTCGGCCCGCCCCCGGCTGACGGCGATGGCCGTCAGCCGGGCGTGCAGTTTTCGCCCCGACGCCTCCAGCGGCGGCCGGTCCCGCCACTTCGGGCGAGCGGCGGGGCACCCTGTCAACCGGGACCAACAGCGGGCGGCGGACGCCATCGTCCGCCG
>JAYVUZ010000103.1:0-15693 GCA_043787415.1 Fimbriiglobus sp. | reverse complement strand
AGCGCGAGCGAGGGACGCTATCCACCGAATAAGGTTAGCGTCCCTCGCTCGCGCTTCGGGCTACGAATTCAGCGAACGCAACCGAAAGTTCACGGTTGTCCTGGCCGCAAGGTCGCCAGCCACTCCGAAGGCAACCGCAGCGGCTGACCGGCCGGCACTTCCATCGCCCGTAGCAAGTCTGGTAATCGCACCCGGGCCGACAGTAGGCTGGCGACCGTCCCGCCGACGAACCCTGCCGCCTCCCCGCTGCTGCCGGCCGCCACCAGCACTTCTGGCTTGCCCCGCAGTGCCGTCCCCGGCCCGGTCCCCGAAAGTGTGCCACCCGGCAACCCGACCGTCAGAGCAGCCGGCGAGTCGCCCGGCACCCCGACCCCGGCGGCCGGGGCGACGAACGTCTTGAACACCGGCCGCGTTTTGGCGTCGCCGGTCAGCACCAGCCGCGGGTACACCTCGCCGTCGCGCCGCTGGGCCAGTAGCGGGTCGAGGTACGGCCGGGCATCCAGCGTCACCGCGTACACGCCCTCGGCCGGCAGGGTCACTTCGAGGGTCTGTTCGAACGCCGCCCCGCCGGCGGTCTTGAGCAGCCGCACCGGCGGCCCGGCCGACCGCGCCACCTCGACAAACTCATCACTGGCCAGCGTCTTGCCGGCCGGGTCGAATTGCCGCAGCAGCCGGACGGTGAACGGCACCGCCGGCTCCGGGGCCGGCGTGCCGGCCGGGTTGATCGGCTCCCGCCACTGGCAGACCAGCCGCACCGTCGTGCCGGCCGGCAGGGTGTCGCCCGCATCCGTGCCGAGGAAGTTCAGCCCGTGCGTCCAGCGGCCGGCCGGCAGTTTGGTGTCGGCCGGAGCGAAGTCCAACACGCCGTTGCCGTCGAAGTCGAGGAACGGCCCGGCCCACACGCTGCCCGCGCTCGGACTGGCCGCCTGCACCCACACCGGGGCCGGTGGTCGCTTTAGCCGGGCCAGTGCCGACGGCTCCGGCTTCGGGGTGTACTTTGCCTCCAGGAGTCGGCTCAGGGCGCTCAGCCCGTCCTGCGGGTAGCCGGCGTCCCAAACCAGCGTGTTCACCACCACGGCCGTGCCCCGCAGGGCGTCCAACCCGGCCTTCAGGTCGGTGAACCGAGCCACCGCCTGACGCAGGGCCGCCTCCTCGGCGGTCAGCTTCTCGAACTCGGCCTGGGCCGCTTTCCGACGGTCGGCGGCGGTCGGGTCGTCGCCGAGGGAGGTGAACGCCAGCCGGTACGCCTCCGTGGCACGGGCGCGACGGCTTTGCAGGTCTTCGCCCCGCCGCTTCAGGTCAGCCGCCCGGGTCTGCATGGCTTCGGAGAACAGCGGGGTGCCGGCCGCCGCAGTGGCGACCGTCATCAACTGGTGCAGGGCCGCCGGGTCCACCCGCACGGAAATCACGTCGGCCGCCGGGGCCGCGGCTTTGACGGCCGCCAACGCCGCCGTGGCTCGGCCGGCCGTCGCGGCAAGTGGGTACAAGTTGGGGTCGAGTTCGCCCGTCAGGTCGAGCCGTGGGGCCGGGTCGAAGCCGCTGCCGATGACGACCACCTTCAGCCCGGCACCGAGGTAGCCGCGGGCGTGCAGTTCGGTCAGCCCGCTGTCGGTCGCCAGGCCGACCGGCAGCGCGGACGCCCCGACCGCATCGGTGGCGACCGGCGGCAGCCGCAGCGACCGCACCTCCGGCAGCGCGGCCAAGGCGACGAGGTCGGCCGGCTTGTTCGCCCGGACGCTGACCACCGACCCGACCAGCCCTTCGACGGTGATGCCATCTAGCACTCGCAGGCGGGAGCGGAGGTCGGGCCAGCCGACTTCCGGCGGGAAGTCCAGCACCGCCTCAGCCCGCAGCGGTTGGTTCGCACGAACCATGTCGGCCAGCACGGCGTCGACCGCCGGCGTCAGCTTCGCTGGGGCGTCGGACGATGGCGGCAGTGGGACGGCGTCGGCCGGCAGGTCCGGCAGCACCTCCACCACCCGCACCGGCATCACCCCCGACAGCGGCGGTGGTAGGTCGGCCGGTGCGGTAGCCGGCAAGAACCAGCCGGTCGGCTGGCGGCGGACGTCCTTTAGCAGCGACGACAAGTTGCCAGCCGGGACCGCGCCTCGCAACAGGGTATAGCCGGCCGGGTCATAGCCGACCGCCTCGTGGAAGCCGAGCCGGCCGAGGTGGCCGCTCAACTGGTTGTGCAGCAGCCGCTGCTCGGCCGGCCCCAGACCCTTGGCCAGCGTCAGCCGCACCTGCACCGGCTTGGCCGGGTCGTCGAACGTGGCGCCCGGCGGGGTGAGTAGCACGGTGGCGATGCGTGAGTCGTCGGTCAGGCCGAACGCCGCCTTGCCGGACACGGTGCCGCGGGTGAGTTCGGCCGTCGGGTCGAAGATGGCCAGGTCGTCGTCCTCCCGCGGGGCGGCCTGGAACCCCTTCCCTTTCAAAAACTCTTGCAGTGCCCGGAACTGCACCACCCGGGAGTCGCGGTCGCCGCGGATGCGGTAGCGTACCTGGGCGTCGAGGGCGTCCGGCCGGGGCGGGTACGCCACCTGGGCAGCGGCCACGGACGGGGTCAGCCCGAGCAACAGGGCGGCCAGCTTGCGGGTCATCGGGCGGTCCTCGCGCGGCGGCCCCTTGCCGGGCCGGATCGATCAACTATGCCACTACTCGCCGCCGTCGGCCGCCGGATCGCCGGTTCGGTGCCGCGGGTGGCGGCTCGCCCCGGGGGTGGTCGGCATGGCGGCGCCGGTTGCGACGACAATCCTCACCGGGGCGAGCAGTGGGATCGGCCGGGCACTAGCGGTCCGGCTGGCCGCGGAGGGTGTGCGGGTCGGGGCGATCGCCCGGCGGGCCGACCGGCTAGCCGAGTTGGCGGCCGAGATTCGGGCGTCCGGCGGCGCCGTTGAAACCGCCACGGCCGATGTCACCGACCGCAGCGCAGTCCGGGCCGCCTTCGATCAGCTTGCCGCGAAGCTCGGGCCGGTCGATCAGGTGGTCGCCAACGCCGGCATCGGTCAAGCCCTGCCGGGCGACCACCCGGACCACGTTCGCAACCTCGTCCACACCACCGAAGTCAACTACCTGGGCGTAGTGTACGCCTTCGAGGCGGCGCTGCCGGCGATGCTGGCCCGCCGGTCCGGACACTTGGTCGCCGTCGCCAGCCTGGCTGCCTACAAGGGGCTGCCGGGGTCGGCAGCGTACTGTGCCAGCAAGGCGGCCGTGTTCACCTACTGCGAGGCACTTCGCATCGAGCTGCGCGGCCGGGTGGACGTGACCTGCGTGTGCCCCGGGTTTGTCGCCACGCCCATGACCGCTGACAACCCCGGGCCGATGCCGTTCCTGATGTCGGCCGACGCCGCCGCGCTACGGATCAGCCGTGCCCTGCGACGGCGGCCAAAGGTGTACGACTTCCCGTGGCCGATGCGGCGGCTGCTCGGGGCCGCCCGGTGGGCGCCGGACTGGCTGGTGGCCCGCCGGGGCGTTCAGGCGAGCAACGCGCCGAAGGCCGGTTAATCGGGGTTACAATACCCACATGTCCGTCGTGAACTGCACGCTGGCTGCCTACGCCATGCCGGACGAGGCGTCGGCCGGCCGGCGGCACCCGGAACCCGCCCACTCCTTCCGCACGGCGTACCAGCGGGACCGCGAGCGGGTCGTCTACTCGTCCGCCTTCCGCCGCATGACCGGCAAGACGCAGGTGCTGGTCGCCTCGGTCAACGACCACCACCGCACCCGGCTGACGCACACCCTGGAGGTGGTGCAGGTGGCCCGCACCGTCGCCCGCCGGCTGCGGCTGAACGAAGACCTGACGGAAGCCATCGCCCTGGCCCACGACATCGGACACCCGCCCTTCGGCCACGCCGGCGAGCAGGCGCTGCATGAGTGCCTGGTGCCCGTGGGCGGGTTCGACCACAACCTGTTCGGTTTGCGACGGGTGGACGAGTTGGAGGAGCGCTACCCCAACTTCCCCGGGTTGAACCTGACGTTCGAGGTCCGCGAGGCGTTCGTCCGGCACAGCCGGCGGGCTGACGTGCCGCAGGCGGGCGAGTTCACCGGGGTCGGGGCGCCGCTGCTGGAAGCCCTGGTGGTGGACGAGGTGGACAGCATCGCCTACGACACCCACGACATCGACGACGCCCTCGGTCTCGGGTTCATCCAACTGGCCGACCTGACGGACGTCGGTTTTTGGCAGGAGGCGGCCGCGGCGGTGCGGGCGGAGTACCCCGGCGTCGAGGGCCACGCTTTCCGCACCGCCGTCGGCCGGGAGCTGTTGGCAGTGCAGGTGCTGGACGTGCTGGCCGAGACGGAGCGGCGGCTGGCCGACGCCCGCATCCGGGACGTGGGTGACGTGCGGCGGGCGGTCAACCCACTCGTCTGTTGCAGCGACCGCGTCCGGCCGATGAAGCGGGAGCTGGAACTTTTCCTCCGCGACCGGGTGTACCGGCACCACCGGGTGTTGCGGATGACGGCCAACGGCAAGCGCATCCTGCGGGCGCTGTTCGCCGAGTACGTCACGTCGCCGGAACTGTTGCCGGAGCGGCACTTGCGGCGCTGGGCCGGGTCCGGTCGGGTCGCCGGGCCGCCGGCCGGCAAGCCACTCCCGGGCCGCAATGCGGTCACACACCTGGAGCGGGTGGTGGGGGATTATCTGGCAGGGATGACGGACCGATTCGCTCATCAGGAGTATCGCCGGCTGTTTTCGCCGACGCCCGACCTGTAAAATGCAAGAATTATTATCCGTTTGAGGTCTGGTCCGATGTTGATGTGGCTCCTCCGTGGCACCTATGTCGCGTTCCTGCTCGGCGTGGCCACCTACGCCGTCGCCTTCTTCGCCACCGAGGACGTCGGCCAGCCGTGGGTCGGGGCGGCGGTCGGCCTGGCCATCGTCACCCTCGGCGGCGTGGTCATGTATGCCGACCTGCGGGAGCGGGAGAAGCAGATCGCCACCGTGTCCGGCGTGTACGTCGGACTGCTGCTAGGTCTGTTACTCGGCTGGCTGTTCTCACTAGTCATCGAGCCGATCATTGAAGGGTCGTTCACCGGCACCCGCAGCCAAATCAGCCAACTGAAGCTTATCTGGCGGGCGGCCGTCACGATGATCTGCTGTTACACGACCATTAGCACACTCTTGCAGACGAAAGACGACTTCCGGTTCATTATCCCTTATGTCGAATTTGCCAAGCAGGTGAAGGGGGGACGGCCCTGGGTGCTGGACACTTCCGTGATAATCGACGGCCGCGTCGCAGACCTGTGCGATACTCACCTGGTGGACACGAAACTGATCGTACCCCGCTTCGTGTTGCAGGAGCTACAGGGGATCGCCGACTCGTCAGACAAGCTCAAACGGAACCGCGGCCGGCGGGGCCTGGACATCCTCAAGCGGTTGCAGTCAAACCCGCGCATCGAGTTACAGATGCACGAGGGATCAGCCGGAGTGGTGGACAAAGGCGGGGAGAAGATTCGCGTGGACGAGCGGCTAGTGTTGTTCGCCAAGGCGGTCGGCGCCCGGGTGGTGACGAACGACTTCAACCTGAACAAAATCGCCCAGTTGCAGGGCGTAGATGTCATCAACCTGAACGAGGTGGCCAACTCGCTCAAAACGGTCGCCCTGCCGGGTGAGTACCTGATTGTAAAAGTGGTCAAGCCGGGTGACCAGTACGGCCAGGGCGTCGGCTATCTGGACGACGGCACCATGATCGTAGTGGAACAGGGCCGCAACCTGATCGGCCAGGAAACATCCCTGCTGGTGACGAGCGTCCTCCAGACGCCGGCCGGGCGGATGATCTTCGGCCGGCCCGAGGCCCGACCGAGCGGCAGTTTCAGCCCGGTGTCTGGCGGGCCGTCGAGTGGAAGCGGGTTCGAGCCGGTGCGACAGCCGCCCGGCCCGGCCAGCGGCAGCCGGCCCAAGTTACCGATCATTCCGCCGGCGGAGGAACCGCCGAAGGCATAAGTTCGCGGTCCGTATCGGGAGGAACCCTTCGGCCGCACCCGAGAGGTTCCGCAATGTCCGATCACGGTATGCGTCTGATCGTCGTCGGGCTGGTGGTTGTCGGGCTGGCGCCTGCCGCCGACAAGCCGGCCGCCATCCCTCCGCCGGTCGGCGACGCCGGATTCGTCGAGCGGGTCCACTCCTCCCGCAAGGAGTATGTGGCGTCACTCGCTGCCATCTACGACCACTACCAGAAGTCCGGCGACCCGCAGCGGGCGAAGTGGGCCGAGGACGAGCTGAAGGCGTTCCATCTGGCCTGGAAGCCGTCCTACCGTCTGGACATTCTGGACGTGCCGCCGCCGACCCTGGAGGCCAAGCAGAACATCAAGGAAGCGAACGACCTGTACAAGTTAGCCAAGCAGTACAAGGACAAGTCCGGCGGTTCTGGCAACGAGTACATCCTGAACCAGAAGCGGGCCGAACTGCTCTTCCAGGATGTCCTCCAGAAGCACCCGACCTCGGACAAGATCGCCGACGTGGCCTACGAGCTGGGTGAGCTGTACGAAGGCCGGGCGTTCAAGCAGTTCGACCGGGCGGCGGCCTACTACGAGCGGTCGTTCCAGTGGCGGAAGGGCGGCAAGGGGGACGGCCGGCTGCGAGCCGCCCGTCTGTACGACAAGTCGCTCAACGAGCGGTCGAAGGCGGTCGAGATGTACCGGGACGTGGTGCAGAACGACACCGACCCGGCCCACATTAAGGAGGCCGAGCGGCGGCTGGCCGACCTGACCGCGACGCCGAAAGCACCGGGCAAATAGGTCCGGTCATACCATGACACCATGACCTCGCTCCGCGGACCCATCCTGCTGTCGGCCGCCGCGGCAGGGACAAACATCATCCTGAAGACGGCCGCCTACCTGCTCACCGGGTCGATCGGGCTGTTTTCAGACGCCCTGGAGTCGGGCGTCAACCTCCTCGCCGCCGGCACAGCTTTCGTCGCCCTCATCTACTCGGCCCGGCCGGCCGACCCGACCCACGCCTTCGGCCACGAGAAGATCGAGTTCTTTGCGGCCGGCCTGGAAGGGCTGCTGGTCACACTCGCCGGGCTGGGCACCGGCTGGTACGCCGTCCAGCGGCTGTTCCACCCCACCCCGCTCGGCCCCCTCGGCATTGGCGTCGCACTGGCGGCGGCGGCGGCCGTCGTGAACTTACTCGTCGGCCGTTACCTGCTCCGAGTCGGCCGTCAGCACGGGTCGCTGCTGATCGAGTCCGACGGCCACCACCTGATGACCGACGTCTGGACCACGGCCGCGGTGGTGACCAGTCTTGGTCTGATTCAACTGACCGGCCAAACCGTCCTCGATGCCTTATGTGGCCTGCTGGTTGCGGTGTACATCTTTGGTGTCGGGGTCCATGTGGTGTGGCGGTCGTTCAACGGGCTGATGGACCACGCCCTGCCGCCGGCCGAGCGGGAACGCCTGCGGGCGGCCATCGCCGTCACCCTGCCGGCCGGGTCGACGTTCCACCTGCTCCGCACCCGCCAGGCCGGCCGGCGGAAGTTCGCCGACTTCCACCTGCTGGTAGATGGCGGGCTGACGGTGCGGGCCGCCCATGCCCTGGCCCACGACCTCGAAGTGAAGCTGAACGCCGCCGTCCCGGACCTGGAAATCAGCCTGCACCTGGAACCGATCGACGACGCCGCCTCGTGGGAAGCGGCGGCCCTGGCCCGGCTCGGCGAACCCACCGACCCGCCGCATGAGTGAGGTGCCCCTAGCCGTAGCGTTCGACCCGACCGTCGGCCCGGTGGCCGCCGGCACGGCCCTGCTCGGGGCCGCCTGTGGTGCCGTCGGCGCCATCACGGTGGTTCGCCGGCGGGCACTGCAAGCCGACGTGGCCGCCCACGCGGCTTTGCCCGGGGTGGCGGTCGGTTCACTGGCCGGGCTGGTTGGCGAGGTGCCACTGGTACTCGCCGGGGCGGCCGGCGGGTGGCTCGCGCTTACTCTGGTCGGCCGGCTCGGGCGGGTGCGGCGGGTCGGCCCGGACGCGGCCCTGGCGGTGGTGCTGTCGGTCGCCTTCGGCCTCGGTCTGGTGCTGCTGAAGTGCCTGGGCAGCGACCCGAAGTTGCTGTTCACCCTGCTCCGCGGCCAGGACGCGGCTGTGATCCGGCTCGGCGACCTCGTCCCGCTGCTGGCCGTGGCGGCGGTCGTCCTCGGAGTGCTGGCGGGCGGGTGGAAGGAGTTCCAGTTGTTCGCCTTCGACCCGGACCTGTCGGCGGCGCTCGGCCGGCCGCCGCATCTACTCGACGGGCTGCTGACGGCCCTGTTGGTGCTGGCCGTGGCCGTCGGGGTACAAGCGGCCGGCGTCGTCCTCGTGAGTGCCCTCGTCGTCGCTCCGGCGGTGGCCGCCCGGCAGTGGTCGGATCGGTTAAGCCTGGTGACGGCTACGGCCGCCGGGGTCGGGGCGCTGGCCGGCTTCGGCGGCACGCTGCTGGCCCACCAACTCAGTGGGCCGCGGAGCGGGGTGCCGACCGGCCCGGTCGTGGTGCTGCTGGCCACCGCTGCCGCCCTGTCGTCAGTATTCCTGAAGCCGCGCCGCACGGCGGGTGTGGCATGAGTGCCGCCGAACACGAGTCGCTGGCCCTCGTCCTGGCGGTGGCCGCCGCGTGTGCCGTTCCCGGAACGTGGCTTGTTATCCGCCGGCAGGCCATGACCGGCGACGCCGTGTCTCATGTGCTGCTGTTCGGCGTGGTGGTCGGCTACCTGGTCATCCGCGACCTCGACTCGCCGCTGTTGCAACTGGCCGCCGCCGCGAGCGGGCTGCTGGCCGTCGGGCTGGTGGAACTGCTCCGCCGCACCGGCCGGGTGGCCGGCGACGCCGCCCTCGGGCTAGTGTTCCCGGCCCTGTTCGCCGGCGGCAGCCTGCTCGCCTCGTTGTATCTCCGCGGCACCCACCTGGACGTGGACGCGGTGCTGCTCGGCCACGCCGAGTTCGCCGGCCTCGCCGACCCGGTGTCGGTCGGCGGGGTGCCGCTCGGCCGCCGGCCGGCGGTGGTGCTGTGGGGGCTGTTCCTGCTGTCGGCCGTCTTGACCGCACTGCTCTGGAAACCGCTCGCGGTGACCAGTTTCGACCCCGGGTTCGCTGCCGGCCTCGGCTTCCGCCCGGGGTGGGTCCAAGCCGCGCTACTGGCCGTCGTCTCGCTGACCACAGTGGCCGCCTTCGACGCCGTCGGGCCGGTGCTGGTGGTCGCCTTCCTGGCCGTGCCCGCAGCGACGGCACGGCTTCTCTCCGACCGCCTCGGGTGGGTACTGTCCGAGGCAATCGGGGTCGGCCTGGGTGGGGCCGTGGTCGGGGTGCGGCTGGCGTTCGCCGCCGGTACCACCGTGGCCGGGGCGGTGGCCGTTTCGCTCGGCGGGCTGTTTCTTCTGGCCCTAATTTTTCGCGCGGTGCTGGATCGCGTTGCCGGTGCGAAACAGGTGCGGGCAGAAGCTTGTGCAACTATCTGATACCTGGGCAGCTTTTATCGGTTACACCGACTGCATCGGTTCTAGGGTTAGGCGGTAACCTCCGGATTGGGTGCCCACAGGAGCCGAAGATGTCGCACTCACCCCGCCGGGCCTTTACGCTCATCGAACTGTTGGTTGTCATCGCCATCATCGGCATTCTGATTGGCTTGTTGCTGCCCGCCGTGCAGAAGGTCCGCGAGGCCGCCGCCCGGTCGGCCAGCGTGAACAACCTGAAACAGATCGGGCTGGCCGCCCACTCGCACAACGACGCCTACGGCGACCGCCTGCCGGACGCGCTGACGCCGGTGAACCCGGCCCACCTGGCGACCCCGGCCAACCCGTGGAACCGGGCCACCGGGCCGTTCTACCGACTGCTGCCGTATCTGGAGCAGTCGGCCGTTCATGCGAACGTCGCCTCGATCAACTCGCCGTCGTCGTACTTCGCCCTCATGCCCACCCCGCAGGCCCGGGGGGCGGTGCTGAAGGTGTTCGTCAGCCCGGCTGATGGCAGCAACCCGACCAGCCAGTGGCTCATCGTGAACGACCCGTTCCTGCCGACCAACGGGCTGTGGGGCACCACCAGCTAGGGCTACAACCCGCGGGTGTTCAACGCCGTAGCCCGGGGCCTCGGGCGGTCGTTCCCGGACGGCACCAGCACCACCCTGCTGTTCAGCGAGAAGCGGCAGGTGTGCGGCAGCGGCACCGCCCTGACGCCCAACTACTGGTTCGGCTAACACGTCGGTAACAGCAGCGTGGGCAACCGCTCGGCCGTGCTACCGGGGGCGGGCGACTGGGGGGCGACGTTCAACGGGGCCGACTTCCGCCCGGCCAACCTGGGCATCCGCCCCGACGCCTGCGACCCGACCGCCCCGAGTGGCCCGCACCCCGGCGGCATCCTGATCGCGCTGGCCGACGGCTCGGTGCGGCTGCTGTCGGCGGCCGGGGCGACCACCCGGCTAGGCAGCTCGCCGGCCGCTTACGACGAGCCGCCACCAGCCACCACCCCGACCATCGCCCCGAAGCGGGGCTGGGTGTGGTCGGCCTTGGTCACGCCGGACGGCGGCGAAATCGCCCCCCTGGACTGACCCCGTGCGTCGCCTGCTGTTACTACTCGCGGTCGGGTGTGGCGGGCCGGCGGCGGTGCCGCGGGAGGACCGCACCGGCCAGCCGGCGTACACCCCGGTGCCGTTCCGGGACGACGCCCCGACTCAGCCGCCACCGCCCGACTTCCCGACCGACTACGTGGACGCCGACGGCCGGCCGGTGGACTTGACCACCTACCGCGGCCGGCCGGTGGTGCTGGTGGTGCTGCGGGGGGTGCCGCGGGAGTACGGCGGCGGGTTCTGCCCGTCGTGCCTGGCCCAGGCCGGCAGCCTGATGGCCAACCGGGCCGAGTTCGACGCCAGAAAGGCGGCCGTGCTGGTGGTGTTCCCGGGGCCGAGCGACCGGCTCGGCGAGTTCGTTCGCGCCGCCCGCCAGCAGGCCCCCGGCGAGCCGCAACTGACGTTCCCGCTGCTCCTCGACCGGGAGGCGCGGGCGGTCAGCCGGCTCGGCATTGCCGCCGACCTGGCCCGGCCGTCCACTTACGTGTTGGATTCGGGTGGCCGAGTGGTTTACGCATACGTCGGCCAGACCAGCACCGACCGGCCGTCGGTCAAAGTCGTGCTGAAGCAGTTAGATGGCCTGCCCACGCCCTGATTGCGACCCGCCATGCCCGACGCCTCGACCGACGCCGACTACCCGCCCACGCTGGCCGATCCGCCGGCGGACGATGTCCTGACCGTCGAAGTGCGTGTCCTGCCTGTGCCGGTGTTGGCCGGGTACGAGTTGGAAGAGGCCATCGGCCGGGGCGGCTTCGCCGACGTGTTCCGCGGCCGGCAGGTGGCCCTCGACCGGCCGGTGGCGGTGAAGGTGATCGACCCCGGGGCGTGTGGCGACCCCAAGCTGTTCACCCGGGTCCGCACGGAAGCCCTCACGCTCGGCCGCTTCCAGCACCCGAACATCGTGCCGGTGTATGACTACGCTCGCCAGGACGAGCGGGTGTTCATCGTCATGGAACTGCTGGTCGGGGAAGACCTGGGCCGGCGGATCGGCCGGGCCGGGCGGTTAAACGAATAGACGACCTGGCACATCGCCCGGCAGGCGGCCGCCGGGCTGGCCCATGCCGCCAGCCACCGCGTGGTCCACCGCGACATCAAACCGGCCAACCTGTTCCTGATGGCGCCGCCGGCCGGGGTGACGCTGCCGGCCGGGGTGCCACTCGTCAAAGTGACCGACTTCGGGCTGGCCCAGGCCCGGTGGGCGGTGGCCGGCGGGTCGAGCCAGATGACCGCCCGCGGCACCTCCCTGGGCACGCCGGCGTACATGGCCCCGGAGCAGCACGGCGGGGCCGGGCCAGTGGACCACCGGGCCGACCTGTACGCCCTCGGGGAGACTGTCTACCACATGCTCGCCGGCCGGCAGCCGTTCGTCGGGGCCACCCTTTGGGAGCTGCTGGCCAAGAAGCAAGCCAACCGGCCGTCGCCGCTGGACGGGGTGTCCGTCGAGTCGGCCGAGCTGGTCGCCGACCTGATGGCCTCCCACCCGGACCAGCGGCCGGCGAGCTACGAGGAGCTACTCGCCCGCATCGACCGGCTGCCGGTCATGGCCACGACGGCCATACTGCCGGAGTACTCGACCCGCCGTCGCCGCGGCTGGCTGTGGCCGGTCGTCAGCGGGCTGGTGGCCGCGACGGTGGTCGTCGGCACCCTGTGGGCGTCCCGGCCGCCGTCACCGCAGAAAGCCCAGCCACGCACCTTTGTGGCAGGCGATTCGGCGATGCCGCTGTTCGACGGCCGGGAGTTGGGGCGGCTCGTCGCGGAAGCCGGCAGTGAGTGGGAGTTGGACCAAGACGAAGAGAAGACGCGGGTGGTCAAAGGGACCGGCAGAGCGAAGATTCGGCTACTGGCGTACGACAACTACCAGATCAACCTCGGCCTGGGCGGGCGGGCCAGCGTCGTGGAATTGCAGGTCGGCCGGGACGCCGGGCCGCGACACGCGGTGCGGGTGGAAGCTGGTACGGCGACGTTCGGCGTGCGGGACACCCCGGGCGGCGAGTTCCGCCCGCTCGGCCCACCATCAGCCGGTCGGCCGGCGGCATCGCGGCCCGGCCGGCCGTACATCGAGCTGCGGGTGGAGCGGTCGGGCGACGGCTGGGCGGCGTGGTACGACGGGGTGCCGCTCGGCCGGGCCGCCGACCCGGGCCGGCCGGACCCGTCGGCTTGGCTGGTGGTGGACGGGCCGCCGGCCCGGCTGGACACGGCCGAACTCACCCCACTGGTGCCGTCCGGGTGAGCGGGTCGCTGTTGTTCCGAAGGCCCTTCCAGCCTGTCCGCGGGCCGGTCGGCGAACCGCTCAGGTCGCCGGCCGCGCCGGACGGGTCGTTCGGTTCAGCCCGTGCGCCGACTCTCACTCGTCCGGGATGTGTCGCCGTCCGTGTCGGTGAGCGGTCGGCCGGCGGACACCGGGTAGCTGCCGACTTGGCTCGCGTCGGTGCGGGCACCCTGTTTCGTGCCCTCCGCAACGGTGCCGCCCGGACGTGGGCGATCACCCGGCGGTCCACGGCGTCCCGCGCCGGCCACGTCACCCCGACTTGGTCCAAAACAGCGACGTGGGCGTCGGCGGCCGGCCAGACCGACGGCGGGGCTATCGGGAACGGTGTGTCCAACCGCGCCCGCGGCGGCACATGGACACGTGGTCGAGAATCACTCTGCCCAGCGTGCTGCCGCCGAGCGCGTAGTCCCGGTGGGCCACGATCGTCTCGCCACTGCGGAACCGCAGGTGGCTGTCGCCAATGCCGCCGCCCGCAAGGTTGTGGTCACATTGCCGAGTTTCCGGTCAGCCGGGGCGGCCTCCGGCACCCGCCAGTTCACCCAGCCGGGCGACACCACATCGCCGCGGGGCACGCCAGCAGCGGTGGACCAGCTCTTCGGCCGTCGGTTGCCCCACCGCGTCATTCCGTCAAGTCCTAGTTCTCTTCGTCATAACGGTAGAACAACATCAGGCCGGCCTCGGTGCCGGGGGCGAGCAGGTCAGCCGCCCGCTGTTCGACGTGGCAGCAGAACGCCGGGTCGAACCGGGTGAAGTGCCACGCCTTCGGCGGCGTGCCGGCGAACGGGTACCTTGGCGGCTCGGCCCGGTTGTAGGCGTACCACTTGGGCAGCACGCACATTCGCACCTTGTTGAACGGCGGGCGGCAAAAGCAGCTGATCCACTCCTCCCGCTGCCGCGACTAGCCAAGCGGGGCCGGCATGCTGTCCAGTGGGCGGAGCGTGTTGGCGTAGAAGAGCCGCTTGCCCCCCAAGCTGACGCCGGCCAGCACGGCGTTGGTCAGGGCCAACCCAAGCACGTCGGCGTACTTGGCCTCGCCGGTGGTGGCTAGCATCCGCCAGTTCCACAGCACGCTGCCGACGGCCGTACACGTCAGGTGGTGGGCGGTGCTGTTCGGCAACTGGAAGCCCCGGCCGGCGGCTTGGTGGACGCGGGCGCGGCTGCTGGTCCGTCGTCCCGTCCGGCGAGACGCCGTCGCACGGCGCCTCACACGCCCCGGTCAGGGACATGTCGTGGCCGACGACGCCCGCCCCGGCGGCGGCCGGCGGCTCGTCGCCGGTCTTGGCGGACACGTCGCCGTCCCGCCGGGCGATCAGCACCGGGTCGAACGGGCCGGCCAGTAACCGCCTTCCGGCCCCTGGCCGAGGGCGCACCGGGCCGATCCTGGACGGGGCCGGTCGACAAGCGGCTCCGAACAGTGTGACCGCGCGTGTTCGTTGACCGTTGCCGCCCGTGCCGGACATGCGAAACGGCTCCCGTCGTCCCGAACACGGCCGGTGGGAACGGGTAGCGGAACCATGCCAGACCAGCAACTCGCGTTCGCCGCGATCAAGGCCGCTGCGTGTTCCGGTGATCCGGTAGCGGGTCACACCCACCACTTCGATCGCTACCCCGCTCGGTTCAGCCCGCCGTTTGCGAGAGCAGCGATTGAGGTCTTCAGCCGGCCCGGCGATGGTGTCCTGGACCCGGTCATGGGAGGCGGCACTTCGGCCGTCGAAGCGATGGCTGCCGGGCGGCGGTTCGTCGGCTGCGACATCAACCCCCTGCCCGGATTCCTTGCCCGGGCCGCGACGACGCCCTTACCCACGGCCGACGGGCGGGCGGTCGTGTGGCGGGCCGACGCACTCGGCCCTCACAGCAGGCGGCACCACGGTGACGGTGCCGGACGGAACGGGCTGACTCCCGGCGGAACCTCCCGCCCCACAAGCGGGAGGTGTTCCGTGCCGCCCTCAACACCTCGACCGATCTCCGCCCGCTTCGGCAGCAACGAGTTCGCACGTTGCACCTTGCTTCGCGCCAGCCAGTGGGCGCTCGACGGCCGACAGGTCGTACCAGGCACCGACGTGTTTCACGCCGCACCCCTTGCCGACGCCGGGACCATGACGGAATCGACCCGGGCCTTGCGGTTCGCCCGGTCGCTGATGTTGCAGCGGGCCAGCGAGCGGGGCCTCGACCGCTACGCGTGGCGGATGCTGTCGGCGGTCGAGACCCTACGTGCCGACGACGGCCACTGGCGGGCGGTGGAGGTCATCGCCGCCGAACTGGTAGCGAAGGAGTCGATCAGCGGCCGGCAGGCCGTGCACCTGTTCGACTTGTGTTGCCGCACGGCCACCGACGAATGAGTGTGATGGTGGCAGCATTCACCGCCATCGACTGGCAGCGGATCGACGTCTGGGCGATCGTCCAGTGTGGCGGGCTGGGGTGTGTCGAACCGGCCCGCCATGCCGCCTGTCCGGCCTGGCTGGAGCGGGAGAGGTATACGTTTGACACGCTTAACTTCGGTTCTGGTCTGGCCGACGCTGTTTCCGCTTCCGGCCAACTGATGCAGTGGGAGCGACAGTTCGGGTACTCGCTCGACGGCGGCTCCTGCAACCTCGACGCGCTACGGGACGGGTTTGAGTTCGACGCACCGGCCGGCGGCGGGCAGGCGGTAGGAGGCGTGGTTCCGGAGCGTGCCACTCTGGACGTCGTACTCGACAACCAGGTGCATGGCCCGGATGGTGTCCCGCCACGACCGTGACCGCTTGGCCGGCTGTTACTCCCCGTTCAAGATGAGAGACAACAAGATGATGGAGATGGCTTCTTAGAGGGTGTCTTGAAACTACTCGGCCGGGTGTAGCCGCCGGAGCATGAGGTCGATCATGGCGACCTGGATCATGGCCTCGCTGGTCTCCGGGTGGTATT
>JAYVUZ010000102.1:0-50548 GCA_043787415.1 Fimbriiglobus sp. | reverse complement strand
GCGGCCGGGGCGGCAAGCCGGTGTACGCCTCGCCGGTGCGGGCCGGCGACCGCCTGTATGTGGTGACGCGAAAAGCCGGCACGAAGGTGCTCGCCGCCGGGGCCGAATTCAAGGTGTTGGCCGAGAACCCGCCGCTGGACGACACCGACTTCAATGCCACCCCGGCCATCTGTGGCCGGGAGCTGTACCTGCGGTCTAACCGGGCGGTGTACCGGCTGGACCGCCCCACGGAGGCCGGGAAATGAGCAAGTTGTACGGGGTGCTGGCGGCGTTCGCGGCGTCGGCCGCGCTGACCGCCGGGGTGGCCGGGTTCCAGCCGCCCGAAGGCGGCGGCGGCGAGAAGAAAGGCCCGCCGGGCAAGGGCGAGAAGAAGGGCAAGGGCGACAAGGGCGACAAGGGCGGGCCGAAGGGCAAGAAGGGGTTCGAGCTGGGCCGGGTGCTGCCGCCGCACGTCGTCGACGAGCTGGACCTGACGGCCGACCAGCGGACGAAGCTGGAGGCGCTGGAGAAAGACGTGAAGGCCAAGTTGGAGAAGATTCTGACGGCCGACCAGATCAAGCGGATCGACGAGATCGGGCCGCCGCCGGCGGGCGGCCCCGGCGGCAAGGACGGCCCCCCGGGCGGCGGCAAGGAGGCGCCGATGCCGAAGGAGAAGAAGGGCGACCGGCCGGGCGGCGGGGAGTAAGAATGGGTCGGGGCGAGCGGCCGGCGTGGGCCGGCCGAGGGAACGGGTTGACCCGAGGCGAACACCCCCGGTCAACCCGTTCCCTCGGCCGGCTCACGCCGGCCGCTCGCCTCAGACCGCTGCCCCAGACCACGTCCCTTCCCCGCGACACGAAAGCATTCGGTCGCCACCACCGCACGGCATTTCCTCACCCCTTCACGTTGGCTTCAGCCACCCCGCCGTACAGTCCTGGCGTCGGCGGGGCAGTGGCCCGGCCCCGCGACTCCCCTCCCCCCGGGCCGTCGGTTTCATATCGTTCGGAGTCCGCACATGTCCCACACGCCACGCCCGCTGACCGTCGACAGGCTCGAAGACCGGGCCGTGCCGGCGTCCGTCCGCAGCATCGACGGCAGCGGCAACAATGCCCGGCACGCCGACTGGGGCACCGCCGGCAGCACCTTCCTCCGCATCGCCCCGGCCGAGTACGCCGACGGCGTGTCCACACCGGCCGGGGCCACCCGGCCGAGCGCCCGCGCCGTCAGCAACGCCGTCTCCGACTCGGGCGGCGAGGGCGTGGTCAGCGACCGCATGTTGAGTGGGATGGTGTACGCCTGGGGTCAGTTCCTGGACCACGACCTGAACCTGACCCGCAGCGGCACCACCGAGTCGTTCCCGGTGGCGGTGCCGACGGGCGACCCCACCTTCGACCCCACCGGCACGGGCACCCAGACGCTCGGCTTCACCCGCAGCGCCGCAGCCACGGGCACCGGGGTGACGACGCCCCGGCAGCAAGTGAACGACGTGACGGCCTGGCTGGACGGGTCGATGGTGTACGGCTCCGACGCCGCCACCGCGACCGGCCTCCGCACGCTGCGCGGCGGACTGATGAAGACGTCGGCCGGCAACCTGCTGCCGCTGAGCGGCGGGTTCTTCCAGGCCGGCGACGCGCGGGCCAACGAGAACCCGGAGCTGACCAGCCTACAGACTGTGTTCGTCCGCGAGCACAACCGCCTGGCCGCCCAGTTCGCCACAGCCGACCCCCGGCTGACCGACGAGCCGTTGTACCAGAAGGCCCGCGGCTGGGTGATCGCGGAGCTGCAAGCCGTCACCTACAACGAGTGGCTGCCGACGGTCCTCGGGGCCGGGGCGGTGGCCCCGTACCGCGGGTACGACCCGCGGGCCAACCCGGCGGCCGGCGCCGAGTTCGCCACCGCCGGGTTCCGCCTCGGGCACAGCATGTTGGCCGACGACATCCAGTTCCTGGGCAACGACGGCCGGCCGGTGCGGGCCGGGGTGAGCCTGGGCGAGGCCTTCTTCAACCCGGCCCTGGTGAGTGGCAACGGCATCGAGCCGCTGCTCAAATACCTGGCGTCCGACCCCATGTCCGAGGTGGACACGAAGGTGGTGGACGGCGTCCGCAACCTGCTGCTGGCGGTGCCCGGGGCCACCGTCAAGCTGGACCTGGCGGCCCTCAACGTCCAGCGGGGCCGGGACCACGGGCTGGCCGACTACAACACCGTCCGGGCCGCCTACGGGCTGCCGAAGGTGACGAGCTTTGCCCAGATCACACGCGACCCGGTCATGCAGGCCAAGTTGCGGGCGCTGTACGGGAGCGTGAACGCCATCGACCTGTGGGTGGGCGGGCTGGCCGAGGACCACGTGCCGGGCGGCAGCGTCGGCCCGCTGTTCCGGGCGATCATCGCCGAGCAGTTCGGCCGGCTGCGGGCGGCCGACTCGTTCTGGTATCAGAAGACGTTCGCCGGCACCGACCTGGCCGCCTTGAACAACACACACCTGTCGGATTTAATCTGTCAAAATACGACTTTAACGACCATGCAGGCGAACCTGTTCGTCTTCCAGGTGCAGATCAGCGGGACGGTGTTCGGCGACGGCAACCGGGACGGCCGGCTGAACGGCCCGGAGCGGGGCGCCGCCGGCCGCACCGTGGACATCACGGACGTGGACACCGGCGAGGTGGTGGCCTCGGTGACGACGGACGCCCTGGGGCGGTACAGGGCGGGGGTGACCGACGGCGTCCGCACCGGCCGGTACACGGCGCGGGTGCGGCTGAACGCCGACGATCTGAGCACCGCACCGGCCGGCCGGGTGTTCGCCGTGACCGGCGGGGACGTGACGTTCAACGGGGTCGATCTGGGGGTGGCCGGCCTGCACATGCCGCCCCGCCCGCCGGCGCCCCCGGCCCCGCCCCGGTCGCAGCCGCCGCGGGTCGTCGGCGTGGCCCCGCCGCTGGTCGGCGACGAGGGGCTGGTGCCCGTCGGCGCCATCCGGCTGCGGCGGTAACGGGCGGGGTCCGGCGAGAGCCGCGACCGCCAGGGAGCGTCTTCGAGAGCCGCGACCGCCAGGAATCGGCTCTCAACAGAACAGCAGAACGGTTCGTACACACGCCCACCCGGGAGCATCGCCCATGTTCGCCCTGTTCCTTCTCCTACTCGCGGCGCCGCCGGAGCAACTCACCGGCGACGCCGCCCGCGCCACGATCGGCGTCGCCCTTCGCACCACAGCGGGCGTGTCCCGCGACGTGCCCGTGGACGCCAAAGCCGGCCGCTGGTTCCGGGCCAGCGTCCGCGGCAACCCGGACCCGAACCTCACGCTGCCGGCCGACGGCCTCACCCTGCGGGCCGACTTCTTCGCCGGCGACAAGCCGCTGGACGGGGTGACGAAGCCGCTCGCCCCGCTGGTGGAACAGGCGCGCCGCGACCTCGGCCCGAACGGCAACGGCTACAAGGACGGCGCGTCCGCCTGGCAGACGTTCCAACTCGACGTGCGGCTGCCGTTCGCCGAGATCGACCGGGTGCGGGTGGGCGTGACGCTCGCAGGTGGCAGTGGCGGCGCCTTCCGGGTGGACGAGATCGCCCTGGCCCCGATCGCCGACCCCGGCACCGGGCCGAAGCCACCGGCGGCGGCCCCGGCCGTCGATGCGAAGGAACTGGTGGCGCTCGGCGGCCGCTGGTTCTACAAACCGCTGCCGGGCGAGGCGTTCGACCCGAACAACCTGACGGTGACGGCCGCCAACGCCGGCCGGCTGTTCTACCGCGACGACCGGCTCACTAACCCGTTCGCCGAGAACATGAGTGCGGTGCTGCGGGTCGGGTTCAAGGACCGCGCCGGCAACGTCGTGGGAGAAGACCGGCCGGTGCCGGACAGCGTAGTCCTCACCTTCAAGGACAAGAAGACGTGGACGGTGCGGACGCACAACCTGCCCAACCACCCGAGCGGCACCTTCCCCGAGCGGCGGGGCAACCCGCACTTCATCCGCGAGCAGGACCAGGCGTTCCGGCTGCCGCTCGACCCCCAGCCGAACCCGGCGGCGAAGGCGATGGACAAGTTGAACGCCAACCGCGCCCTGCCGATGGGGCCGACCGGGGTGGCCGTCAACGGGGTGGTGTTCTTCAACCCGTTCGACGCCGACGGGGAGGACGCCCACGACCTGATGGACAAGTGCTGCGGCCACCCGGCCCCCGGCGACGTGTACCACTACCACAAGTACCCGGTGTGCGTGAAGACGCCGTGGGCCGACGCCGGCGACCGCCACTCGCCGGTCATCGGCTGGGCGTTCGACGGGTTCCCGGTGTACGGCCCGTACGAGGCCGCCGGGGTGATGGCCATGCACCAGACCGACAACCCGCTGACGGCGTTCAACGGCCACAGCGACCCGGAGCGGGGCTGGCACTACCACGTCACGCCGGGCCGGTTCCCGTACATCATCGGCGGGTACTGGGGCACGGCCGAGCGGGCGGGGAAGAAGAAGGGGCGGTGACCCGGCGAGCGGCCGGCGTAAGCCGGCTGAGGGGACGATGTCCGAGCTGTGAAAGCGACGCGGCGGATCGGACATCGTCCCCTCAGCCGGCTCACGCCGGCCGCTCGCCAAGAGATTTGCCATGCGCGTCCTCGTGGTGGAAGACGACCCCGACCTCCGCGCCGTCCTCGTGGACGCCCTGCGGGAGGAGGAGTACGCCGTGGACGAGGCGGCCGACGGCCTCGACGCCCTCTATAAGGCGGTGGCCTGGGAGTACGACGCCATCGTGCTGGACGTGATGCTGCCGGGCAAGGACGGCTGGGGCGTGCTGGCCGACCTCCGCCGCATGAAGCCGACGCCGGTGCTGATGCTGACCGCCCGGGACGCGCCCGCCGACCGGGTGAAGGGCCTGGACGGCGGGGCCGACGACTACGTGGTGAAGCCGTACCACCTGGCCGAGGTGCTGGCCCGGGTGCGGGCGCTCATCCGCCGGTCGGCCGGCCAGCCGGACCCGACCCTGACCGTCGGCGACATCACCCTGGACACGGCCAAGCGGGCCGTGGCCAAAGCCGGCCGGCCGGTGCCGCTCACCGCCCGCGAGTACGCCATCGTCGAGTACCTGGTCCGCCGCCGCGGGCAGGTGGTCAGCCGCCCCGACCTGTACGACCACCTGTTCGACGAGGCCGAGGACACGGCGTCCAACCTGTTGGAGGTCCACATCTCGCACGTCCGCCGGAAGCTCGGCCGGGACTTCATCACCACCCGCCGGGGGCAGGGGTACGCGGTCGATGGGTAAGTCGATCCGGGTGCGGCTGGCGGTCGGGCAGGCCGTGGTGCTGGCGGCCGTGGTGTGCGGGTACGCCGGCCTGCTCTATTACGAGGTGCGGCGGAGTCGGCTGGCCGAACTGGACGCCCGACTGGACACCGCCGCCGCCGGGCTGGAGGCCACCCTCCGGCTGTTCCCCCCGCACGAGCTGGCCCGCGACGGCCCGCCCCCGGACCGCCCGCCGAAGGAGGACCGCCCGCCCAAGGGGGACCGCCCGCCGAAGAAGGACCGGCCGCCGGAGGACGGCCCGCCGCCCCGCGAGCGGCTGCTGGCCACCCTCAACCCGCCGGGGCCGCGGGGCGACTTAGACGGCTACTTCACCGTCTGGCGGGCCGACGGCACGGTGCTGAAGGCGGCCGGCGCCGCCGCCCCGGCGGTGCGGCCGGCCGTCACCCCGGACCGGCCGCTGCGGCGGACCCGCGGGCCGGACCGGGAGCGGGTCGGCCTCGGCCCGCAGGCCACCACCATCCTGGTCGGCCGGCCGACCGGCGGACTGACCGACGAGCTGGCCGCCTTCGCCAGCCTGCTCGTCGGCACCGGGCTGGCGGCCCTGCTGCTGGGGGTGGTGGCGAGTTGGGTGCTGTCCCGCCGGCTGCTGCGGCCGGTCGCCGCCATCGCCGCCACGGCCGAGCGGATCGCCGGGGACGGCCCCACCGAGCGGGTGGACGTGGCCGTTCTGGACCGCGAGCTGGTGCGGCTGGGGGTGGTGCTGAACGCCGCCTTCGACCGCCTCGCCGACGCCGCCGACCGCCAGGCCCGGTTCACCGCCGACGCCTCGCACGAACTCCGCACCCCGCTGGCCGTGGTGCGGGCGCGGGCCGAACTGGCCCTGCGGCGGGACCGCCCCCCGGCCGACTACCGGGCGGCACTGACGGCCGTCCTGACCGCCGCCGAGCGGATGAGCCGGCTGGTGGACCGGCTGCTGTTGCTGGCGCGGGCCGACGCCGCCCCGCCGGCGCGGGCGCCGGTGCGGCTGGACGAGGTGGCCCGGGAGGCGGTGGCGCTGGTGGCCCCGCTGGCCGCTGACAGCGGGGTGTCACTGACGGCCGACCTGCCGGACGTGTCAGTCCTCGGCGACCCCGGCGGGCTGGCGGCGGTGGCCGAGAACCTGGTGGCCAACGCGGTGCGGTACAACCGGCCCGGCGGCACGGTGCGGGTGTCGCTGACGGTGGCCGACGGGGCGGCCGTGCTGAGCGTGGCCGACACCGGGCCGGGCATCCCGGCGGCGGCGCAGCCGCACCTGTTCGAGCGGTTCCACCGGGCCGACGGCGCCCGCGACCGCGGTCGCGGCGGGGCCGGCTTGGGGCTGGCCATCGTCAAAGCGGTGGTACAGGCCCACGGCGGGGCGGTGACGTTCGACACGTCCCCGGCGGGGACGACGTTCACGGTGACGCTGCCGGCCGGGTAGGGCGGGCGACCCTACCGCTTCCGCACCGTCGCCTGGCCGCTGGTGGACACGTCCTGCGACTCGGCCGCGTGCGTCACCGTGCTCTGGCCGCTGGCGATCACCTGCACCCGCTCGGCCACCCCGGTCGTCACCGTCGCCTGGCCGGCGGCGACCACTGTGGCCGTCCGCCCGGTCAGTTCGCCGGCGTCGAGGTGCGACTGGCCACCGGCGTCGATGTCCTGCCGCTCGGCCGACCCGCGGAGTGTGACCCGACTTTGCCCACTGACAATGGCGGTGAAGTCCGACACGTTGCCCACGTCGGCCACGACGGTGGCCTGCCCCTCGGTCCGCACCGACCGCAGTTCCGGCAGCGTGACCGTCACCGTCAGCGGGGTAGTGGCCGAGTAGCTGCCGCCCCGCACCGACACCTCCAGCAGCCCGTCCCGCACCTCGGTGGACACCAGTTCGAGCAGGTTGTCTTCCCAGGTGACGCTCAGCAACGGGGTGTCGCCGCGGGTGACGGTCACGGTCGCCTGACCGCCGACCCGCACGCCCCGGCAGGCAGCCAGCGTCCGGGACTCAGTCGTGGTCACGCCGGACCCGGTGTGGTGGGGGCCGCAGCCGGCGAGCAGGACCAGGGCGAGCGGCAGCAGGCGAACGCACATCGGGCGGCTCCGTGGGGGATGCCTCCCATTCGCCGGCCGCCGGCCGGGCTTTCAGCCGACGTACACCCCGTCGGCCAGGGTCGCGCCGTCGAACGGGGTCAGCTCCTGGGTCGGCGGACCGCCGGCCCGGGCCACGGCCGCCGGGTACACCCGCACCCGGGCGGCCTCGTTGTCCCCGCTGCCAGTGACGAGTTGCGGCTGGCCGGCGGCGTCCGGCCGCACCGCCACCCGCACCCCGCCACGGTTGTTTGGGTCGCCGGCGAAGAAATCGACCACCACCGTCTGGGTGCCGCCCACCAGCGCCCGGCCGTCGAGGGCGAACACCCGCGGCCCGCCGCCGGGGCCGCCGCCCACCACCACGTCGGCCGCCCCGTCCCCGGTCAGGTCGCCGGCGGCCACGAACACCCCGTTCCGCAGCGTCGGCTCGAACACGAAGAAGTCGCCCACCAGCCGTGCCGGCACCTGGCCGTTACTCGCCAGCACCGTCTTGCCGTCGTAGATGGCCAGCCGGGGGCCGCCGCCGAACCCGGCGGCGACGAGCAGCTCGGCCCGGCCGTCCCCGTTCAGGTCCGCGGCCGCCGCCCGGGCGCCGCCCCGGAAGCCGGCGTCCTCAATGCCGAAGAACCGGGCCAGCGGGGTGCCGTCGGCTCGGTACACGGCCACCACCGGCCCGCCGCCGCGGTCGGGCGTGACGACGATCTCGGCCTTGCCGTCCCCGTCCAGATCAGCCGCGGCCACGAACACCCCGCCGAGGAACGACGCCTCGAACGCCGGGATGTCGGCCAGGATGGCGCCGCTGGCCCCGTCCAGCACGACCACCCGGGAGGCGGTCCCCGGGCCGGACCCGGCGACGGTGTCGGCCACCCCGTCCCCGGTGAAATCCGCCGTGGCCGTGCGGACCGCCCCGGCCATGCCCGGGGCCGCGACAAGCGTGGTACCGGTCGGCCGCACGGCCTGCACGACCCCGCCAGCCCCGCCGACGGCGAATCCGGGGGCGGGCTTGGCGGCCGGCGGCGGGGGCGGCGACACCGGCGGGGGCGGGGGCGAAACGGGGGCCGTCACCGTCACCCGGAACCGGCGGCTGACAGTCAGCCCGCCCGCGTCGGCGACGGTGACGGTCACGTCGGCCGCCCCGGCGGCCCCGGTCGGGATGACGGACAGGGTGCGGGCGGCCCCGCCGCCGGCGACGACCAGACCGGCCGCCGGCACCACCGCCGGGTCGGAGGTGGTCACGCTCACCACGAGCTGGCCGGCCGGGGTTTCGGCGTCGGTCAGCCGGAGGATCGTCCCGCCGGCGGCCCCGACAAGCAGCACGAGATCGACCAGCGGGTCGAGGCCCGGCGGGGTGTTGACCGGCGGGGGCGGGTCCACCGTCAGGGTGAAGGCTCGCCGGCCGGTCAGGCCGCTAGCGTCGGTGGCCACCAGGGTGATGACGGCCGTACCCGCCCGGCCGGTCGGGGTGACGGTCAGGGTGCGGTCGGCCCCGTCGCCGGCCACCACCAGCCCGCCGTCTGGCACCACCGCCGGGTCGGACGAGGTGGCCGTCACCCGCACCGCTCCGGCCGGAGTGAGGTCGTCGCCGACGGTGAACAGGATCGGGCCGAGCGGGCGGGTCGGGTCGGCGATCCGCTGGTCGGGCACGGCGGTGAGGGTCGGCGGCTGGTTCGGCTGGACATCGAAGGTGAAAGTCTGCGACCGTGAGAGACCGTCAGCATCGGTCGCGGTCAGCGTGACGGTCGTTCGGCCGGTCCGGCCGGCGGCCGGGGCGAGTTGCACGGTGCGGTTGGCCCCGGTGCCGGTCAGGGCAATGCCGCTGGCCGGGAGCAAGGTCGGGTCGTCGGCGGTGGCGGAGAGGATCATGCCTTGGCCGTACAGCCGGTCGTCGTCCAAGGTGACGGTGACCGCGACGGGCCGCCCGCTGCCGGCGGTCACGGCCGCCGGGGCGGAGATCAGCGGGCCTTCGTTCGGCAGCACCACCGCGTTGAACCCGGACTCCCCGAGCAGAGATCCCGTGTTGGCCGCCCGAACCCGGATGCCGGTTGAACCGGTCGGCCCGCTGCCCTCACCGGCTGATCGGTCGCCGGTCCAGACGGGGGAAAGGACGATCGCCCGGTTCGCGCCAGTACCCGTCACTTGAATGCCGTCAATCACCGGACCGACCGAGCCGTCGATACCCCAGATGTCTGCGGAGACAGTGATCTGGTCGGGCGGGTCCATCCAGTCGGAAACGGTGAACGGGATCGGGTCGCTGTCCCGGCCGTAACGGAGCCGCGCCTCCTCCGGCAGGCCGGTGACGGTCGGCTCCGGGCGGAGCAGGATCGTCTGCGGGAACAGCCCGCTGTCGTACCCGGCGTCGCCGTCCTCCTCGACGGTCCAGCCGACCCGGTAGCGGCCGGGCGGGAGCTGACCGATGGGGTCGGTCAGCGGGCGGAGTTCCACCTGGTACTGGTGCGACTCCCCCGGGGCGATCGGAATCCGGCCCCACTGCGTGTCCCAGGTCGAGTACAGCGGTACGTCCACCAGGGCGAGCGTGTCGGCGTCGAACAGGTTGAACCGCACCCGGGTGCTGGTCGCCGTCGCCAGGCCGCGGTTGTACAGGGTGAACCGCTGGACGACGAACTTGGCCGACCCGTACCGGAAGCCGCCGGTCAGCCAATCGCCGGTCGTGCCGAGTAAAGCGTCGTACCCGGCCAGGATGGGTCGATCGGGCACCGGGCTGGCGGGCGGCGGGTCCACGATCCCGCGGACGCCGCCGGCCCCACCACCGCTGCCGAACCCCAGCCAAAGGTTCAGGTCATTAATCACAGACGGGGTAATGGGGCAGGCAAAGTTGGCCGGTGCGTCCACCGCGGGCAGGTACAACTCGCCATTCGGGCCGACGTTTCCGTTCGACACGATCCCGACCAGGGCATACCGCGAACCGTACTTCCAAGTATCGTCCAGTGTGAACACCGGGCTTCCGCTCTGCCCTGGGATGATGTCCAGACCGCGGGTGTTCTCGAACTGCTGGACTGTACCGCGGTACCCGCTGATCCGCTGTTGGTAGGCGGCCACTGTCTCGCCGGGGAACTGGGCCGTGCCCTCTCCGGTGTCCCGCTCGATCTCATGCCCGTAATCGTTGGCACGCGAGTAGGCGGTGTCGTCAAGACCACTGAACACTAATCGCCCGTAACCGTCCGTCCCCAGTGTCCGGGCGGAGGTCGCTACCTGCTGGCCATTCTTGTCACTAGGGTATCCGGCCGAGACAAGCCCGGAGCCGTAGGTCCGGTACGAACTGTCGGCCACTGGCTTGAACTAAGCCTGGGCACTTGTGCCGATGTTTTGGTCTAGTTCCAGCAAAGCATAGTCATAGTGTGTGGTCGCTTCCGAAGAAATATTCCCCTTCACGCCGGTCCCTTTCAGTTGCCGCCAACCGTCCGGAACGATCGCCCGTTTGACCCGGGCAATGCCCACGTTCGCGGTGTGCCCGTCGGACCCGAACGCGATGAGTATTCGTTGCGAGTTGGCGCCTGTCAGATCAAATTTCGCCAGACCATTTGCGTCGGTCGTGTAGACGCAGTGGGCGGCCGTCATGGCGTAGTTCTGCCCGATCAGGAACGACGTCCCGTACCCCTGGTCCCCCTGGTCGATCCGGCCATTCAAGTTGCCGTCGAGGAACATCTGGCCAATGGCCGGGTTGATCTGAATGGCCCCTTGACCGGTCACCGGATTGTGGAGCTGGGAGGTCCACACTGGCACCCGGTTGTCGAACCCGAACACGCTCGGCGTCCAGCGGTCTTCCAACGTGTTCACGGCCAACTGTACCCGACGCCCGGTCGCACCCATGCTTACGCCCTCGGAAGAGAATTGCCGCGATCGTACCAGAAATGCCGCCGCCCCACGGCTGCCGACAACAAAATCCCGACATTCCACCCGCCCCCCGCCACCGGCTACCATGACGCTTCCCCCGGGAGCCGCACGCATGGGCCGGTTCAAGTTGGAGAGCGAGTACCAGCCGGCCGGCGACCAGCCGAAGGCCATCGAGGCGCTGGTGGCCGGGTTCCGCGCCGGCAAGGGCCGTCAGGTGCTGCTCGGGGCCACCGGCACGGGCAAGACGTACACCGCCTCCCACGTCATCCAGGCCCTCGACAAGCCGACCCTCGTGCTGGCCCACAACAAGACGCTCGCCGCCCAGCTCTACAAGGAGTTCAAGGGCTTCTTTCCGCACAACGCCGTCCACTACTTCGTCAGTTACTACGACTACTATCAGCCCGAAGCGTACATCCCGCAGCGCGACATTTACATCGAGAAGGACTCGTCGATCAATGAAAATATCGACCGGCTGCGGCTGGCGGCCACGTCGGCGCTGGTGTCCCGCGAGGACGTGATCATTGTGGCATCGGTGTCGTGCATCTACGGGCTGGGGTCGCCGAGCGACTACAAGCGGATGGTGGTGCGGGCGGCCAAGGGCGAGACGCTCGACCGCGACAACCTGCTGCTGCGGCTGGTGGACATCCAGTACCAGCGGAACGACATCACCTTCGAGCGGGGCAAGTTCCGGGTCCGCGGCGACACCATCGAAATCTGGCCGTCCAGCGAAGAGTACGCCTTCCGCGTCGAACTGTTCGGCGACGAGGTGGAGGCGGTGAGCATCATCACGCCGGTGACGGGCGAGGTGGTGAAGCAGGTGGACGAGGCGTACATCTACCCGGCCAAGCACTTCGTCACGCCGGAGGACCGCACGAAGGGGGCCATCGAGGGCATCGAGGCCGAGCTGGCCATGCGGCTCGAACAGTTCAAGACGGAGGGCAAGCTGCTCGAAGCCGAGCGGCTGAAGGCCCGCTGCCGGTACGACCTGGACATGCTCCGGGAGGTGGGTTACTGCTCGGGCATCGAGAACTACGCCCGCTGGTTCAGCGGCCGCAAGCCGGGCGACCCGCCGTACTGCCTGCTCGACTTCTTCCCGGACGACTTCTTATGCGTCGTGGACGAGAGCCACGTCAGCTTCCCCCAGGTGCGGGGCATGTTCTTCGGCGACCAGGCCCGCAAGACGACGCTCGTCGAGCACGGCTTCCGCCTGCCCAGCGCGATGGACAACCGGCCGCTCAAGTTCGCCGAGTTCGAGGCGAAGCTGAAAACCTGCCTGTCGCTGTCGGCGACGCCGGGGCCGTACGAGCTGGAGCTGAGCGGCGGCGAGATCGTCGAGCAGGTGATCCGGCCGACCGGGCTGGTGGACCCGGTCATCCACGTCAAGCCGGCCCGCGGCCAGGTGGCCGACCTGGTGAAGGAGATCGAGAAGAAGTCGGCCCGGCAGGAGCGGACCCTGGTGACGGTGCTGACCAAGCGGATGGCCGAAGACCTGACCAGCTACTTCCGGGACAGCGGCGTGCGGTGCAAGTGGCTGCACAGCGAGCTGGACGCCATCGAGCGGGTGACCACCCTGCGGGAGCTGCGGGAGGGGGCGTTCGACGTGCTGGTGGGCGTCAACCTGCTGCGGGAGGGGCTGGACCTGCCGGAGGTGGCGCTGGTCGCCATCCTCGACGCCGACAAGGAGGGGTTCCTGCGGTCGGAAACGTCGCTCATTCAAACGATCGGCCGGGCCGCCCGCAACGTGAACGCTGAAGTCATACTGTACGCCGACAGGGTGACCGGGTCGATGCAGCGGGCGATGGACGAGACGAACCGGCGGCGGGACGTGCAACTGGCGTACAACGCCCTGCACGGCATCACCCCGCGGAGCGTGGTGTCGGCCATCAAGAGTGTGATCGAGGACGAGGTGCAGGCCCACGCGGCGGCCCAGGAGGCGGCCGGCGTGACGGGCGAGCAGGCCGTCACGGCCGAGTACCTGGAGGCCCTGCAAGTCGAGATGCTGGAGGCGGCCCAGAGCCTGGAGTTCGAGCGGGCGGCGTCCCTGCGGGACAAGATCGCCGAGCTGAAGGGGGAGAAGGTGGCAACGACCCAGATCGCCCCGGGCAAGAAGGGGCGGAAGGGCAAGGGCCGCGGGGCGGCGAAGCGGGACGGGCCGACGGCGGTGCCGAGCAACCTGCCGCGGCGGCCGCCCCGGCCGCGGGCGGACGGGGTGTAGGGCGGGACATCGGCCGTGCGACCGGCCGGCCGATCGGGTATGCTACCGGGCATCGCTGGAGGGCCGAGCCGTGACCGTTGCCGCACCGTCGCACCCGACCACGACACCGCTTCCGGCCGGGCGGTCGCGGCCACTGCGGTGGACGGTCGAGGAGTACCACGCCGTCCGCGAGCGGTTCACCAAACGCGGACTAAAGACCCGGCTGATCGACGGCGTCATCCTCGAGATGCCCATGTCCGACCCCGTCCACGACCTCGGTGTGCTTCTGGCGGACTACCTGTTCAAGGCGATATTCGCGGTGGGCCACGTGGTGCGGGTGCAGTTGCCGCTGAACATCAACACCGACCCGGAGCCGGACCTTGCCGTACTGGTCGGCGACGTGCGGACGCACCAGCGGTCGCCGCGGAACGCGGTGTTGGTGCTGGAGGTGGCCAACTCGTCGCTGGACGAAGACCTGGGGTACATGGCCGAACTGTACGCGGCGGCCGGCATCCCGGACTACTGGGTGACGGACATGCCGGGCGGCCGGGTGATCGTCCACCGCCAGCCGGTGCCCGACGCCGCCGCGAAGTACGGCCACCGCTACGCGGCCGTCACGGTGCTGGCCCGCGGCCAGTCGCTCGCCCCGCTGGGCCTGCCCGGCCGGCCGGTCGCGGCCGACGAACTGCTGCCGTAGCCCGGCCGGCCGCTCACAGGTCCACGTCCCACAGCACCACCGTGTTGCCCGTCCCGCCGGCGGCGGCCGTCAGCCCGTCCGGGGAGAAGGCCAGGCACCGCAGCCCGCCCGCCTGCCAGGCGAACTCGGTCACCAGCCTCCAGGTGGTGGCGTCCCAGAACTTGACCGTCGCCTCGTTGCTGGCGGTGGCCAGGAACCGGCCGTCCGGGGTGAACGCGGCGCCCAGGAAGAACTTCCTCGCCTGCCGGATCGCCCCGACTTCGGCTCCGGTTTCCACGTCGAGGACGGCCAGCCGCGTCCCCGACCCGACGGCCAGGTGCCGGCCGTCCGGGTGGAACGCCAGCCGGCACTCGTCCTGCACCACCGGGAACGGGTGGACCCGCCGCCGGCCGCCGGCGGGCACGTCGAACACCGTCACCCCGGCCGAATTCATCCCCGCCAGGGTCCGCCCGTCCGGGCTGAAGGCGACGGCTTTGAACCGGGCCAGCGCGTGCGGCACCACGTCCGCCCAGACCGGCAGCGGCTCCCACGACGGGTACGCCCACCAGTGCAAGTCCCGGCTGTCGGTCCCGAGCCGGGCCACGCACCGGCCGCCGTCCGGGCAGAAGGCCAGGTCGGCCAGCCAGTCGGCAACCACCGGCACGGCGGCCGGCACCCCGGTGCGGATGTCGCGCAACTGGGCCGGGTGCTCCCGGTCGAACGCCAGCCGGGGGTGGCCGTTGATGTCCGTCGGGGCCGTCCCGTCGCGGTCGTAGGTGAACACCTGCCGGCCGTCGGCGGTCAGGGCGACAGACGCGTAGCAATGCTCGTCGTCCGCCCACCGCGGCCGGCCCGACGGGGCGTCCCACACCCGCACCCCGTCCGACCGATCAACCGACAACAAACTCGCCCCGTCGGCGGCGAAGGCGACCCACTGGACGGGCTGCTTATGGCCCTTCAGGACGGGCATGGGCGGTCCGGGTCAGGTGGGGTCCGGCCCGGGGGCGGCGGGTCGGTCGGTGGCGTCCCGGGGAACCGGCCCGCGGATGGCCCGGGCGATCCCGGCCAGCGCGCCCAGCGAGCCGAAGACCAACAGCCCGGCCGGGTAGCGATACCAGAACGGCGGTCGCAGACTCGCCTCGTCCCGCTTCAATAACTGGGCCGCCTGGGCCGGCGAGATGGGAACGTACTTGTGTTCGAACCGCTGGTGGACGCAATACGTCCCGCCCCATGACCACAGGTCCAGCCACAGGAAGGCGACGTACTCGTACTTGTAGCCGATGTCCTGGGACCGGCCGATCATCCAGGCGTCGTGCCCGCCGTCGCCGACGTAGACCACCGTCTCGCCGAGGAACTTGCCGCCCGCCGCGGCGGGGGTGGTGCCGAGAAGCAGCGCCAGCACGCCGGCTGCGGCCGACGCCTCGAACCGCCGGCCCGCGTTCATCGGCCGCCCCCCCGGTGTGGCCGGTCTCAGCACTTGCGGATGACGCCCACCAGCACCCCGAGCACCTGCACGTTCTGCCGGCTCGGGTCCACCAGGATCGGCTCCATCGTGCTGTTGCACGGCTCCAGCCGCACCTGGTCCCGCTTGCGGTAGAACTTCTTCAGCGTCATCGCCTTGTCCACCATCGCCACCACCTTCTCGCCGTTGTCGGCCTGCTCCTGCTGTCGCACCACCACGTAGTCGCCGTCGGCGATTTGACTTTCGATCATCGAGGTGCCACGGACCTTCAGCACGAACAGCCCGTCGCTGCCGAACAGGTCTTTCAGCTCCAGCCGCTCGGACTGCTGTTCCGTCTCCAGCGCCTTGCCGGCGGCCACCGACCCGAGCAGCGGCAGGCTGAACCCGCCGCCGGTCACGCCCGGGATGGTGATGGCCCGCGCCCGGCCGCCGCGGTGCTCGTTCTTCTCGTCCCGCTGGATGTAGCCCTTCTTCTGTAGGGCTTTCAGGTGGCACATGACCCCGTTGGGGGAGACGATGCCGAAGTGGTCGCCGATGTCCCGGATGGCCGGCGGGTAGCCGTTCTGCTGGATGTACCGGCCGATGAAGTCGAGAATCTTCTGCTGTTTGCTGGTCAGCGACGGGTGGTCGGCCACGGGAAGGCCCTCCGGGAGTGGCGGCGGCAGGCGGTAGCCGCGCCTGTCCAGTATGAAAGGAACTATATCTGACGGGTGTACAGTGTGCCAACTCGGAAACCCCCTCCCGGCGCGGATTTCCGGTAAGCTGAGCCACGCCCCTCCCCGCCGCCGGTGCCCCGTGGAACTGCCCCGCCCGAACTGGTTCGCCGGCACCCTGGCCGACCTCCTCGCCGGCCACGACCTGCCGGCCGAGCGGACGACCGAGATGGTCCGCGACCTGCTCGCCGGCCGGCTGGCCGACGGCCCGGCCGCGGCCCTGCTCACCGCCCTCCGCATCAAGGGCGAGACGGCCGACGAAATCGCGGCGGCGGCCCTGGCGGTGCGGGAGCAGATGACCCGGCTCGTGCCCACGAGTGGCCCGGTGGTGGACACCTGCGGCACCGGCGGCGACGGCACCGGCACGTTCAACGTGTCCACGGCGGCGGCGCTGGTGGTGGCCGGGGCGGGGGTGAGTGTGGTGAAGCACGGCAACCGGGCCGTCTCCGGCAAGAGCGGCAGTGCCGACGTGCTGCGGGAACTCGGGGTGGACGTGGAGGCCGGGCCGGCCTGGGCACAAACCTGCCTGGACCGCATCGGCTTCGCCTTCTGCTACGCGCCGCAGTTCCACCCCGGCATGGCGAACGTCTCCCGCCTGCGGCGACAGCTCGGCATCCGCACGCTGTTCAACCTGCTCGGCCCGCTGGCCAACCCGGCCGGGGCCGAGTTCCAACTGCTCGGCGTCGGCGACCCGGCACTGCTCGACCCGCTGGCCGGGGCGGTGGCCCGGCTGGGGGTGCATCGGGCGGTGCTGGTGTGCGGCCGGGACGGGCTGGACGAGGTGACGCTGGCCGCCGGCACGCAGGTCCGCATCGTGGAAGGCGACGGCTACACGGTGGCCGAGTGGACGCCGGCCGACTTCGGCCTGGCGGCGGTGCAACTGAGCGAGGTGCAGGCCGATGGCCCGGAGTCCAGCGCGGCGATTGTGCGGGCGGTGGTGGACGGCGAGGACGGCCCGGCCCGGCGGCTGGTACTGGCGAACGCGGCTGCGGCGCTGTGGGCGGCCGGGGCGGCGGCGAGTTTGCGGGACGGAGTGGCGAAGGCCGAGGCGGCGGTCACGAGCGGGGCGGCGAGGCGGGTGTTGGACCGGCTGGCGGGGTGAACACAGCACGCCTGCCGGGCGTATAAACAGTAGTGTCCGAATGGGCCGTAGGGCAACTGACATGCCCCTGCTCGCGCTGCGAGTTATACTTCCCGCCGCCTGACTTCCCCACCGGAGTGCGTAATGCCGACCGCCGAGCGAGCCACGCCGCCGGTAGTCGAACTGGTGATTGGTGTGCAGTTTTCCCCTCTCACCAAGCTGTCCGCCGGCCACTACGGCCGGTTCTGGGACGAACTCGGCGACGATTGGGACCGGCCGGCCGACCAACCGATTGTGGACGACCAGTTCGAGCTGTTCGACCAACCACAGTGGCACTCGTCGGCCGGTTTACACTTCCGGTTAGAGCCGGTTCGACTACCCGGCCGATTCCTTGTGTACCACCGGGGCGGGGACCGCTTGATCCAGCTCCAGCCATCCCGGTTCCATCTGAACTGGCGGAAGGCGGGGGCGTTCTATCCGAGCTACACGAGCCTCGTCGCCGAATTCATGGACGCCTACCAACGATTCGAGCGGTTCGTGTCCGGCCAACAAGTCGGCCCGCTGTTACCGAACCAGTGGGAGATGACCTACATCGACGCCTTTCCAAAGGGCGAACACTGGCGGACTCCGGCCGACTGGCCGGCCGTGCTCCCGGGGTTGTTCGGCCAGTTGTTCCCGACCGACGGTCTGAACCTCGCGCTGGAACGGCGGACGGCCGAATGGAGTTTCGAGATCGCCCCCCGCCAAGGGCGGCTCCACATCGCCGCCGCCGCCGGCCCGTGGGGTGGCCAAGACTGCCTGCTACTGACATCGACCGCGCGGGGGCCAGTCGCCGGTGACCCGCCCGATGCGGCGGCCGTGCGCCGGGGGTTAGACATCGGTCATACCGCTGCGGTGGGGGCCTTCAAGCGACTTGTGGCGAATGACCTTCGGGCTAATTGGGGGGAATCGGAATGACGGCCATTGCCGACTTGGCACGTGGGGCGGCTCAGTTCGTTCCCGCCACCCCGCCCCATACCGGGGGGGTAGACGGGGCCGCCACGTTCACCGCATCGGACATGGCCGCCGGTTGGGGTGCGGCCGTGGACGATCTGCTCCGACTGCGCAAACTGACAGATGACTGGGACGGCCAAGGGTCTTCCGCCCCAGGGTCCGCAGTCGTGGACGCCGCCATCACCTTGGCCCAGCAATTCCGGGCGAGTTGGCCCCTCCCCGGGCGGGTTCACGCCGGCGTGAACGGGACGGTCTGTTTCGAGTGGTTCACCCCACTCGGCTACATCGAAGTCGAGGTGACGGCGCCAAACGTTGCCACACATCGGTTCGTATCGGCCGGGAGCAAGGAAGTCGTCAGCGTGACACTGGGGCGGTAGGCTGCAGCCTCACGGGCGAGCGACGATGAAAGCGCAGTCCGATCCGATCACCCCCGACGAGTGGCTGCTCCGCATTATCTGGCACGACAAATTCGTGTCCACGCGGACGCCAATCATCTCGCCGCGGGCGTTCGAGCCACGAGGGCCGAAGGCGAAGAAGCCAGACGATGAGGGCATCAGCCTATTCCGGCTAGCGTGCCTCCCTGAGCCGAGTGACGTACTCGTGAATATCGCCGCGGACAAGCGGCCTGCGAACGGCATTGCCGGTCTGACGGTGGCCGACCTGACGACGCTTGGTTTCACCGTCGGGCGAAAAGACCACGAGCCGGAGGTCGGTCAGTCGGCCATTTTAGGGCACGTTGTCGTCCCGGAACTCACGTGGGCGTTGTACGCCGCCAACCCGTCAGCCTTCACTCCGCGTCTGTTGGCTCTCGCCATGCTCGCCAGTCGTGACGGCAGCATTTTCGTCCGTCCGGCGCCACCTCAGTAGTTGAGCGCCAGCTCGACGAACACCGACGCCAGCGGGTGAACGTCCCCCCGCAGCTTGCCGTAGATCGCCTTGAACCCGCTCGCCGGGATCAGCGTCGCCGCCCCGGCTGTGAAAATGATGTTGTTGTTCAACAGCGGGCGGTATTCGACTCCCGTACTCAAGTCGGTGCCGATCTCGCGGTCTAGTTTGGGCTGAAACAAGAACTGCTCCAGCACTGCCGTTTTGTCGAACCACAAGAAGTTGACGTTGTTGATGCTCCGTAGCTTGGGCGTCAGGTCCAGGTCGAGGCCTAGGTTGGTCAGGAACAGCCCCGGGTTGACGTGGTTGGCCTGCCCCTGCAGGTTGCTCGACCGCAGGTTGGGCAACAGGTTCGACCGCGTGCCCAGGCTCACCCCGAACAGCGGGATGCCCTGCCGCTGGAAGTAGCTGAATTCGCCGCCGGCGAAGTTCGGGTTGGGCAGGATCGCGTCGAACCCGGTAGCGTGCCGGTTGTTCGGGTTGCCGTCGCCGCTGCTGTACAGCCCGCTCACCCGGAACCGTGCCCAGTCCCGGTCGTAGCTCAGTTCGCACGCCGCGAACTGGGCGTTCACCGCCTGCTCCTGGTTGCCGATCGGGTTGCGGCTGTCCCGCCCCAGCACCCAGTACTCGGCGTGCGAGATGTTGAACCGGCCGATGTGCCCGTCGCCGGCGGTGCCCAGGTACACCGTCTGGACGCGGTGTGGCTGGAACACCCCGGCCGGGTCCGGCCGCACCAGAAAGCCGGCCCGGTCGAACCGCGTACTCGGCTGGTCGTCGTTGTAATGCACGCTGGCCAGGGCGGTGTAGCCCGGGGTCAGGAAATCTTGCACGATATAGTTGGTCATGAACACGTTCTGGTGCCGGTTCTGGAACGAGTTCAGGCCGCTGAACGTGTCTTTTTCCAACTGCTCGGTGTACACCAAGTTGAACTGTTCGCGGTTGCCCCGCCGGCTGCCGAAGGTCCGCACCATCAGGTTGGTGTCGCTGTACACGAACCCGCGGAAGTCGCTCACAAAGGGTTGCGACCCGGCCCGCACGCTCACGAAGTCGTACTCCGCTCCGAGGTCGAACAGCTTCACCTCGCCGAACAGCTCTTGTAGGGCGAACCACGTCCGCCCCCGCTGGGTGCCGTCCAGCACGTTCGGGCTGACCTGCGCCAGCTCGGCCACGCCCAGGTAGTTGAAGTTGAACACCCCGGTCGCCTTTACCCGCCAGTCGATCGGCTTGAACGCCGCGTCGCCGTGGAACAGGTCCGCGGACACCGAAAAAAAGTTATTCGAGAAGAACTGGTTAGGCCGGCCGAAGAACTCCTCCCGGAACGGCCGGGCGGTGCTCTCGAACGGGCTGGTGGCGGTCGGCAGTTGCCGGGCCTCCTGTACCGACAGGATGCTGCCGGTCAGGTTCAGGAAGGTGTGCTGGCCGAGGATCGGGTAGTCGCCCTTGAGGACGTTCTGGGCGTAGGGGTCTTGCTTGCGGCCGAGGATGTACGGGTACTGGTCTTCGAGCGGGTGCTTGCGACCGTAACGGTCCCACTCGGGGAAGCCGAGCCGCCAGCGGTCTTCCACCGGGGTCCACTCCGGCGTCGCCTTCACGCTCGGCACGACGCCGCTGGGGCCGGTGTAGCCGAGGGGCGGGTCGAGCAGGAGGTCGGTGGCCGATGCCGGGACCGGCTCTGGCGGCGGCGGGGCGTCCGGGCCGATGGGGCGGTCGAGGGCCGGCGGGTTGCCGCGGGGCGGGTCGGCGGCGGCCACGCCGGACGCGGCGAGGAGCAGCGCCCAGACGCCGCAGCAGGTCCGCATCGTGCCCCCGGGAACGTCTGACTAGTGGTATCGGCCGGAGACTGGGCAAACTTTGACGACTTTGCCGGTGGCGCTGGCAGCTCAGCCGACCACCCGCCCGCTCAGCCAGACGGTGCCGGCCAGCACCCCGCCGGCCGGCGGCAGGTCGCCCAGCACCGCCGGGTCGAGGGCCACCGCCACCAGCCCCACCGCCGTGTCCAGTTCCACCACCCCGAACCGTTCGCCGGTGAGGGCATTCACCCGCCAGCCGCTCGCAGTGACGACGCCCGTGACGAACGCCAGTGGCCGCGGCGGACCGTCGTCCAACAGCCCGACGGCGATCAGCGACCGCACCGCCGGCTTCAGCTTACCGTCGGTGGCCGCTTCGAACGCCGCGGGCGAGTCGAAGCACTCGGCCTCGTGCGCGAACCCGCACACTTGCACCCACACCTCGGCCGGCAAAGGTAGCCGGTCGAAGCGGCGGAAGTCCGGGGCGTCGAACAGCAGCGGCAGCCCGCCGGCGTCGGCCCGGAACGCCCCGGCCAGCGGGTTCTCGGCGTCCGGCAGGCGGTCCGTCAGCGTCAGCCGCACCCGGCCGGGGCCGCCGGCGTGCGGCACTGCCCCGTAGAACTGTTCGCCGTCGGCCGAGGTGTGCAGCCACAGTTCGGCCCCGGACGGGTCGGCGGCGCGGAAGTAGGTGCCGGCCGGGGCGTCGATGGCGTCGGCGGCCGGGCCGAGCTGTTGGGCGAGGGCGAACAGGTCGCCGTCGGCGACCGCCGCGAACCCGACGCTGGACGGGTGACTAGGCATCGGCCGGCGGCTCGACCCGCTGTTTCAGCCGCTTCGGCAGGGCGGCCCAGCAGTCGGCGTACACCGCCTCCAGCGGCAGCAGCACGTACCGCTCCGGGGTGAGGAACAGCGGCGTGTCCGGCAGCCGGTCGCCGACGCCGACCTGTTCGACGTAGGCATCCGCCGGGTTGCCGGCCGCATAGGCCGCCAGGGTGTACGGCTTGTCCGGCGGCAGCCGGTACGGCCGGTCGCCGACAACGGCCGCCCAGACGACCGGGTGCAGCCCGTCCGGGTCGCGGCGGGTGGGCGGATGGAAGTCGGCCAGCGTCACATGCACGCCCCGGCTGATCAGCCGGCCGCACTTGCGGGCGAACAGGTCGAACCGCCGCTGGCTCGACTTGTTGCCCGGCGACACCAGCTCGAACACCGCCACCAGCTCGTCCCCGTCGGACGTGCGGACGGCGACCCGGTTGGCCAGCCGGGTGTACGCCTCGACCTCACCCCGGTCCCGGTGCCGGGCGGGCGGCGGGGCCGTCAGCACGGACAGCCCACCGGCCGGGGCGTCGGCCCCCGGGGCAGAGACGGCCAGCACGTCCGGGGCCACGTGGAGCGGGACGTCGTCGCCCTTGGTCAGCGGCTTGCGGTCGAGCAGGGCGTACAGCGGGTCCGGCAGCAGGCCGGCGTTCAGCCGGCGGGCGAGCTGCGCGACGAAGTCTTGGTGGAACTGGTGGAACACCCCGTCGTCCGCCCGCGTCCAGTCGTGCATGGGCATGGCCCACCTCCCGCCGATGATTCTACCCGACGCCGAGGGCCGGGGACGGCTCCCACGAGATGTCGTGCGGCACCCGCTCGTCGGCCGGCACGCCGTCGTCGTCCCGGAACACGTGCAGCACCCGCGCCCGGGTCAGGTCGTCGAACTTCGGCTGGCGGAACGTGCCCGCCCGGTTGGCCGCCCCCGGGGCGTACTCGTGGACCATCACCCGCACCCGCGGCAGCCCCAGGAAGTGCCGGTCCTCGGCGGGCCGCTCGCCGCCGTGCACGTCGTACAGCTCGAACACCGCCCGCAGCACCCGGTCGAACTGCTTGCGGCTCACCCCGTCCTCGACGAACACCAGATCGACGGCGACGGCGCGCAGCACGGCGTGCAGGTGCTGGATCGTCCGCAGCGAATACACCCGGGCGAAGGCCGGACCGACCCGCCGCGGCGGCCCCGGCTTGCTGCCCGCCGGGCGGTCCCGCAGCAGCCCGCCGTTGAACCACCAGTGCGGGGCGAACCACACCCCGCCGCCGCTCTGCCCCCGGCTGGCCCGCTTGAGCAGCACGGCCAGCCCGCGGAACACCTGCCGCCGCAACTGCACCTCGTCCCGCCGCTGCAACCGCTCCCTCACGGTCCCGTTGAGGAGGTCGTCCACGGACACGGCCAGCGGCCAGCGGGGGTCGAACTCGGTGGCCTCGCTCCGCTCCGGGGCGACCAGGGCGACGCCCACCTCGCCGGCCCCGACGGCCGGCGTCACGTCGGCCCGCCAGCCCCAGCGTCGCACCGCCCGCACGGCGGCCTCGACCTCCGCCGACCGGCCGTTCGGGTGGACCGTCGCCGTCGGCGGGGTGCGGTTGGCCGGGTCGTGCTTCCGCTGGGCCAGCAGTTCCAGCGTCGCCGCGACCAGCAGCCCGGGCAGCAGCCAGGCGGCCAGCCCGCCGAGTTGGCCGGTGATGGCCATCGGGTCGGCGGCGCGGGGCGGGTACACCAGCCGGCCCCCGCAGGCGGCCAGCAGCAAGGCGAACACGGCCAGCCCGGCCAGCCCGACGGCCACCCCGACCAGCCGCCGGGCCGGCACCGAATGCACCACCCCGTCGGCCCCGGCCCGCCACAGCACCCCCGGCCGGCCGGCCGGCACGGTCGCGGCGTAGCCGAACCCGGCGGCCGTCACGAGCAGCACCAGCCCGAGCATGAGGACGGCCGGCAGCACCACCGACACGGCCGCGGCGAACAGCAGGTAGCCGAGCAGGGCGAGCGTCATGGCCGGCCGGCGGTCGGCCGCCCGCACCCGGCCCCGCAGCCGGCGGTCGAGCAGGTACACCGGCCCGGCCACCCCGGCGGCGACCAGCCCGATGAGGGCCAGCCACACGAACAGCACGCCGACCAGGTACGGGGTGTACAGGGTGCGGGTGCCGAGGGTCCGCCAGCCGGTCGGGGCGATGGCCCACAGCAGTTCGGCCACGCCGGCCAGCGCCGCCAGCCCGCCGGCCAGCCCCCACACCAGGCCGGGCAGCCGGTCCGGCAACACCGGGATGCCGCGGAGGTCGGTGCCGAGGTGGTACATCTTCCACCCGGCCAGCCGGCCGCCGAGCCGCCGCACCCGGGCGAACAGCCAGCTCAGCCACGGCAGCGGCTGGCGGCGGTGCTGGGCGAGCAGGACGGCGGTGGCGAACAAAAACAGCGACCCGGCCAGCAGGTCGTGCAGGTCGGACGTGGCCCCGCGGCCGGTGAGTTCGAGCACGGCCAGGGTGAGCAGGTACGCGACCGTAGCCAGTCGGCCGCCGGTGGGCGTCAGGCGGACCCGCAGTCGGGGGGCGAACAGCAGCCTCATGCCGTCAATCTCTGCACACCCGGGGCCGGCGACTCCCGGCCCCGGGCATATCGGATTATACACGACGAACCCGCTTCCCTTCCGTCTCCCGCCGGTGGTGCCTGAGTTTGGTGGGACGGGCATTTCTGCCTGTCCGGGCCGGGGCCGGGAGTCACCGGCGTACCCACCCCGGACCCGCCGTACCGTCCGCCTCGGACAGGCAGAAACGCCTGTCCCACCAAACTCAGGCACTCCCCCCGCCGAACCGATTGCCCTCACCGCCGGCGGTCGGGTATGATAACGGTCTCTCCCCGCCACCGAGCCACTTCCCCATGTTGTCGCTCGCCCTGCTGGCACTGGCCGCCCCGGCCGCCGCCAGTGAGAAGGTCCAGTTCAACCGCGACGTTCGCCCCATCCTGAGCGAACACTGCGTCGCCTGCCACGGGCCGGACGCCAAGCACCGCAAGGCCAAGCTGCGGCTGGACGTACGGGAGGCCGCGATCGAAGCCCTTTCGCCCGGCAAGCCGGCCGACAGCGAACTCGTGGCCCGGGTGTTCAGCACCGACCCGGACACGGTCATGCCGCACCCGGACCACCACAAGCCGCTCAGCCAGAAGCAAAAGGACACGCTCCGGGTGTGGGTGGAGCAGGGGGCCGAGTACCAGCCGCACTGGGCGTATGTGAAGCCGGACCGCCCGGCCGTGCCGGCGGGGGGGCATCCGGTCGATCACTTCGTCCGGGCCGAGTTGGCGAAGAAGGGCGTCCAGCCGCCGCCCGAAGCCGACCGCCGCACGCTGATCCGCCGGCTGTCGCTCGACCTGCTCGGGCTGCCGCCGGCCCCGGAGCGGGTGGAAGCGTTTGTCGCCGACAAGTCGCCGGCGGCCTACGAGACGCTGGTGGACGAGCTGCTGGCGTCGCCGCACTACGGCGAGCGGATGGCCCAGCCGTGGCTCGACCTGGTGCGGTACGCCGACACGGTGGGCTACCACGGGGACCAGAACCAGCGGGTGTTCCCGTACCGCGACTACGTCATCGACAGCTTCAACCGGAACACGCCGTTCGACCAGTTCACCCGCGAGCAGCTCGCCGGCGACCTCTTGCCCAAGCCGACCTCCGAGCAGTTGGTGGCCACCGCCTTCAACCGGCTGAACATGATGACCCGGGAGGGCGGGGCGCAGCCGAAGGAGTACCTGGCCAAGTACCAGGCCGACCGGGTGCGGACGGTCAGCATCGCCTTCCTGGGCAGCACCCTGGGCTGCGCCGAGTGCCACGACCACAAGTACGACCCGTTCACGGCCAAGGACTTCTACTCGCTGGCGGCGTTCTTCGCCGACGTGCGGCAGTGGGGCGTGTACGCCGACTACACGTACACGCCCAACCCGGACCTGAAGGGCGTCGGCAACGACCACCCGTTCTACCCGGAGGTGGCCACCACCAGCCCGTACCTGACGCGGCGGGTCGAGAAGCTGGCGGCCGAGCTGGCGGCCCTGCTCCCGGCCCCGGGGTACGACGAGTGGAAGGGCGAGGCCGAGGCATTCCTGGCGGACCACCCGGACGGCTGGCTGGCGGCTCCGGACGGGTCGCTCACCCTGACACCGCCCCCCGGGATCGTCGCGGCGGTGCGGCTGGAGCTGCTGCCCGACCCGACCCACCCGTCGGCGGCCGTCACGGTCACGCCGACGGTCACTCTGCGGGGCAAGGGCGGCCAGGAGACGCCGGTCAAGCTCGGGTACGGCGGGGCCGACGTGTGGGAGCCGCTCAAGTGGGCCGGCGGGGAGCCGGTTCGGGGGCTGCTGGCCGGGTGGAAGGTGCGAGCGGACCACCGGCACGCCGCCGTCTGGCTGCTGGAGAAACCCCTGGCCGTGGCCGCCGGTGACACCCTGGTCGTCACGCTCAAGAGGGAGAAGGTCGGGGCGGTGCGGGTGTCGGTGTCGCCGCTCGGGTTCGCCGACTTGGCCGCGCCGGTGCCGGAGGTGACGCCGGCCGCCCACCGCATCGCCGCCGCCGACCCGGCCGCCCGCCGGCTGGTGCGGGAGTTGGCCGCCCTCGACGGCGGCAAGGCGTGGTGTCAGGTGACGGAAAGCGGGAAGCCGTTCACGACGCGGGTGCTGCCCCGCGGCAACTTTCTGGACGACACCGGCCCGGTGGTCGAGCCGGCGGTGCCGCACTTCTTGCCACAACCCAAGAAAGACGGTCGGCTCACCCGCCTCGACCTGGCGAACTGGATCACCTCGCCGGACAACCCGCTGACGGCCCGGGTGTTCGCCAACCGGCTGTGGAAGCAACTGTTCGGCACCGGCCTGTCGGCGGTCATGGAGGATGTCGGCGGGCAGGGCGAGCCGCCGTCGCACCCGGAACTGCTCGACTATCTGGCCAGCGACTTCGTCGCCGGCTGGGACGTGAAGAAGCTGGTCCGGCTGATCGTCACCAGCGCGACCTACAAGCAGGCGTCGAGGGGCCGGCCGGAGCTGAAGGACATCGACCCGGCCAACCGGCTGCTGGCCTTCCACCCGCCGCGGCGGCTCGAAGCCGAGTTCGTCCGCGACAACGCCCTGGCCGTGGCCGGGCTGTTGAACCGCGACCTCGGCGGGCCGAGCAGCAAGCCGTACCAGCCGCCGGGGTACTACGCCAACATCCAGTTCCCCGACCGCGACTACAAGCCGGACGCCGACGCCCGCCAGTACCGCCGCGGCCTGTACACCCACTGGCAGCGGACCTTCCTGCACCCGATGCTGGCCAACTTCGACGCCCCCAGCCGGGAGGACTGCACCGCCAGCCGCATCGTCGCCAACACGCCACAGCAGGCGCTGACGCTGCTCAACGACCCGACGTTCGTGGAGGCGGCCCGGGTGCTGGCGTCCAAGTTGAGTGGTCAGGACGACGCGGCCAAGCTGAGCGACCTGTTCCGCCGGGTGCTGGCCCGCGAGCCGCGGCCGGCCGAGGCGAAGTCGCTGACGGAGTATGTGGCGACGCAGCGGACCCACTACCGGGCGAATCGGGGCGACGCCGAGCGGCTGCTGAAGGTGGGGTTGAGTTCGACGCCGACCGACGACCCGGCCGAACTGGCGGCGTGGGCCGGCGTCTGCCGGGTGGTGCTGAACCTGCACGAGACGATCACGCGGTATTGACACCGACCACCCCGGCGAGCGGCCAGCGTAAGCTGGTCCGGCCCAGGCGGCGGCGACACCTCACCCCCCCCGGCCGGACCAGCTTACGCTGGCCGCTCGCCAAGAAGGGTCCGACCATGCACCCGCTCGCCCGCCGCACCTTCCTCCGGCACTCGGCCTACGGCCTTGGTGGCCTGGCCCTTGCCACCCTGCACGCCCGCGGGGCCGGCGGCCTGCCCGGCCTGCCGCACCACGCCCCGACGGCCAAGCGGGTCATCCACCTGTGCATGGCCGGCGGGCCGAGCCAGTTCGAGACGCTCGACCCCAAGCCGGTGCTGAAGGCCAACCACGGCAAGCCGTTCCCCGAGTCGTTCACCAAAGGCCAGCAGCTCGCCCAACTGCAAAACACCGTGCTGACGGCCCGCGGGCCGAGCTTCGCCTTCAAGAGGTACGGCCAGTGCGGGCGGGAGATGTGCGAGCTGTTCCCGCACATCGGCGGCCTCGCGGACGAGATTGCCGTCATCCGGTCGATGACCACCGAGCAGATCAACCACGACCCGGCCCACGCCTTCATGAACGCCGGCAGCACGCTCAAGGGCCGGCCGAGCATGGGGTCGTGGCTCTTGTACGGCCTCGGCTCGGAGAGCGACGACCTGCCCGGGTTCGTGGTGCTGACCAGCGCCGGCCGCACCGGGCTGCAACCCGTCAGCGCCCGCCAGTGGTCGGCCGGGGTGCTGCCCAGCCGGTTCCAGGGCATCCAGTTCCAGAGCAAGGGGGAGGCGGTCCACTACATCGGCAGCCCGGACGGGGTGTGCCAGAGCGCCCAGCGGCAGGCCATCGACGCCATCAACCGGCTCAACGGTCTGCACGCCGAGGAGACGCTCGACCCGGAGGTGGCCACCCGCGTCAGCCAGTACGAGCTGGCCTTCAAGATGCAGACCAGCGTCCCGTCGCTCAGCGACTTCAGCACCGAGTCGAAGGAGACGTTGGCCCTGTACGGGGTGACGAAGCCGGGCGACGGGTCGTTCGCCAGCAACTGCCTGATGGCTCGCCGGCTGGCTGAGAAGGGGGTGCGGTTCGTGCAACTGTACCACCGCGCCTGGGACCACCACGGCGACCTCGACAAAGGCATGAAGTGGGGGGCCGAGGACGTGGACCGGGCGTGCGCCGGGCTGGTGACAGACCTCAAGCGGCGGGGCCTGCTGGACGACACGCTGGTCATCTGGGGCGGGGAGTTCGGCCGCACCCCGATGGGCCAGGGGACCGGCCGGGACCACCACATCAACTCGTTCTCGCTATGGCTGGCCGGCGGCGGGGTGAAGGGCGGCGTCACCCACGGGGCGACCGACGACTTCGGCTACCGGGCGGTCGAGGACGTGGTGCCGGTGCGGGACTTGCACGCCACGCTGCTGCACGTGTGCGGCATCGACCACAAGCGGCTGAGCGTCAAGTTCCAGGGACTGGACGTGAAACTGACGGGCGTCGAGCCGGCGAAGGTGGTGCGGGCCGTGCTGGCGTAGGGCACGGTTCACCGTGCCGCCGGGCCGCGGACGGCACGGTGAACCGTGCCCTACTCGCGCTGCACCGCCGGCGGGGTTCGCGTACTCTAACCCGCTATGTCCACCCCCGCCGCCGCCCCGACCGCCTGGCCGATCAAGCGGCTGCTCGCCTGGACCACCGACTACCTCAAGCAGAAGGGCATCGACTCCCCCCGGCTGGACGCCCAGATTCTGCTCGCGCATGTGCTGAAGGTGCCCCGCATCGAGCTGATCGCCCAGTCCGACGCCGAACCCACCGCCGACGAAAAGGCCACGTTCAAGAAGCTGGTGCAACGCCGGGTCGAGGGTTGCCCGGTGGCCTACCTGACCGGCACGAAAGAGTTCTACCTGCTGGCGTTCGACGTGTCGCCGGCGGTGCTGGTGCCACGGCCGGACACCGAGACGCTGGTCGAACACAGCCTGCGGCTCCTCAAGGGCAAGCCGGCCCCGCGGGTGCTCGACCTCTGCACCGGCAGCGGCTGCGTCGGCGTGACGGTCGCCCACAACCACAAGACGGCCGTGGTGACGAGCGTGGACGTGTCCGCCGAGGCCGCGGCCGTGGCTACGCGGAACGCCGAGAAGCACGCCGTGGCCGACCGGCTGACGGTCCTTGTTGGTGACCTGTTCGCCCCGCTGCCGGCCGGTGAGCGGTTCGACGTGGTGGCCGCCAATCCGCCGTACATCGCCCACGACGAGTTTGATTCCCTGGCCGTCGATGTGCGGGACCACGAACCCCGCCTCGCGCTGGACGGCGGGCCGGACGGCCTGGCCTTCTACCGCCGCCTCGCCGCCGAGGCCGGCAATTGGCTCGCCCCCGGTGGCACGCTGCTGGTGGAAGTCGGCCACACCCAGGCGGCGGCGGTGCGGGGGTTGTTCGCCGCCGGCCCCGGCCTGACCCCCGGGCCGACCCACAAGGACGCCGGCGGCCGGCTCCGCGTCGTCACCGCGGCCCGGTCGTGAGGCGCGACCCGGACGCCGGCCCGAAAACCAAGCCGTGCTTCAAGTGCGGCCAGCCGACGGCCGTCGCCTACCGGGTGCGGCACGACACGAGCCGCAAGTGGGAGTTCGTCTGCCCCGGCTGCCTGCTGGCGGTGAAGGTCGGCAACCCGCTGTACACCTACGGCGGCACCTGGAAAGGTGGGTAGCCAGCACTAGCCCCGTCACTTCTGCAGGATCAGCCGGCCGCGGCGGGTGATGCGGAGCTTGTACCGCTCGCCCTGGTGGTCGATCCACACCTCGCGGCCGTCCTGAAACAGCGTCTCGGCGGGGATGACTGGGCACGCGGCGGGCGGCTCCGGCGGGTCGGCGGGGCGTGGTTCGGCGTCGCTCATGGCAAATCGCACCCAGTGAGTGTTTTTTCGGTCCCGTGCTCTTGACCGAATCCGCACTCAGCTTATGCTGACTTGTGTCGGCTGCAACAGAGATTTTGTCTCAACCCCGACTGAGCCTGCTCCGCCACCGTCCGGGACGCGGCTTTCGCCGCCCACCTTCCGCACGCAATGCAGCTCACCCCAACGACTTTCAGCTTCTCAGGGGTGCTGCCATGCGCGGCCGTCGTGGCTTTACGCTCATCGAACTGTTGGTGGTGATCGCGATCATCGCCATCTTGATCGGGTTACTGCTTCCCGCCGTCCAAAAGGTTCGAGCGGCCTCAGCCCGGATCAAATGCCAGAACAACCTGAAGCAGATCGGCCTGGCGACGCACAACTATCACGACACCGTCGGACTGCTCCCCTACGCCACCCTGGACAAGCAGCCGGGCGAGACGGTGTCGAGTTGGGTGAGTGGCCTCATTTTGATCCTGCCTTACCTGGAGCAGGACGCGGTGGCCAAGCGGTGGAACGTGACGAAGCCCCGCAACGACGGCAGCACCGAGGCCACGCTCGGCTACTCGAACGCCAGCCTACAGAAGGGGCTGATCCCGACCTACACCTGCCCGGCCATGACCCCGCCGCCGGGGCCGGTCGGCGGCACCGAGGAGCGGGGCTGGTGTAGTTACCTGTTCGCCGCCGGCACACCGGACGTGACGATGCACCCCTACGGCCCGCCGGCCTTCGCCTTCGACGGGGTGGTGCTGCCGCAGAAGCGGGACGTGGCCGTGAACCGGCCGCTGCCACTGGCGGCGGTGACGGACGGCACGTCGAACACCTTCCTGGCCGGCGAAACCGACTTCAAGGGCACGGGGGTGGCGACGACCACGCCGGGTGGCGTCTGGGCCTACGGGTACATCGGGTACAACTGGGGGACGACCTTCCACCCGCTGAACCGGCACGACCACGCCGCGGCCAGCTACGGGGCGTTCCGCAGCGAGCACGCCGGCGGGGCGAGTTTCGCCCTGGCCGACGGCAGCGTGCGGTTCGTGCGGGACGGCATCAGTGCGACAACGTATAACGCCATCGGCTCCCGGGCCGGCGGCGAAGTCGTACCCGGCGACTACTGACCGTTCGGTCGTTCCCCCCGACCCCGGAGGTTCCCATGACCCGCTCGTTCCTCACGCTCCTGCTCGCCGGCCTGTCGGCCGCCGCCGCCTCGGCCCACTTCGTGTATGTGGTGCCGGCCGCCGACGGCAAGTCGGCGAAGGTGGTGTTCAGCGACTCCCTCGACCCGGACGACGGGGTGCCGCTGGCCAAGTTGAACGGGCTGACGCTGACCGCCGTCGGGGCCGACGGCACGGTGTCCCCGGTGGCCACCACGCCGGGCGAAGCCTTTTTGGCGGCCAGCTTCCCGGTCCCGCCGCGACTGGTGGCCGGCACCCTGGTGTACGGGCTGGCCGGCAAAGGGCCGAAGCCGGCGCTGCTGGTGTACCATCCGAAGGCAGTTTTCGGCAAAGCCGCCCCGGCGGCCCTCACCCTGGGCGCGACGGCCGAGTTGGAAGCGGTGCCGGAGTGGACCCCGGGTGGCGTCCGTTTCCGGCTGCTGGCCAAGGGCAAGCCCGTCGCCGGGGCTGACGGCAGCGTACTGCGGCCGGACGGCGACAAGGAGGCGGTGACGACCGACGCCGACGGGTACACCAAGCCGTTCGCAGCGAGTGGCCGGTACGGCGTCTGGCTACGGCACACCACCCCGACCGCGGGGGAACACGCCGGCAAGAAGTACGACGAGGTGAAGCGGTACGCCACCCTGGTGCTGGACGCCGGCCGGTGAAATCCTCAGATCTCGTAAGTGAACCGGCCCGCCCGGTGATTGGTTAGAACGTCCATTGCACCATTTAGGAGGCCGTCATGCGTCGCCGCGGGTTTACGCTGATCGAACTGCTGGTCGTCATTGCGATCATTGCCATCCTGGTCGGGCTACTCCTCCCCGCCGTGCAGAAGGTGCGGGAGGCGGCGGCCCGGGCCAAGTGCCAGAACAACCTCAAGCAGATCGGCCTGGCCGTTCACAACTACGAGGGGTCCAACGGCTGCTTCCCGCCGGCCGGGAGCTACGTCAAGGGGGCGACCGGGGTGTCGTACTCCGTGCTGTGCGTCATCCTGCCGTTCGTCGAGCAGGAGAACCTGCAACGGCTGATGGACTTCACCCAGCCGTACACGGTGGCGGAGAACCTCCCCGCGACCAAGGTGCGGGTGCCGATCTACCTGTGCCCGAGCGAGGTGAACGACCGCGAGCGGTTGGACGGGGCGGTGACGCACTACCCGCTCAACTACGCCGCCAACATGGGCACCTGGCTGGTGTTCGACCCGGTCGCCTCGCGGCCCGGGGACGGGGCGTTCCCGGTCCGCCACCGGCCGACGGCGTCTCAACTGGTGGCCCGCGGGCACCCCACCGGGGCGTTCACCGACGGGCTGAGCAACACCCTCGGGTTCGCCGAGGTGAAGGCGTACACCCCGTACCTGCGGGACGGCGGCAGCCCGGCCGCCGCCGCCGCCCCGCCGCCGGCGACCCCGGCCGCCGTGAGCGGCTACGGCGGGTCGTTCAAGACGGACAGCGGGCACACCGAATGGGTGGACGCCCGGGTCCACCAGACCGGGTTCACCACCACCTTCCCGCCGAACACGCGGGTGCCGCACGCCGCCGGCGGCAAGCTGTACGACATCGACTTCAACTCGTCCCGGGAGGGGGCGACGACCACCGGCGTGACGCTGGCGGCTGTCACCAGCCGCAGCTACCACACCGGCGGGGTGAACGCCCTGCTCATGGACGGCAGCGTGCGGTTCGTCCGCGACTCGGTCCCGACCGACGTCTGGCGGGCGCTCGGCACCGCCGCGGGCGGCGAAGTGGTCGCCGACTACTGACCCCGACGTCCCCGACACACAAGGTGCCCTCCGATGCTCACCCCGCTCGTCGCGCTGTTGCTGGCCCAGGCGCCGGCCGACCTCCCGCCGCTGCCGGTCGGCGTGTCCAGCCTCGGGGCGGCCATCGCCGGCGACGCCCTGTACGTGTACGGCGGCCACTGCGGCAAGACTCACTCCTACGACACGGCGAGCGTCCTCGGCACCTTCCACCGGCTGAAGCTGGACGGCCGCGGCGGCTGGGAGGCACTGCCCGGCGGCCCCCGGCTGCAGGGCGTGACGCTCACCGCCCGCGGCGACCGGGTGTACCGGGTCGGCGGCATGACCCCGTTCAACGCGCCGGGCGACAAGACCGACATCCGCTCGACGGCCGCGTGCGCCGTGTTCGACCCGGCCGCCGGCACGTGGGCGAAGCTGCCGCCGCTGCCGGCCCCGCGGTCCAGCCACGACACGGTCCTGGTCGGCGACACGCTGCTGGTGGTCGGCGGGTGGAACAGCCGCGGGGCCGCCGGCCACGACTGGCACGACACGGCCGTGGCCCTCGACCTGGCGGCGGCGGCCCCGGAGTGGAAGCCGGTGCCGCAGCCGTTCCAGCGGCGGGCACTCACCGCCGCCGTCGCCGGTGGCAAAGTCTATGTCCTGGGCGGGCTGGCGGCCGATGCCGCGGCCGTCCGCACGGTGGACGTGTACGACCCGGCTTCCAAGACCTGGGCGGCCGGCCCGGACCTGCCCGGCCCGTCGGACCGGGTCGGCTTCTCGCCGGCCGCCGGCACCGTGGCCGGCCGGCTGGTCGTCAACACGTCGGCCGGCCCGCTGCACCGGCTTTCCGCCGACGGGGCGAGCTGGGAGGCCGTGGGCGCCGCGGTCCAGAAGCGGATGGTGGCGCGACTTTTGTCGTTCCGCGGGCAAGCTGTCCTTGTCGGCGGGGCCGGCGGCGGGCAGAATGTCAGCTTGATCGAGCGGATCACCCCGACCCCGGCCGGCAAGCCGGCCGGCGGGGGTTAGCTTTCTTACTCGGAGTGTGTGGCGATGGCCGACGCAGCGAACGGGGCAACCCGGAAGTCGAAGAAGGTGTCGGCCGGCGGCCAGCGGCTGGTGGCCACCACCGCCCGCAAGCCGATGTCCGGCGGGCCGAAGGGGTACGAGCCGCGGCCGGCGTTCCTCGACTACAAGGACGTGGGCGGGCTGAAGAAGTTCGTCACCGGCCAGGGCAAGCTGATGAGCCGCAAGCGGACCGGCCTGAGCGCCGTCGGCCAGCGGGCGCTGGCCAACGCCGTCAAGCGGGCGCGGTTCATGGCCCTGCTGCCGTACGTCGGGGAGTGAGGCTCCCCGGTTCACCACCGGCGAGTCCCGCGTCTGCCGGCCTGCCCGCCCCCCGGTTCTGGAACCGGCGGGCGATGCATGTGGTCCGTCGCGCCCACCTGTACACCGGCTTGTTCCTGCTGCCGTGGGCGGCCCTGTACGCCGTCACGGCGTTCCTGTTCAACCACCCGGCGGCCTTCGCCGACCAGCCGACCGTAAACTTCGGCCGCCCGGCCGTTGCCGGCACCCTGCTGGAATCCGTGCCCACGCCGCGGGAAACGGCCACCGCCGTCGCCGCCGAGTTGACCCGCCGCGGTCACGCCGTCACGCTGGTGCGGCCGGAACTGGTTCGCTTCAACCGGGACGCCGCCTTCGCCACGGTGAAGGCCGACGGCCAGACGGTGAGCGTGCTGGTAGATGCCGCCACCGGCAGCGGCACCGTCCGCAGCAGGGTGGACGAGCCGGCACCGCCCACCCCGCCGCCGGCGGCCCCGTTCGCCGTCGCCGGCAAGCCCCGCCCGGACGCCCCGCCCAAACGCCCGTCGGTCGCCGCCCTCGCCGACGGCGTCCGCACCGACAACCCGCTGCACGAGCGGATGGCGGCCGCTCTACCGACGGTCCTCGAACGCTGCGGCTTCCCGGCCGGCGAGCTGACCGTCACCTCGTCGCCGGACGTGGTCTTCTACCTGCAAGCCGACGGCCGCGACTGGCAGGCGACCTACTCGCCGCTGACCGGGGCGGTGAGCGGCAAGCCGGCCGAGTCGGTGACGCCGCCGGACCTGTCGGGCCGGCAGTTCCTGCTGCGGCTGCACGCCGCCCACGGCTACCCCGGGGCGATGGACGCCCGCTGGGCCTGGGCCGTAGTGGTAGACGCGATGGCCGCCGTCCTGCTTTTCTGGGCCACGTCCGGCCTGCTCATGTGGTGGCAGGTGAAGGCCGCCCGGCGGTCGGGGGCCGTCGCCGTCGTCGGCGGGCTGGCCGCCGCCGGGGTGCTGACCGCCGCCATGTACGGCTTGCTCACCCGTTAGATGCCGTCATGCGTCGCCGTGGGTTCACGCTCATCGAACTGTTGGTGGTGATCGCCACCATTGCCATCCTCATCGGCCTACTGCTGCCGGCGGTGCAGAAGGTCCGCGAGGCGGCGGCCCGGACCAAGTGCCAGAACAACCTCAAGCAGCTCGGGCTGGCCTGCCACAACTTCGCGAGCGGTCGCGGCGGGCTGCCGTCCACGGCCGAGCAGTGGGTGAACTCCGCCGGCGCCACCATCTCCTCCTTCTGGGGGGTGCAGGTGCTGCCGCACATCGAGCAAGACAACGTGCGGACCGCGTACAATTTCGACCTCCGCTACAACGAGGGGTCGAACGCCACCCCGGTGCCGCCGGCCGCCTGGGCGCCGACCCAAATCCCGCTCGCCGTCCACACCTGCCCGTCCGCCCCGGTCAGCCCGCGGACCACCGCCGTCGCCCTGTTCGGGGGCGGGTCCACCCAGATGGCCGTGTCTGACTACCCCGGGGCCACCGGGGCGGATGCCTACATGTACACCACCCGCAGCAACGGGCTGCCGGGCAAAGGGTTCATCCCCGGGCAGGAGCAAGCCAGCACCGCCGGGCCGTTCGCCGCGGCCGGCCAGTTCACCCCCATCCTGGGCATCACCGACGGGTCGTCGAACACCATCCTGCTGTTCGAGATGGCCGGCCGGCCGGACAACTATTTGGCGGGCAAGCCGAACACCACCCCGTCGGTGACGACCCCGGTGCCGGTGCCGGCCGGCCAGTGGGCCGGGCCGAACACCGCCTCCGTCATCGGCACCGGGGCCGACGGGGTGGGCGACGCCGCCAGCCCGAAGGGCGGCGGGCCGTGCCTGGTGAACTGTAACAACAACCGGCAACTGTCCGCCTTCCACACCGGCGGGGCGAACGTGGCGGTGGCCGACGGCAGCACCCGGTTCGTGCGGGCCACGGTCGCGGCCGCGGTGGTCGCCGGCCTCGTCACCCGGGCCGGCGGGGAAGTGCCGGGGGATTTCTGACGCGGCCCGTGCTACTCAGTTTGCTGGCTGTGCTACCCGCGGTGGCGCAGGGGCCGCCGGGCCAGTGGAAGCCACCCCGCCCGGACAAGTCGGCCGGCGAGCGGGCCGCCCTGGCCGCCGACCTGCGGGCCGACTACCAGAAGCCGCCGGCCGACTGGCCCAAGCCGACCCTCGACCCCGGCGTGGACCACCGCGAGCCGGGCCAACTGCCGGCGGTGCCGCACCCGGCCGACAACCCGTTCAGCAAGCCGAAGGCCGACCTCGGCGAGGCCCTGTTCTTCGACGCCCGGCTGTCCGGCGGCGGCCAACTCGCCTGCGCCAGTTGCCACGACCCGGACCTGGGCTGGGCCGACGGCCGGGCCACCTCCGTCGGCCACGCCCGCACCCCGCTGCGGCGGAACGCCCCGAGCGTACTGAACAGCGGCCTGCACCCGGTCCTGTACTGGGACGGCCGGGCCGAGTCGCTGGAGGACCAGGCCCGGCAGGTGCCGGGCAACCCGAACGAGATGCGGTTCGACGAGGCGGTCGCCGTCGAACGCCTGACAGCCGCCCCCGGCTACCCGGCCGTGACCGGCGAGCGGGTCGTCCAGTCCCTCGCCTGCTTCGAACGAACGGTGGTCGGCGGCCGCAGCCGGTTCGACGCCTTCCTGAAGGGCAAGGCCGATGCCTTGACCGACGCCGAGGTGCGGGGGTTGCACCTGTTCCGCACCGCCGCCCGCTGCCTGAACTGCCACAGCGGCCCGGCCCTGAGCGACGGTCAGTTCCACGACATCGGGCCGAGCCAGTACGGCCGGCCCGGCGCCGACCTCGGCCGACAGGCGGTGACGAAGGACGCCAAGGAGGTGGGCGCCTTCCGCACGCCGATGCTGCGGAACGTCGGCAAGACAGCCCCGTACATGCACGACGGGGCGTTCGACCTGGCCGAGGTGCTGCGGCTGTACAACGTCGGGATGCCGGTCGTCCGCCGCACCGACTGGTCCGCCCGCCCAAGCTCAGCCTGCCGGCCGGGGCCGACGACCGGGGCGGGCCGTAAGCCCGCGGTCGGGTGGCGGTATCCTGCGGCGTCACCCGGAGGTTGACTCATGCTCACCATCTGGCCCACACGGACGGGCCGGGCGACGGCGAGACGATTCACGCCGGCGAGTGGAAGGCCATGACGGCCGACACCGGCGTGCAGCACAGCGAGTTCAGCCCGAGTAGCACGGCGCCGGTTCGCTTGCCGCACACCAGAATACAGTCGTGAGCCAGGCGACAGTCTGCCCTGGCGACCGGCTGGACTACCCGCTGACCGCCGGCCGCGGGGCATACCTGAACGCCTCCACCGGGGCGGCGACTGCCAACGGGCTGTCACTGGCCGCCGGCGACGGGCTGGCCGTCGAGGACGAGCCGGCGCTGACGGTCGTTAGTGCCGTTCGCTCTGTTTGAGGGTGCCGTTGAGGCTCTGCGAAACGCGCCGCCGGCAACCCGAAAAGCGGCTGGGTTGCCGGCGGCGCGTTTCGCAGAGCCTCAACGGCACCCTACGAAAGCATACCGGCCGCCCTGAGCAACGCCGGCACCTGATCGATCCGGTTGGCGACCGAGTCGGCCCCTGCGGCCATCAGCCGGCGGAAGGCCGTCACCCGCAGCTCGTGGACTTCGTCGGCCGGACGGGCCGCCAGCTCGGCCTCGCTCAGCCCGACCTCGTTGCCGCTGTCCACCACGCCGACCGCCACGCACCCAGCGTTCTTGGCCGCCCGCATGTCGGCCGGGGTGTCGCCGACTGCCACGACCGCCGCCGGCGGGTACACGCCCAGCGCCTCCATGCACCGGAAGATCATCCACGGCGCCGGCCGGCCGGCCGGCACCTCGTCGGCACAAATGACGAAGTCCGGGACATACCCTTGCCCTGCTGCCGCTGTGTAGCACGCCTAGGCAGCCTCACGGAAGTAGCCGGTGGTCGCCGCGATCTTGACGCCGCGCGCACGCAAATCGGTCACGCATTCCAGCACCCCGGGGCACAGCCCGCTCCGCCCGCGGGCCGCCGTCACCTGCATCGGCGTCACCACCCGGTACAGGTCTTCGACATCGGCCTCGGCCCAGTCGCGGCCGACGGCTGTCCGCCAGCGGTGGCCGGTCGGCCCGGCGAGCATGGCCCGGATGTGGTCCTTCTTGTGCAACCCCATCGGCCCCCGCGCTTCGCTCACCGGCACATCGACACCCCGCTCGGCGAACGCCGCCACGAACGCCCCGACCGGCGCCAGACAGCCGAAATCGACGGTGGTGCCGGCCCAGTCGAACACCACCAGCTTGACCTCAGTCGGCATGGGCGTCCCACCAGTCGGCGGCCAGCCCGAAGGCCCGGGTCATGCCCGACCCGCCGAGGCCGGCCACGACCGTCACGCCGGGCTGCGGGTCCATGACGACGTGCGGCAACGTCGGATGTTTGGCATACAACCCGTGCCAGCGGGCGGCGATGCCCCACGCCGGCAGCCGCACCAGGCGCCGCAGGTAGGCCAGGATGAGGGCGTCGATTTCCGCCTTATCGAACGGCGACACGTCGGCCCCGTACTCGTGCGAGTCGCCGATCACGACCTCGCCGGCCGCGTTCTGGCTGGCCAGGACGTGGATGCCGTACCGGGCGTACTCGGGGTGTTCCGCGGCGAGCCGGGCCTTGACCGCCGGCAGCGACGGGCACCCCTCGAACCCGGTATAGTGCCCGAGCGTCAGCCCGCCGGCGACGTGCGGGCCGAGCCGCCAGCCGCCCGGCTGCGGGGCCGTTTTCAGCATCTGGTGTTTGCACACCCGCAGCCCGCTGGCGGCGAACTCGGCCGGGTAAAGGGTGGCGAATTCGGTGCCCGAGCAGACGAAAACTCGTCCGGCGTGCCACACCTCGCCGCCGGCCAGGTGGACCCGCGACGCTTCCATACCGACGATCACCGTGCCAAACCGAGTCGTGACGCTATGTACTTCGGCCAGGAATGCAGCCAGCTGCGGCAGGGCGTTCGGCGGATCGACACAGAGTTCGGTCGTGCTGTATAGCACGGCGTGCAGGGCGTCCGGATTTGCGGCGGGGAATCGGCGAATTGCCTCATCCGGGGTCAGCAGTTCGACGCCGGGCCGGCGGGCGACGAACTCCCGCAGTACGGCCGCCTCGTCGGCGGCGTAGGCCAGGTGCAGCGACCCGCACGGGTGTACCCACACCCCGGCCCGGTCGCCCAACTCCCGCCACCGTTCGGCGGCCCGCGTCGCCTGGCCGAGCAGCAGCCCGGCCGGCTGACCGACCGGCCAGACCATGCCGAAGTTACGGACGCTCGCCCCCTCGGCCTGCGGTCCCCGCTCGAACACCACCACCGACCGGCCCCGCCGCGCCGCCTCCCAGGCGAAGGCCAGTCCGACGATGCCAGCCCCGACCACCGCCACGTCCGCCCGTCGGCTCATCGCGCCCCCGGGTCGGTGCTGCCGCGGACGATCAGCCGGCCGGGCACGCACACCTTGACGGCCGGCCGCGTCGGGTCTTGGACCCGCGCCCGCATCAGCCTCAGGGCGTGGTCGGCCATCGTCTCGGCCGGGTAGTCGGTGGTGGTCAGGCCGACGGCGAACGAGTCGCCGAAGGGCAGGTTGTCGAACCCGGCCACCGCCACCTGGGCCGGCACCTTCACGCCGCGGCGGAACAGTTCGAGTACCAGCCCGAGGGCGGCGTAGTCCGAGTAGCACAGCACCGCATCCAACCGCCTCCGCTGGACCGCGTCGGCCACCGCGGCGTAACTGTCTTTCTCGCTTATACTGGTCGGTTGGCGGACGACCACCTCGGGCAGGCTGGCCGCACGCTGTCCATTTTGTTGCCGCGCGCAGCACAGGGCGAACAAGTAGCCGGCCAGCCGGTCGTTGTGACTACTGGTGGCCGAGCCGATGACCATCCCGACCCGCCGCCGGCCGACAGCGAACAGGTGCCGGGTGGCGGTGGCCGCCCCGGTCACGTCGTCCAGGCAGACCAGGTCGTGGCCGTCTACCCGGTCGGCCCCGGCGGCGTTCCGTTCCAGCAGCACGACCGGCAAACCGGCCACCCGGCAGCCGGCCAGGAACGCGGCGTCGGCGGCGTCGGTGCGGCTGGGGAGGAGGAACACGCCGGCGAACCCGTCGGCCTTCGCCCGCACGGCGGCGGCCTCGGCATCGGCCGGGGTGAGTCCGGGGGCCGGGCTGAAGGCGTCGTACACGAACCCGACCGACTGGCGGGCGGCGACCCCCTCGAACCCGGACCGACACTGCGCTAGAGTGGTCGATTGCCACGGGCCGGGGGTGAGCCGCAGGCAGACGGCCCACCGCTCGGCGGCTGGCGGCGGCACCCGGTAGCAGCCGGACCGCTCGCGGGTCTGGACCAGCCCCTTGTCCCGGAGAATCTGTAGCGCACGCGACGCCGTGACGACCGACACCTTGTGCTGCGCGGCGATACCGCGGACGCTCGGCAGCCGCCGCCCGCCTTCCCACTTGCCCTTGGCCACCTGGGCCTCAATGGCCGCGGCGACAGACTGGTACTTGGGCGGTGGGAAGGCGGTTGCCACGGGGCACCTGGGCGGCGGGTGGGTGTGAACGGAGTCTAGCCGCCGCATGTACCCGCCGCAAGCGGCCGGTCAGCCGATCCGTGACCGCAGCCGGGTGACCAGCCAGCCGGTGACATCAGCCGGCCGGGTCGGCGTCGGCGTCGGCGTCGCGACCGACGGCACGGCGACCACGTCCGGTCGGCCTTCTTCAGGCGTCGGCCGCCGAACGGCGGCCGTTGTCGGTGGCGGTGGTGTCGCCGCCGCCGTGACGGGTGCGACACTCGTCGCCCAAGCCACTGACGCCGCGGCCGTGTTCGTGAAGCTGACCGTCACCCCGGTTAGTGTGCCGCTCACCCCGGCCCCGAGGTCGAACACCTCCAGTACCCACAGCCCGCGCCCGCTCGCCCCGTTGAGGGCGGCGAGCGACTGTTCCGGCCGCACGGCCCCGGCGAACGGTGCCGCAGTCGACGCCAGTGTGGCCGTGGCCGAGTCGGTGAAGGTGGTACCGGCCAGGTTCGCCCCGGCCCCGCCGCGGCGGTTGAACAGGGTGAACTTGCGGCCGTCCGGCGCAGTCAGACGAATGCTCAGGTCGCTCACCCGGGCGTGCTGCACAGAGAGTTGCACGGCCACGTCGCGGACCGTCACGGCGGCCGACACGTACAACTCGACGCGGGTGGTGCGGCCGTCACGGACGGCCGTCGGTAGTCCCGCTGCCGTGACGCTGGTGCGGTTCGTGGCCGGCGTCGGAGAGACCGGCGGGGCGACCGGCGGCGATACCACGACTGGCGGCGGTACCGGCGTGCTACCCAGTGTCATGTCCTGTGTGAAGCGCGTCGCGGTGGCCGCCCCGCCGATACTCAGTTGGTACACGCCGGGGGTGGTGAACGTCCGGCTGAACAGCAGCGTGAACTGGGTGTTGTTGGTACCGGCCACCGCCTGCACACTCGACGGGTGGAAGGTGCCCAGCGGGGTGCCGAAGGCTACACTCTGCGACACGGCGTCCGCCGTCACGGGGGCCGAAAACCGCACCCAGGCCCGGTCGATGCTGCCGGCCTTCGGCCCGCCGATGACGGCTTCGGCCACCACCGCGGCGGAGGTCGCCGGCGGCGGGCTGGCCGTTGCGCCGAGCAGTTTGGCCAGGTTCAGCCGGCCGGTCGCCACCTTGCCGGCCAGCGCCGCTGGGGTGTCCACCGAGGCGGTCAGCCGGTCGATCACCTGGCGGTAGGTCCACGTCGGGTTGGCGTCCCACAGCAGGCTGATCGCCCCGGCAACGAACGGGGCGGCCATGCTGGTGCCGCTCTTCTCCCCGTACCCGCCGGTGTTCAGCGTGCTGTTGATCCACTGCCCCGGGGCGGCCACCGTCACGGCCGTGCGGCCGTAGTTGCTGAACGCCGCCAGCGTGTCGTCCGGGGTGGTGGCCGCCACCGCCACCACGTTGTCAGACTGGGCGGCGTAGCCGGCCGGGTAGAACGGCGTCGTGTCGTTGTCCGACGACCCGTTGCCGGCGGCGGCCACCACCACCACCCCGGCCGCCCGCGCCCGGGCGGTGGCGGCGGCCAGGGCCGGGTCGTACACCCCGCCGCCCCAGCTCTCGTTGATCACCCGCGCCCCGTTGGCCACCGCGTAGTCGATGGCCCGGACGGCGTCGCTGGACAGCCCGCCGGACGCGGTGTCGAAGATTTTCAGCGGCATGATGCGGGCGTGCCAGTTCACCCCGGCCACCCCCAGCCCGTTGCCACCCACCGCCCCGATAATGCCAGCCGCGTGCGTGCCGTGACCCAAATTGTCCGACACGTCGTTGTTATTTCCGGCAAAGTTCCAGCCGACCACGTCATCCACATACCCGTTGCCGTCGTCGTCCCGGCCGTCGCTGACCGCGTCCCCGGTGTTCCGCCAGATGTTCGGGGTCAGGTCCGGGTGGTTGACGAACACCCCGCTGTCGATCACCGCCACCACCGTGCGGCCGGTGCCGGTGGACACGCCCCAGGCGGCGGCCGCCGCGGTGATGGCGTCCTGCCAGGCCGTCACCGCCAGCGGGTCGTTGGGCACTACGGCCGCGTCGAGTTCCAGCTTGTAGTCCGGTTGCGCGACGGCCACCCCGGGCCGGCCGCCCAGGTCGGCGACGGCCACCGCCACCGCCGCCCCGGCGACGAGTTCAGCCCGGAACAGGTGGCCGCCTATCTTCGATACGTCGGCCACGACCGGCGAGTTGCGGAGCGTCGCCGTCCACTGGGCGTCCAGGCTCGGGCCGGCGGTCGTCACCAGCACATGGGTGGTGGCGAAGGCGGTCGGCGTGTCACGGGTTTCTAGCGTCTCGACGCGGAGGCGGCTCGGCACGGGCATCGGTTCCCCTTGCGGATCAGGGCGGTCAGTCGGGTGGGGCAGGCTGTACGGGACGTGCCAAGTCTACGGTGCGAACTTGAGCCAAACTGGTGAAACGGATGTGCCGAGTTTGCCGACAGAGTGCGGCAGGGATGGTTGTAACGGTCAGGCAAGAGGCTGAATGGCGGGAGGTGGGTGAAGTGCGGGGGGATGGGAGAGCGGTCAGCCGGTCAGGTGGGCAACGAGCAGGGCGTTGACGGCGTCCGGCCGATAGGCCGTGGCCCCGTGCGAGGCGTCGGCCAACTCGACGAACCGGCTGCCCGGGATGCCGTCAGACAACGCCCGGCCGAGGGACGGCGGGGCGATCGGGTCGTGGTCGGCCGACACCACCAGGGTCGACCGGCCGGCCAACTCGCCGAAGTACGGCGTAGCGTTGAACGCCCGCATCGCCTTCATCTGGCGACTGACCACAGCCGGCGGGTCAGCCAGGTCGCGGCCGAACACCCCGGCCAGTTCGGCGGCCAGGGCGTCCGGGTCGGTGTCGCGGCCGGCGGCCGGCCGGCTACCGCCCGTCCCGCGGTTGTCGAAAGTGAGGCAGCGGAGGCGGTCCGACAGGGCGTCCACCTGCGGTCGCCAGGCATAGCCGGCGGCGCCGACGCCGTGGACGAACAGCACGGCCGGACCGGGACCGCCGGTGTCAACGTAGGCGAGGCCGCAGGCGGTGGTCATGCGGATGTTGTATCGACACCGCAGACCGCACCCGACGCACGGGCAAAGAAGTCCTCCCTAGCTGGCGCGTCGGGCGACGAACCAAAACGAGCGGGCCGCCCTTCCGGGCGGCCCGCGTGGGTGTCACCTCTCCATTGGCGGTCACACCGCGGCGGCGACCTGCGGCTCGGCCGTCACCCGCTCGGTCGTCTCGAACGTCAGCTTCTTCTCGCCGTCGTCGCCGACGCCCATCACCACCGTGATGACGTCCTTGCCGACGAACTCGCCCCGCAGCAGCGACTCGGACATGGCGTCCTCCAGGTACTGCTCGACGGCCCGCCGCAGCGGCCGGGCGCCGTACTCGGTGCTGCTCCCCTTCTCGATGATGAAGTCCTTGGCCGCCTCGCTCACCACCAGCTTGAGCTGCTTGTCCTTGAGCCGCTTGCCCACCTTGGTCAGCTCCATGTCCACGATCGTCTTCAGGTCGTCCTTGGTGAGCTGGCGGAACACGATGACGTCGTCCAGCCGGTTCAGGAACTCCGGCCGGAACTCCTTCTCCATGCGGGCCAGCAGCTTCTTCTTCATGTCCAGGTAGGTCGTCTGGGTGTCCGCCGACCGCCCGCGGGTGAACACGCTGCTCAGGTCGTCCGACGCGATGATCGTCTCGGCCCCGATGTTCGTCGTCATGATCAGGATCGTGTTTTTGAAGTCGATCACCCGGCCGACGTTGTCGGTCAGGCGACCTTCCTCCATGATCTGGAGGAGCATGTTCCACACGTCCGGGTGGGCCTTCTCGATCTCGTCCAGCAGCACCACCGAGTACGGCTTGCGGCGGATCTTCTCGGTGAGCTGGCCGCCCTCCTCGTACCCGATGTAGCCGGGGGGCGCCCCCACGAGCCGGGAGACGTTGTGCTTCTCCATGTACTCGGACATGTCCAGTTGGACGATGGCGTTCTCGTCCCCGAACTGGAACTTGGCCAGCGTCTTGGCCAGCAGCGTCTTGCCCACCCCGGTCGGGCCGGCGAAGATGAAGCTGCCGACCGGCCGGCGGGGGTCTTTCAGCCCGGCCCGGCTCTTGCGGACGGCCTTGGCAATCGCCTTGATGGCCTCGTGCTGGCTGACCACCGTCCCGTGCAGCTCGTCCTCCATCTTGAGCAGCCGCTGCGTCTCGTCCGCCCCGACCTTGCGGAGCGGCACCCCGGTCATCTTGCTCACCACCTCGGCCACCACCTCGTCGTCCACGACGCCGTCCGTCTCCTTGGCCTTCTCCCGCCACTCCTTGGTGAGGGCGTCCTTCTTCTTCTTCAGCTTGTCGGCCTGGTCCCGCAGGGTGGCGGCCTTCTCGAAGTCCTGCTCGGCGACGGCCGACTCCTTCTCGGTGTTCAACTTCTCGATCTGCTCGTCGATCTCCTTGAGGTCCGGCGGCCGGGTCATGGCCTTCAGGCGGATCCGCGCCCCCGCCTCGTCGATCACGTCGATGGCCTTGTCCGGCAGGCACCGGCCGCTGATGTACCGCTCGCTCAGCTCCACGGCACTGGCCAGGGCGCCGTCGGTGATCTGCACCCGGTGGTGGGCCTCGTAGCGGTCCCGCAGCCCCTTGAGAATCTCCACCGCCTCGTCCTTCGACGGCGGGTTGACGATCACCTCTTGGAAGCGACGGGCGAGCGCCGCGTCTTTCTCGATGTACTTGCGGTACTCGTCGAGCGTGGTCGCCCCGATGCACTGGATTTCGCCGCGGGCCAGGGCCGGCTTGAGGACGTTGCTGGCGTCGATGGCCCCTTCGGCCCCGCCGGCGCCGACCAGGGTGTGCAGCTCGTCGATGAACAGGATGGTGTTCTTGGCCCGCCGCACCTCGTTCATCACCGCCTTGATCCGCTCCTCGAACTGGCCGCGGTACTTGGTGCCGGCCACCATCATGGCCAGGTCCAGGACCACCAGCCGCTTGTCGCGGAGCAGTTCCGGCACGTTGCTGTCCACGATCAGTTGGGCCAGCCCCTCGACGATGGCCGTCTTGCCGACGCCGGCCTCGCCCAGCAGCACCGGGTTGTTCTTGGTGCGGCGGCTGAGCACTTGCACCACCCGCTCGATCTCGTTGGCCCGGCCGATGACCGGGTCGAGCTTGGCCTGGCGGGCCAGCTCGGTCAGGTCGCGGCCGAAGCTGTCGAGCGCCGGCGTCTTCGACTTGGACCGGTTCCCGCGGCCCTCGCGGCCCTCCCGGGCTTCGCTGCCGCCGCCGCCGGCCGGCTCGTTCTCGTTGGCCATGGGGTTGTGTCCCAGAAGGTTGAGCACTTCTTCGCGGACGTCTTCCAGCTTCAGCCCCAGGTTCATCAGAACCTGGGCGGCGACGCCCTCCTGCTCTCGTAAGAGGCCGAGCAGCAGGTGTTCGGTGCCGACGTAATTGTGGTTCAGGTTGCGGGCCTCCTCGATGGAGTACTCGATCACCTTCTTGGCCCGCGGGGTGTGCGGCAGCCGGCCCATCACCACCTGGTCGCCGCCGGCCCCGGGCTGGACGATCCGCTCCACCTCCAGGCGGATCTTGCGGAGGTCCACGTCCAGGTTCTTGAGCACGTTGGCGGCGACGCCGGAGCCTTCCTTGACCAGCCCGAGCAGGACGTGCTCGGTGCCGATGTATTCGTGGTTGAACCGCTGCGCTTCCTGGTTGGCGAGCTGCATCACCTTTCGGGCGCGGTCGGTAAAGCGCTCATACATGAAGACCGTCTCCGGTGTTGGCGGGTCGTCGGTCCCGGGGGACGGCGGCCACACGGAACCATCATACGCCGCCGGCCGGCGGGTACAAACCCGACCCGGCCGCGGACATAGGCAGTTAGACGGGGCCGGCCGGCGGGGGATTCGGCGCGGTAGAATGTGGGCACCACGCGGGGGGCGGAGTGATGAGTACGGTGCTGGTCGGGTCGGAGGTGCTGGCCCAACTGCGGGCGGCCGACGGGGAGGTGGAGTTCCGGGACGCCAGCGGCCAGCGGGTCGTGCTGACCAAGCCGCCCGAGCGTCACGTCGAGGTGACGGACGAGGAGATTCGCGCCATCGACTGGTCCGGCCCGTACTTCACCCCCGAGCAGGGGCTGGAACGCCTGAAGGGGCTGACCAAGTGACCGTCGTCTGGTCCGACGCGGCGCTCGACCGCTTCTCCGACATTTATGCCGGTCTGCACTTGTTCGAGCAGCGGGCGTTGGTCGAAACTTACCACCGCATCAACCGCGAGCTGGCCGATGGCCCGGCCGGCCTCGGCGAGTCCCGGGAGGACGACATCCGGGTTTGGATCACCGGGCCGCTGGTCGTGTACTTCCGGCTGGTGCCGGGCGGAGTGGTGCAGGTCGGTCACGTCAAGGAGAACAAGCCCGCCGGCGGCTGACTGGCTGGGCATACGGGTGAGCTACTTCTTCGCCGGCTTGTCCTCGACCAGCGTGTACCCGGCCGGCGGGTCCAGGTTGAACAGGGCGTCGTCCAGCGTGGCGTCCCATCGGTCGAAGGTGAAGAACACGCCTGGCCCCATCTGTTCGTCTCGCAGCCGGGTCGGCAGGCCGGTGACCGAGTCGATCCAAAGCCGGCCCGGCTTGCCCGGGAAATCCGTGTCGGACAGGTCGAAGACACGCACCGTCACGCCGCCGGGTGCCTCGTCGGCCACCCGCACAACTCGCACGGTCGGCTTGGTGGCCAGGAAAGCGAGCGGGTTGACCAGAACCTCTCGTTCCTTACGGGCGCCCTCGCGGTCGGCCGCCGTCACGTCGGCCACGGTCGCGGTTCGGGCGACCGTATCCAGCTTGAGCGAGCGCCCGGCGGCCAAGTCGAAGACCGTCACACTTTTGCCGAAGAGTTCGTCACGGATTTGACCCGGGCGGAAGTGGATCACTTCCACCAGAGCCACTTTGCCGCCCGTTTCCACCGACCGGACCACCCGCCCGGACTTCACCTCCTTCACCTTATCGGCCGCCTCAACCAAGACGTTGACCGGGTGCGTCTTCTCCGGCTTCGGCGACCCGGCCAGTTGCTCGGGGGCTGCGGTCGGCTCCTTCATCGGGGCGGCGGCCGGAATCTTCAGTTCCTCCCGCTTGTACCCCGCGGGGATGTTCAGGCTGAACAGCTCGGGGTCGAGTTCCTCGTCGAACGCCAGGTAGTCGGTGGTGGCGGTCATCTTGAACGGCTTGTCCAAGACGAACTCGTACCGCAGCGGTAGCTTCCTCTGTTCGTCCAGGTAATAGGTGACCTCGGCCGTCTGCCCCGGAGCGAACGACACCCCGACCACCCGGAACCCAGGCCGCTCGACGCCGCCGATTGCGACGGCCGGCACCGGCTGCACTGCCCCCTTCCCGTCCTGGGCGTCGATCACCTTCTGCACACCGGCCATCACCCCTTTGGCCATGTCGCTTGGCTCGGCCGGTAGGTCGGCGGTGCGGGCCACCTTGGCCTTCGTGTCGAACATCACCAGCCGCTTGCCGTCGCTGACGCTGACGGTGTCGCTCGTCTCGATCCGCATCTTCCCACCTTGCCCGTACAGCTTCTGCTCTGGCATCGGCGTCATCCCGGCCGGTGGGTTGGCCAGTTTGGCCTTCACCACCGCCCGGAACGACTTCGCCTTCTGCTGGTTGGCCAGCGCCTCGGCCAGCAGTTCATTCGCCGCCGCCGGCTTGCCGCCCCATGTCACCGCCGCCGCCAGGCAGGCCGCCAGCCCGCCGATGCTCATGCCGCGCACGATCCACCTCCGCCGCCGGGCTGTCGCCGCGGCGAGTTGAAGTCGGTTGGACAGGGCCGCCGAAATGGCGGTCGCGAGGTCGGCCGGCGGGGCGGGGATGGCCTGCCCCCGCACCGCCGCCGCCGCCCGGTCGAACACGTCGCCGGGTGGCGGTTGGTGGTTGAACTCACTCACGATGCACCCCCGGGGTGGGGTCGAACGCCGTCAGCGTGCCCCGCAAACTGGCTCGTGCCCGGTGCAGCAGCACCCCGGCGTGGTTGGCCGTCACGCCCACCTGAGTCGCCGCGTCGGCCACCGCCCAGCCCTCCAGGTACACCAGCGCCACCAGCTCGGCCGGCACCGGGTCCAGGGTGGTGAGTGCGTGCCGCAGGGCGTCGGCCAGGTCGCCGTCGGGCGTCGCCGCCGGCGGGTCGAAGTCGAGCGGGGCGAACCGCTTCGCCTGCCGGTAGCGCTTCCGCAAACAGTCCAGCGAGCGGGCGGTGGTCAGCCGCACGAGGGCCGCCGACCAGTCCCGCACCCCGGTCAGCCGGAGGGCGTCGAGGAAGGCGTGCTGAACGCAGTCGGCGGCGTCGGCCTCGTGGGATACGAGGCGGACGGCCACCGCCCACAGCCGGGGGGTGTGGTCCCGCACCAGCGTCGGCCAGTCGGTCGGTTCGGGGGCCACACCCCACCAGTCGCCGGCCGAGGCGGCGGCATTACAGAAAAACGGCAAAGGCGAGCGGCCAGCGTGAGCTGGTCCGGGCCCGGGGGTGACGACACGCACGCGCCGGCCCGGACCAGCTCACGCTGGCCGCTCGCCGGATGCGCGTCACCCCGCTCGCGTCACCAGGTTGAGCGTGCGATCGGCCACGGCGATCGTGGCTACCGTGCCGGACACGAACTCCAGCCCGTCGGCCTCGACGCCGTCGCCGAAGATGACGCCGCCCTGCGGCATCTGCGACGTGACCACCAGTTGCTCGCCGGCGTTCACCCAGCCGCACACCAGCTCGGCGGCCGACGTCTTGCTCGGGAACGGCTCCCGCACGGCGAACCGCAGCCGCCACTCGGTGCGGCCGAAGGCGTACCCGTCCCGCAGCGTCTTGGCCGTCGCCTCGTCCACCCAGCCGGCGGCCCCGGCTTGTACCGCCCGTAGCCAGCCCGTCGAGCCGGCCCCCGTGCCGACGATGATGCCGCTGGACGACTGCTCCTCCTCGGACTCGCCGACGGTCAGCGTGTACCGGGCGGACGCATGGCCCCGCCGGCCGAGGAACAGGTCGTTGACCGCGTCCAGCGTCTGGCCGGTGTTGAGGGTGGCCCGTGCCATCGTCAGCTTGTCGGTCGAGTAGCGGCCGGCCCACACCGCCGCCAGCGCCGCCCCGGCCTGGTCGGCCCGGAACGGCAGCAGCACCCCGTCGATGCGGGCCGGGTCCGGGTTGATGCCGACGAGCGGCTGGCCGTCCAGGTACTTGGCCGCGTTCACCACCAGCCCGTCCCGGCCGACCACCGCCACCACGTCGTCCGGGCCGAACACCACCGTCGGCAGGAAGTCGCGGTCGATGACCCGCACCCGGGCCGTCGCCGGCACCGACTCCTTCACCAGGGCCAGCGAGCGGTGGTACTGGTCGTGGGCCGCCTGGTACGGCTCGTAGGCGACGCCCTGCTGCTGGAGCCGGAACCGCGCCTGGGCGCGGGTGTTGTGCCGCTCGACCAGCTCTTCCAGGGCCGTCTTCTGGACGATCAGGTTGAGGTGCGAGCGGTCGATGAACATGGCGGCAATCCAGTGTAGGGGGGTGGGGGGGGGGGGGGGGGGGGGGGGGGGGGGGGGG
>JAYVUZ010000101.1:0-31288 GCA_043787415.1 Fimbriiglobus sp. | reverse complement strand
TTCAAGTTGAAGACGGCACGCCATGCGTGCCCGACGGTTCGGCCTTGTCGGCGGTGAGATTTCTGCTTGAATGGCAACTCGCGTTTGGGGCAGCCCCGGCGCAGTCACGCACCGCGCCGCCGGCGCGACGGGAGTTTCCGGCCGATGCCGACGATCAACCAGTTGGTCAAGAAGCCGCGGGTGGTGCAGCGGAGTAAGTCCAAGCACCCGGCCATGCAGGGCTGTCCGCAGAAGCGAGGCGTCTGCACGGTGGTCAAGACCATGACTCCGAAGAAGCCGAACTCGGCCCTGCGGAAGGTGGCCCGCGTCCGCCTGAGCAGCGGGGTGGAAGTGACGGCGTACATCCCGGGCGAAGGCCACAACCTGCAAGAGCACTCGATCGTGCTGGTCCGCGGCGGCCGAGTCCGCGACCTGCCGGGGGTGCGATACCACATCGTCCGCGGGGTGCTCGACTCGCAGGGCGTGTCCGACCGTAAGCAGGCCCGTTCGAAGTACGGCTCCAAGAAGGAAGGCAAGTAACCGACCATGGGCACCAAGGCACACACCGCGTCAGCGACAACCCTCAAGCCGGACAGCCGGTACGGCTCGAAGCTGGCCAGCAAGTTCATCAACTGTTTGATGCACGACGGCAAGAAGGCAACCGCCACGCGGGTGTTCTACGACGCCCTCGACCAGATCAAGAAGCGGATGCCGGACGCCGACCCGATTCAGGTGTTCAACGCTGCCCTTGAAAACGTCAAGCCGACGCTCGAAGTGCGGTCCAAGCGGGTGGGCGGGGCTAACTACCAGGTGCCCATCCAGGTGAAGCCGGTGCGGCAGCAGTCGCTGGCCATCCGCTGGCTGGTGGGCGCCATCCGCGGCAAGACCGGCCGGCCGACCTACTTGCGGTTGGCCGATGAGCTGATGGCTGCCGCCCGCCGCGAGGGCGAGGCGATGGCCAAGCGGGAGCAGACTATCAAGATGGCCGAGGCTAACAAGGCGTTCAGCCACTTCGCCTGGTAAGGCGTATTTCACCACAGAGCCGCAGAGGACACAGAGAAGACAGAAGACCGAGTGCAGAGTTCAAGACACGGTCTTTACTCTGCATCTGTCCTTCTGTCTTCTCTGTGTCCTCTGCGATTTTGTGGTGATTTATGGCGAAGTCCGGCGGTCTCGACTTGACCCGTGTGCGAAACTTGGGTGTGATCGCTCACATCGACGCTGGGAAGACAACAACTACCGAGCACCTGCTGTATTACGCCAAAGCCACCCGCAAGCTCGGCGGCGTGGACCAGGGCAACACGACCACCGACTACGACGCCGAGGAGCAGGAACGCGGCATCACCATTTACTCGGCGTGTGTGCCGTTCCAGTGGAAGGGCTACACGATCAATCTGATCGACACCCCAGGGCACGTCGATTTTACGGCCGAGGTGGAACGCAGCCTGCGGGTGCTGGACGGGGCGGTGGTCGTGTTCGACGGCCAAAAAGGCGTCGAGGCCCAGAGCGAAACCGTTTGGCGGCAGGCCAACAAGTACGCCGTGCCCCGGCTGGTGTTCGTCAACAAGATGGACGTGGTCGGGGCGGATTTTGCCCACGCCCTCAAGACCGTCAAGGACCGCTTAGCCCCGGACCCCGACATGGGGGTGGCGGTGCCGGTGGTCATCCCGGTCGGGGCCGGCAGCCGGGCCGACAGCCCGAACCCGTTCCGCGGGGTGATCGACCTGATCGAGCGGACGGCTTACTTCTTCGACCCCGACGACTTCGGCGAGACGGTGCGGGAAGACATGATCCCGCCCGAGTGCGAGGCCGAGGCGGCCAAGTACCGCGAGGCCCTGTTTGACGCCTTGACCCAGCACGACGACAACGACCTCATCACCTCGGCCGTGTTGGAGGGCCAAGCCCCGGACCCGGCGAAGGTGCGGCAGCTCGTCCGCGAGCAGTGCCTGGCCGGGATCATCTACCCGGTTCTGGCCGGCAGCGGGCGGGAACACATCGGCATCCAACCGCTGCTCGACGCGGTGACGTACTACCTGCCCAGCCCGCTCGACCGGCCGCCGGTGACGGGCGAGAATCCGAAGACCAAGAAGCAAGAGACCCGCAAGCCGGACCCGGCGGAGCCGTTCTGCGGACTGGTGTTCAAGGCCGCCTGGCACCCGAACGGCCACCGCTTCTTTGTTCGCATCTACTCCGGCACGCTCAAGCCGAACAGCCGGGCACTCAACGCCGGCAACGACAAGAAGGAGAACGTGGCCAAGCTGTTCCACGTCCACGCCGACCCGAACCGCGGCCTCGAAGAAGTGCCGCTCGGGCTGGCCGGGGACATCGTGGCCGTCATCGGTTTGAAGGAGTCCCGCACCGGGGACACCCTGACCGACACGGCCAGCCCGCTGGTGCTACCGGACATCACTTTTGCCGAAGCCGTGGTCAGCCAGTCCATCGAGCCGGAGAGCGGGGCCGACAAGGACAAGCTGGCCCAGGCGCTGGACGTGCTACAACTGGAAGACCCGACGTTCGTGGTGAAGGCCGACAAGGACACCGGGCAGACGCTCATGAGCGGCATGGGCACCCTACACTTAGAGGTCAAGCGGCACCGCATGGAGCGGGACTTCCGGCTCAAGGTGCGGGTGGGCGAGCCGCGGGTGAGCTACCGCGAAACGCTCAAGGGGCTGTACAAAGCAGACGTAGAAGTGACCCGCATGGGCGACCGCGACGTGTTCGCCGGGCTGACCGTCGAGTTCACCAACCACGCTAGCCTCACGCCGGTCACGGTGTCCAACTTCGTCAGCGCCGACGTGCTGCCGACCGCCTTCGGGGCGGCGGCCGAGCAGGCGCTGCGGGACGCCCTCCAGACCGGCCAGTTCGGCTTCCCGATGATGAACGTGCAGGGCAAAATCCTGGCCGCCAAGTTCGACCCGCAGAAGTCCACCGAGGAGGCGTTCGTGCGGGCGGCTGTGGAGGCCTACCGTGAGGCGATCAAGAACAACGTCCTGCTGCTCGAACCGATCATGAAGGTGGTGGTGACGACGCCGGCCGAGTTCCTGGGCAACGTGATCGGCGACCTGTCGGCCCGGCGGGGCCAGATCGAGCGGCAGGAGCCGGTCGCCGGCGGGCTGTTCGAGGTGGAGGCGCTGGTGCCGCTGCGGGTCATGTTCCGCTACGCCGACGAGGTGCGGTCGCTCAGCCAGGGGCGGGCCGCGGGGGCGCTCGAGCCGCACAGCTACCAGCCGGCCCCGAACGAGGTGGTGCGGCAACTGCTCGGGGATTAGTCGTAGGGCACGCTTCAGCGTGGCGTCCGCACGAAGACGGCACGCTGAAGCGTGCCCTGCGATGCTTCGACCAGCCACCCGTAACCCCGCCGCCGGCTCGCCCACCGCACCGGCTCGCCGCCGACGGCGATTGCCTCGACCCGCGTCACCTGAAAGCCGCCCGCCGTTAGCAGCCGCACCACCTCGCCGCGGGTGAAGTGGTGGAGCGTCATTGGTGCCCCGGCATACGCCTGCGGCATCGTGAGGTCGCCGGACCACAGCCCCTTCCAGCCCAGCCCGCGGAAGTGACGGTTGTGTGCGTGGAGTACGAGCCGCCCGCCGGGCGTCAGCACCCGCCGCATCGCCGCCACGGCCGCCCGCCGGTTGTCGTCGCCACGCACCATGCCCAGCGTGCTGAACAGACACGCGGCGTAATCGAAGCTCGCGTCCGGCACACCGGCTAGGTCGGTCAGGTTGCCGTCCACCCACTCGACTCGCACGCCGGCGGCGTCGGCGTTCGCCTTCGCCCCGGTCAGCATCTCCGGCGACAGGTCCACGCCGACGCAGTCGTACCCCTTGCCGGCGAAGTGGACGGTCAGCCGGCCGGTGCCGCAGCCCAGGTCGATCAGCCGGCCGGGGGTGGGGAAGGCCCGTTCGCAGAAGGCCACGTCGGCGGCGGCCAGCGGCGACGCCGCCATTTGGGCATCGTAACCGGCCGCCATGTCGCGGCTGTGGAGGTAGTCCCACAGGCCGCGGTCCACGCCGGGCGGCAGTTGCCAGTCGGGCACGCTCATGCGGTTGGTGTAGAGCCGGCGGCATCCGGCGGGTACATTCCCCGCCGATGTCCGACCTCACTTCACAGCAGACGGCGGCCGTCCGCCACCGCGGCCCGTCGGTGGTGCTGGCCGCCGGGGCCGGGTGCGGCAAGACCACCGTCCTCACCGCCCGCTACCTGTCCCACCTGCGGGACGACGGGGCGACGGTGCCGCAGGTGACGGCCATCACCTTCACCGAGCGGGCGGCCCGAGAGATGCGGGGCCGCATCCGCCAGGCGGTCGATGCCGAGGTGGCGATGGCACCGGGGTCGATGTGGGAGCAACACCGCCGCGACCTCGACACCGCCCCCATCGACACCATCCACGGCTACTGCGGCCGGCTGTTGCGACGGTTCCCGGCAGGCGGTCTGCCGACCGGGTTCCGGGTGTTCGATGACCCCCAGGCGAACGCCCTGCGGGCCGAGGCGACCCGGGCCGAACTGCACCGCCTGCTGACCGGCGACGAGCCGGCCGGCGACGACCTCCGCGAACTGGCGGCCCTGTTCGGTTGGTCGGCAGCCGTCGAGGCGGTGGACGGGCTGCTCGACTCGCCGGACCGGGCCGGTTGGCAGCGGTGGGAAGTGGCTGACGTGGCGGCCGGGTGGCTTGCGCGGCACGCTTCACTGGTGCCGGAGTGGCTGGCCTACCAGTCGGCCGCCGGTGGCAAGCTGGCCGTCGCCCTGCGGACGCTGGGGCGGTTGGCCGTGCCGGAGCCGGGGGCCGAGCGGGTGCGGGCGGTCCTCGACGCCTTCGCCGGCGACGGGTCTGGGCTGGCCGGACTGAACGACGTGGCTAAAGTCCAGGGGTTGAAGAAGGGCTGGGCCGACCCGGCGGTTCACGAGGCGGTGAAGGACGCCTTCTCGGCCGTCCGCGACGGGCTGAAGGGGTTCGAGGAGCTGACCGCCGACCCGACCGACTGGCCGGCATCGGTGGAGGTCGGCCGGCGGTTCCTGCGGGTGGCGGCGGCGGCCGACGACGCCTACTGTCGGGCCAAACGCAAAGCCGGCGGGGCCGACTTCCACGACCTGCTGGCGTGTGCCCGTGACCTGTTGCGAGACAACTCCGCGGCGCGGGCGGCGGTGCAGGCTGAGACGCGGTTCCTGCTGGTGGACGAGTTCCAGGATACCGACCCGGTGCAACTGGAACTGGTGAAACTCGCGGTCGGCGACGGCTACCAGTCCGGCCGGCTGTTCGCCGTCGGCGACCGCAAGCAGTCGATCTACCGCTTCCGCGGGGCCGAGGTGGCGCTGTTTGAGTCGCTGCAAGCCGACCTGCCGACGCTGCCGCTGACCGAGAACTTCCGCAGCCAGCCCGGGGTGATCGGGTTCGTCAACGCACTGTTCCGCCGCCGCCTGCCGGGGTACGAACCGCTCACCGCCCGGCGGCCTCAGGCGGATGGGGCGAACGTCGAGTTCCTGTGGGCGGTGCCGGCCGCGCCGGACGGCAAGGAGCCGGTCGAGGCAGTGCGGGCGCGGGAGGCGGACGCCATCGCCCGCCGGCTGGTCGAGCTGATCGACGGTGGGGTGAAGCCGGGCAACGTGACCATCCTGTTCCGAGCCATGAGCCACGTCGGCATTTACGAGGCGGCCCTGCGGCGTCACGGGCTGGATTACTACGTCGTCGGCGGCCGGGCGTTCTTCGCCCAGCAGGAGGTCCACGACCTGGCCAACCTCCTGGCCGCCGTGGAGAACCCGCACGACGGTCCGGCCCTGGCAGGCGCCCTCCGCAGTCCGGCGTGCGGCTTGCCGGACGACGCCCTGCACCTGTTACCCACGCACAAAGATGGCCTGTGGGCCGGGCTGCACGATGACAGCCGGCTGTCACTGCTGGGGGCGGACCGGCCGGCGGCCGAGCGGGCGCGTGACCGGTTCACCGGCTGGCGGGCGGCGAAGGACCGACTGCCGGTGGCCGGGCTGGTGGAGCGGGTGTTCGCGGAGAGCGGGTTCGACGCCGCGACGCAGTTCGAGCCGCTGGCCGACCGCAAGCTGGCCAACCTGTGGAAGCTGGTCGGCCAGGCCCGGCGGTTCGATGCCGACGGGTTCGCCCTGGCCGACTTCGTGCGGTGGCTCGGCGGGTCGGTGACGGAAGGGGTGCGGGAGGAGCAGGCGGCGACCGTGCCGGAGCGGGCCGACGACGTGGTGCGGCTGATGAGCATCCACAAAGCCAAGGGGCTGGAGTTCGCGGTGGTCGTCGTGCCGGACCTCGGGGCGATGGGTGGCGGCGACCGGCACCCGGTGGCCCGCTGGCACCGCGAGCTGGGGTGCGTGGTGCGGCACCCGAGCGATTTGAGCGAGGCCGACGACGACGAGCCGCCGTTCCCCGACGGCCCGCACCGCCTCGGCCGGGCGGTGGACGAGTTGGCCGACTGGCAGGAGGGGCTGCGGGTGCTGTACGTAGCCACCACCCGCGCCCGCGACCGGCTCATCCTGTCCGCCGGGCTGACCGCCGAACCGACCGCGCCCGTCTCGGGCGTGCCGCCGGTGCCGCCGGCAAAGGCCGCGAGCGGCTGGCTACTGGCCCTGAGCGAACAGTACCACCTGCTGACCGGCGAATGCGTAGCCGGCGACGGGCCAAGGGTAGCGGTGCGGCTGGCACGGCCGGGCGGCGAGGTGAAGGCCTCGTTCCGCGAGCCGGCCGCCCCGCTGTCGCCGCTGGCCGTCGCGGCGGTACCGTTTGTCTTCCCACCGCTGGTGTCGCTGGGCGCGCTACAGGCGGTCGCCGCCGGAGACGACCTTCGCACCATCGCCGTCGGTCCGAAGCCGTCGTTGACCGCGCGGCTGGCCGGGTGGGTGCTGGCCCGCTGGGACTTCGCCGACCGCGACGGCTGGCGATCGCTCCTCGCCGAGGCGCTGGCCGACGACCCGACCGCCGACCCGGCCCGGGATGAGGTGGCCGACCTGTTCGAGCGGTTCGCCAACGAGCCGCGGCGGCGGCTGGCCGGACAGGGGGTGGTATGGCGGGCGGCCGAGCTGTTGTTAGAGCCGGCCGCCGTCGCCGGCGATGCGCTAGTGAATCTGCCACCCGGGCTGGCGCTGAGCGGTCGGATCGATCTGTTCACCAAAGACGGTGCCGGCTGGCACCTGTGGGCCGTCCACCTGAGCGAGCGGCCCGGCCGCGACCCGTGGGCGGACGCCCGCCCGTGGCTCGGCCTACTGGCTGCTGCGGCGAAGACGGCCACCGGCGAGCCGGTGCGGTCGGTCGGGCTGCTGGACGCGGTCAGTGGCGAGGTCCACACGGCCGACGCCCGCAAACTGTTGCCGGCCGCCGGGCTGGCGGCCGTCGGGTCGGCGTTGCGACGGTGGGTGGGTGCTTGACCGGCCGGCGCCGGCCGGGGTACACTCGGTGTGTCTCTCCCCTCCACCCGCCGGACCCGCTCCCCATGACGCCGCTCAGCCGCCGCGTGTTCCTCAACCGCTCCGCCCTCCTGGCCGCCGCCGCGGCCGGCGGCTCACGGGCCGTCGCCGACGAGAAGCCGGTGTCCACCAAGGTCGGTTCGGCCTCCGACCGCCTGCGGGTGGCGGTGGTCGGGGTGAACGGGCGGGGCATGGACCATGTGAAGGGGTTCGTGGGCAACGCCAAGAACGCCCCGAACAACACGGTGATCACACACATCTGCGACTGCGACGAGGCGGTGAGCGGCAAGGCGATGAAGGCGGTCGAGAAGGAGCAGGGGTCGGCCCCGACCTACGTCAAGGACTTCCGCCGGCTGCTGGACAACAAGGAGGTCGATGTCATTTCCATCGCCACGCCGAACCACTGGCACGCCCTGATGACGGTGTGGGCGGTGCAGGCCGGCAAGGACGTGTACTGCGAGAAGCCGGCCAGCCACAGCCTCCGCGAGGGCCGGCTGATGGTGGACGCAGCCCGCAAGGCCGACCGCATTGTGCAGGTGGGCACCCAGAGCCGCAGCACCAAAGGGATGCGGCAGGCCATCGAGTACGTGCAGTCCGGCAAGCTCGGACCGGTGACGCTGTCCTACGGCACCTGCTACAAGGGCCGGCCGAGCGTCGGCAGCGTCGGCCGGGAGAAGGGCGAGCAGCCGCCGCCGGCGACGATGGACTACGACCTGTGGACCGGACCGGCCAAGCTGGCCATGCCCCGCCGCAACGGCAAGCACGGGCCGGTGCATTACGACTGGCACTGGCTGTACGAGTACGGCAACGGCGACCTCGGCAACCAGGGGGTCCACGAGATGGACAAGGCCCGCTGGGGCCTCGGCGACCCGGGGTTACCGGCCAGCGTGGTGAGCGTCGGCGGGCGGTTCGGCTACCAGGACGACGGCGAGACGGCCAACACCCAGCTTTCGCTCATGGAGTACCCGGACGTGAAAGCCAACCTGGTGTTCGAGGTCCGCGGGCTGGAGACGAAAGACTACCGCGGCGCCCGGGTGGGTAACATCTTCGTCGGGTCCAAGGGGTATGTGGTGTGCCCGAGCTACTCCAGCGGCACGGCCTTCGACGCGGACGGGCAGAAGCTGGCCGAGTTCAAAGGTGGCGGGGACGAGGGCCACTACGCCAACTTCGTTAAGGCGGTCCGCAGCCGGAAGGTGTCCGACTTAAACTGTGACATCGAGCAGGGGCACCGCTCGGCGGCACTGTGTCACCTGGCCAACATCAGCTACCGCCTCGGCGACAAGCGGATGCTCGGCGACACGATCGAGTCGTTCGCCGGGGTGCCGGAAGCCGCAGCCGCATTCGAGCGGATGAAGGAACACCTGACCGCGAACACGGTCGATCTGGCCACGACGCCGTGCCTGGTCGGGCCGAAGCTGACCGTCGATGTGAAGGCCGAAAGGTTTACCGGGGAGGGGGCGGCGAAGGCGAACGCCATGCTCCAGCGGGCCGAGTACCGCGCGGGGTACGACATCAACGCGGCCTGAGTCGGGCTTTCGCCCGGCCGCCCGCATTCGGTACAATCCCTCACGCATCACCCGCGCGAGGGCTTTCGTTTGATCCGCGTCGGCTCCGGGCACGACACCCACCGCCTCGTCGAGGGCCGGCCACTCGTCCTGGGCGGGGTGCGGCTCGACCACCCGCTCGGGCTGGCCGGCCATTCCGATGCGGACGTGGTGCTGCACGCCGTCACCGACGCCCTGCTCGGGGCGGCCGGCCTCGGCGATATCGGCGACGCCTACCCGGACTCCGACCCGACCCACAAGGACGCCGACAGCCGGCGGTTCCTGACGGAAACGGTGGCCGGCCTGGCCGCCCTCGGCTGGCGGCCGGTCAACCTGGACGTGACTCTGTTCGCCGAGCAGCCCAAGCTCGGGCCGGTGAAGGTGGCCATCCGCGACAGCCTCGCGGAACTGGTGGGGCTGCCGGCGTCGGCCGTGAACGTGAAGGCCAAGACCGGCGAGCGGGTCGGGCACATCGGCCGGGGCGAGGCCATCGGCTGCCACGCCGTCGTCCTCATCCAGCAGACCGCGTAACCTGAAGGACTCGCCGGCCATGCCGCTGCAAGTGTACAGCACGCTCACCCGCAAGAAAGAGCCGTTCCACAAGACGGCCGAGGAGTCGCAGGCGACCCCCGTGACCATGTACGTGTGCGGGCCGACGGTGTACAAGCCGAGTCACATCGGCCACATGGTCGGGCCGGTCATTTTCGACACCGTGAAACGCTACCTGACGTACCTCGGCTACAAGGTGACGTGGGTCGTCAACATCACGGATGTGGACGACAAGCTGATTAAGCGAGCCGGCGAGCTTGGGACGACCGTGCCGGAGCTTGCCGAGCGGATGACGCAGGATTACCGCGACTGCCTGAAACGGCTTAACGTCACCGGCATCGACCAGTTCCCAAAGGCGACGGACCACATCCCCGGCATGGTCCGGATGATGCAGACGCTCATCGACAAGGGGTACGCCTACCCGGCTGGCGGAGACGTGTACTTCGACGTGTCGAAGGACACGGACTACGGCAAGCTGTGTAACCGCGATCCGGAGCAACTGGAGGCGGGTAGCCGGGTCGAGGTGAGTGACCGCAAGCGGAACCCCGGCGACTTCGCCCTGTGGAAAGGGGCCAAGCCGGGCGAGCCGCCGGAGGTGCAATACGACTCGCCGTGGGGCAAGGGTCGGCCGGGCTGGCACATCGAGTGTTCGGTCATGGCCCAGGAGCTGCTCGGCGACACGCTGGACATTCACGGCGGCGGCCTCGACTTGCAGTTCCCCCACCACGAGAACGAGCTGGCCCAGAGCGAGAGCGCCACCGGCAAGAAGTTCGCCGAGGTGTGGATGCACAACGGCCTGCTCAAGATGGGCAAAGCCAAGATGGCCGGCAGTGTCGGCAACGTGGTGAACATTGCCGATTTGTTACAGCGGCACACGCCGGAGACGGTACGGATGCTGTTGCTCAGCACGCACTACCGTAGCCCGATCGAGTACAGTGAGGAGCGGCTGGAAGAGGTGAAGCGGTCGCTTCAAGGGTTTTACCGCTTCTTCGAGCGGCATGAGCGAATTACAGATAAGAGCTATTACACAACAGTACCTGCTGCGAGCTGCAAGCAGATCGACCTTGACCAGTTTGACGGTGGCGGTGGGTGGGGTGGTGGCATAGATAATGTACCGATAGAATTTAGCCTTGTGCAGAGCCACACGCCGGGCAGGGATAACCTTGGTGGTGGCGATATCTATCCTGCCGGGTTCCTGTTGCTACATTCGGCTGCAATGCTACGAGAGCGTTGTTTGGATTTTCTAGATGATGACTTCAACACAGGTGGAGCAGTTGGAACTCTATATGAGTTATTGTCAACATTGAACCGATATGCCGACGAAAAGCGACTCGATGAGCCACAGCGACTACCGCACTTAGTTGGAGCGTTCGGAGTTGCATCGTCTGTGCTGCGAGAGTTATCCAACATCCTCGGCCTGTTCTGGGAGCCGCCGGCCAAGGCGTCCCTCGGCGGCGACGACAAGCTGGTCGGCGGGCTGATGCAACTGCTCATCGACGTGCGGAACGACCTGCGGGCGGACGCCAAGTCGGCGACGAAGGACAACCCGCTGAAGCCGGCTCTGTTCAGCCACACCGACACTATTCGGCGGCGGTTGGCTGAACTTGGGGTGACGCTCGAAGACGGCCCGGCCGGGACGCGGTGGCGGGTGTAGGGCACGGTTCACCGTGCCGTCTTCGCCCGAAGACGGCACGGTGAACCGTACCCTACGTCTTGCCGCTGCCGCCGAGTAGGTAGCCCAGGATGGCGTGGGCCGAGTCGTCCAGTGGTTCCAGCCGCCGCACCTCAACCCCGGCCGCCAATGCCAGTCGGCCGAACGCCTTCAGGAATCGTTGTGGGTGGTGTGCCCGCACCGTCAGCGTGTCGTCGCTCGTCACGTCGCAGCCGACGACCTCGGGCAGTTCCAGTAGCCGGCGGGCGAACTCGCGGGCGCCGTCCACCTCGATGCGGACGCTGAGCGGGAAGTCGTCCATCAGGTCGCGGATTTGTTGCAGCGTGCCGACGGCAGCGATGCGACCACGGGACATCACCGCGACGTGATCCGTCAGTCGTTCCAGCTCTTCAAGTTCGTGACTGCTCACCAGCAGGCATTTGCCGTCGGCGGCGAGTTGCCGGAATAGGGCCAGCAGCTCCGCCCGGCCGACCGGGTCGATGCCGCCCAGCGGTTCGTCCAGCACCAACAGGGCCGGGTCGGTAAGTAACGCCTGGGCCAGCTTCACCCGCTGCCGCATCCCCTTCGAGTACCCGCGGATCGGCCGGTCGGCCCGGTCGCCCATTCCGACCTGGTCCAGCACGGCGGCGGTGCGGCGGGTCGCTTCGCGGCGGTCATACCCGCACAACCGGGCCATCTCCAGCACGAACCGTCGGCCGCTCAGGTCTTCGTAAAAGGCGTCGTGGTCCGGGCAGTAGCCGACCCGCAGCCGCGACCGCCAGTCGGAGGCGTCGAGGCCGGCCACCGTCACCCGGCCAAGGGTCGGCCGCGTCTGCCCGGTCGCCAGCCGGATGAGCGTAGACTTGCCGGCCCCGTTCGCCCCCACCAGCCCGGTGATGCCCTCGGTGAGTTCGAGCGTCACCTGGTTCAGGGCCAGCACCGGCCCGTACCACTTGCTAACCTGTTGGAACAGCAACAGCGGTGACGGGCGGACCACGGACGACGCCCGGAACGGGACGCGGACGGCGGCCGGGGCGGGTTGCAGGTCCGTTGCCATGACCCCTCCGTGACCTACGAGACGATCTCGACCGCTTCAATTCTACGCCACAGGTAAATCAGACAGGCGGCGCACACGCCGACGACCACGCACGCGGCCAGTTCCACGGGCGGTTCCGGCGGCGCCTTCGGATCGATCGGCACGGCCAGCAGCCACTTGCCGCACAGGTACAGGTCGTTCCACAGGTCGATGAGCCGCCAGCGGGGGTCGAGCCGGCGGCCGTCCACCAGGAACGCTGCCAGCCCGCGGGCCAGGACGAAGACGCCCGACCAGACCATGACCAGCGGCACGGTGCGACGAAGCCAGACGGCCGTTGCGACGAGGAGTAAGCTCAGGCAGACGGTTAGGAGCGAGCCGTAGCCGAGGATGCCGAGCAGTTCCCGCCAGTGGTCGAAATAGTACGTCTGCCAGTCGTACAGCAGCCCGGCTTGGAGGTATAGCAGTACGGCTGGCAGGGTGGTGAGCAGATTGACGAACCCGGCGGCGGCCAGCGCCTTGCCGGCGGCGTAGTGACGGCGGCCCATCGGCTTGCTCAGGTAAAATGACAGACTGCCGTGCTGGAAGTCGTTGCCCACCAGCACCGCCCCGGCCAGGGCCAGCACGATCATGCTGACGTACCCCTGGAACCAGATGAAGTTGGCGAACGTTTTGCCCGACCCGTCCAGGGCCAGGATGTCGAGGAACTTGGATACCTCGCCGGCCTTCACCGGCAGGCCGGCGAACGTCACCGTCTTGTCGTCGGTCTGGAGCTTGATCCAGACGACCATGTACTGGCCGTAGAAGAAGAAGAAGAACACCAGTGCGGCCAGGGCGTACAGCGCCCAGAACAGCTTCCGCCGGGCCATCTGCCGCAGGCCGGAGCGGGCCAACGCCAGACTGGCGAACGCCGGCGGGCGGAAGGTGCCGCGCCAGGGGCGGTAGCGGAGCAGGGCGTCAGACGGGTTCGGCACCGGCGACCTCCGGGTGGACGGTGCGGAGGAACAGCTCGGTCAGGCTCTCGTCGTCCCGGGTGAGGGAGCGGATGACCACGTCGTTCAGGTCGGCCAGCTTGAAGAAGGTGAGGTTGCTCCACCCGGCCGGCACCGCCACCCGCCACTCGCCCCGGCCGTCGTCGGCCAGCAGTTTCACGCCCTCGTTCTCCAGGTCGGCCCGGAAGGCGGGGGCGGTGTCGCCCTGCACCCGTAGCCGAAAGCGGTCGTCCCGCCGGCCACACAGTTCGGCCACCGTGCCGACCCCACGGACCTTGCCGCCGGCCATGATCACCGCCCGCTCGCACACCGCCTGTACGTCAGCCAGCAAGTGGGTGCTCATCAGCACGCTCTTGCCGTGGTCGGTGCCGAGTTCGCGGATCAGGTTCAGGAGGGCGTCGCGGCCGGCCGGGTCGAGGCCGCTGGTCGGCTCGTCCAGCAGCAGGCACGGCGGGTCGTGGACCACCGCCTGGGCCAGCTTCACCCGCTGCCTCATGCCGAGGCTATACTCGTCCACCTTGCGGTAGCGGGCCTCCTCCAGCCCGAGGAAGCCGAGAACCTCGTGCGCCCGCCGCATCGCCTGACGCCGCGGCATCCCGTACAGTTCGCCGGCCAGCGTCACATACTCGACGCCGGTCAGGCTGGGCACGAGGGCGTCGGCTTCGGGCATGAATCCGATCAGCCGCCGCAGCCGCCAGTCGTCGCCGCCGAGCGGGTGGCCGAGGACGGTGCCGCTGCCCGACGTGGGCGGGATCAGGCCCATGAGCAGCTTGAGCAGGGTCGATTTACCGGCCCCGTTCGGCCCGAGCAGCCCGGTGCGGCCGGTCGGGAGCGCCAGCGTCACTCCGTCGAGGGCGACGTGCGTGCCGAAGTGACGGGACACCCCTCTGAGGTCGAGCAGCGGCTCACTCACGTCGTGTAATCCGCGTTCAGCCGGACGTACTCCGGGGTCAAGTCGCTGGTGTAGAAAGTGCAGTGCTCGTAGCCCGTACTCAGCCGCAGGGTGAACTCCACCTCGCGGTTGTCCCGCAGGTAGGCCGAGGCGGCCACAGTGTCGAATGGCACGGGTACGCCGGCCCGGTAGAGCGGCATGGCGTCGTCCTCGCCCATGAACAGGCTCAGCTCGCACGGGTCGAACGGCACGCCGGCGTACCCGGCGGCGGACACGACCCGCCCCCAGTTCGGGTCGGCCCCGTAGACCGCCGCTTTCACCAACGCACTCTCGGCGACCGTCTTGGCGATCCGGCGGGCGTCGTCGGACGAGCGGCAGCCATGTACGTTGATCGTAATAAAATGGTTGGCACCCTCCGCGTCGGCCGCGATCGCACGGGCCAAGTCGTGGCACACGCCGCCGAGTGCCGATGCGAAGTCCGTGCGGGCCGAGCCACGCACCGACGGCCCGGCCCCGTTGGCCAGGGCGAACACCGTGTCGTTGGTGCTGGTGTGCCCTTCCACCGAGATGCAGTTGAACGACCGATCCGTCTCGGCACGGAGCATCACTTGGAGGTCGTCGGGCGCGACCGGGTAGTCGGTCAGAACGAACCCGAGCATGGTGGCCATGTTCGGGCCGATCATGGCCGCCCCTTTGGCGAACCCCGTCACCGTACACTCGCCAACCCGGCGGGCTACCACCTTGATCCGGGTGTCGGTCGTCAGGATGGCGTGGGCGGCGTCCGACAGCCCGTCGGCAGACAGAGCCGCCACCGCCTTCGGGATGCCGGCCTCCAGCACCGGCATCGGCAGCGGCCGGCCGATCACCCCCGTGCTGGCGACCAGAATCTGTTCCGGTAGGCAGCCGATCCCTGCGGCCGTCAGCTCGCACATCCGCTCGGCGTCGGCCAGGCCCTGGTCGCCGGTGCAGGCGTTGGCGTTGCCGCTGCACACCACGATGGCCCGCACGCTGGACGACGGCAGCTTACGGCGGCTCACCTGCACCGGGGCGGCACACACCCGGTTCTGGGTGAACACGCCGGCGGCGGAAGCCGGCGTGTCCGACACGATCACGGCCAGGTCGCGTCGGTTCGGCTCGGAGCGGAGGCCGGACACGACCCCGCTGTAGCGGTAGCCGCGGGGCAGGGGCCAGGGGTCGGGCATGACGACATCGTACCTCGGGGGTCAACCGGGCCACCGCCTGGGGAAGTGTAGCGTCCGGGGCGGGCGAGGGTTAGCATGTCCGGCACCCCTCCCCGGAGCCGACATGTTCACCGCCCTCGCCCTGGCCACGGCCCTGCCGGCGGTCGGGTCTACCCGCACCGACACCGAGCTGCGGTTCACCCTCGGCGGCCACCCGATCACCACCTACCGCTACGCCGGCACCGTGAGGGCGGAAAAGGGGGACGGCGAGCAGCCGCTGGCCAAGCCGTACTTCTACCCGCTCAACGCCCACACGGGCGGCCCGCCGGTGACGCGGGACTGGCCGCTCGAGCGGGGGACCGCCGGCGAGACGACCGACCACTTCCACCAGAAGTCGGTCTGGTTCTGCCACGGCGACGTGGAGCCGGGCTGGTTCCCGCACGCCGGCAAGTCGGCCGACGGCCGGGCGGGTGGGGTGAACTTCTGGACCGAGGCCCCGGGGCACGGCCGGATCGTCTGCGTCGAGGTCGGCAAGCCGACGCCGGCCGGGCCGTCGGCCCTGACGATCCCGACCCGCAACGAGTGGCGGACGGCCGACGGCCGCAAGGTGCTGGACGAACAGCGGCTGATCGGCCTGTTCGACTGCCAGGGGACAGGAATGCTGCTCACTCTGGACATCACCCTGACGGCGTCCGAGGGGCCGGTGACGTTCGGCGATACCAAAGAAGGGGCGATGGGCGTCCGCGTCCACGACGAGTTGCGGACCCAGGCCAAGGCCGGGGCGGTGGTCACGTCGTCCGACGGCACCACCGCGATCGCGGCGAAAGACGACCTGCCGGTGTGGGGCCAGGGGGCCGACTGGCACGACTATAGTGGCAGCGTCGGCGGCAAGCCGTGTGGGCTGGCGGTCTTCGACCACCCGGCGAACCAGCCGCGATCCGCCTGGCACACCCGCGCCTACGGGCTGATGGCCGCCAACCCGTTCGGCCGGGCCAAGAGCAAGTTCCCGCTGGTCGCCGGCAAGACGAACCTGGTTAAACTAGAGAAGGGCGATAGCCTGCGGCTACGGTACGGCGTGTACGCCCACCACGGGGACGCGGCGGCCGGGAAAGTGGCCGAAGTGTTCGCCGGGTACGCAAGGTAGGGCACGCCTGGCGTGCTCTACTTCTTTTTTGCCTCCTTCTGGACCACGTCCTTCGGGTCTGGTGGCGTCCCCTGGATGACGACCCACTTGATGCGGTAGTCCTGTTCCGTGAACTCGTCGGGCTTCACCTTGTTGGGCACGAGCAGGGTGATTTCCACCGTCTGGCCGGCGGTCAACTCGGTCTTGTCGCCGAGGATGCCGGGGGCGCCGACCGGGGTCATGAGGAGTTTGAGTTCGGCCGATGTGTACGGCTTCGGCTTGCCCTTGTCGTCCGTGTGGTCCGGCCTCTTGCTCCACCGCACCAGCGCATCCGGGTGCAGGGTCAGGGTGTGTTCGACATCCTTCTCCTTGACGGTCGGCGGCCTTTTGCTGCGGCCACTCGACCGGCCGATGCTCAGTTCGGGCACCACCACCGTAACGGTGTCGCCCTTGGCCGACTTCACCTTGCCGCGGACCACGTCCGGCAGCGCGGTGTAGTCCTTGAACTTGGGCAGCTTCGGCAGCGGCGGGGCCGGGTCGTCGGCCGCCGCCAGCCCGACGACTCCAGCCAGCAGCAGTAGCGAAGTGATGCGAGACATGCGAGCCTCCGGGACCGGGAATAGCTGTTGGAACCCCGCCGGGGCCGGCGCGTTCCGCGAATTAGGCGACGGCCGCCAACACGGCGGCCCCGACGTCCGCCGTGGTCGCCTTGCCGCCCAAGTCCGGCGTCAGCGACTTCCCCCCGGCCAGCACGGCGGCCACCGCCCCCCGCACCCGGCCGGCGGCGGCGGCCAGTTGCAGGTGGTCGAGCATCAGGGCGGCACTCAGGATGGCGGCCAGCGGGTTGGCGACGCCCTTGCCGGCGATGTCCGGGGCCGACCCGTGGACCGGCTCGAACATGCTCGGGTGCCGCCGCGTCGGGTTGATGTTGGCTGACGATGCCAGCCCGATGCTGCCCGTCACGGCTGCACTCAGGTCCGTCAGAATGTCCCCGAACAAGTTGCTGGCTACCACCACGTCGAACGCCTCCGGCCGGCGGACGAAGTCCATCGCGCAGGCGTCCACCAGCAAACTGTTCGACGTTACGTCCGGGTACTCGGTGCGGACCTGCTCGTACACCTCGTCCCACAGCCCCATGCTCCACACCTGGGCGTTCGACTTGGTGACGCTGGTGAGCGTCTTGCGGGGGCGGGCACGCGCCGCCGCGAAGGCCGCCCGCAGGATGCGGTCGCACCCGCGGCGGGTGAACACCCCGGTCTGCACGGCCACCGTGTCCGGGCTGTTCGGGTACAGGGTGCCGCCGACCGGGGCGTACTCGCCCTCGGTGTTCTCCCGGAACACCAGCATGTCGATGGCCCCCGGCTCCTTGCCGGCCAGCGGGCACTTGACCCCCGGGAACAGGTACGCCGGGCGGAGGTTCACGTACTGGTCGAACCGCCGCCGCATCGGCAGCAGCAGGTCGTGGACGGTGATCCGGTCCGGCACGCCCGGGTGGCCGACCGCCCCGAACAGGATGGCGTCGTACCCGCCGAGCTGCTCCCAGCCGTCGGCCGGCAGCATCCGCCCGTGCTGCTGGTAGTAGCCGGTGCCCCACGGCAGGTCGGTGAACTGGAGTGCCTCGCCGGCGGCCCGGCCGGCGACGGCGACGGCGTGGGCGGTGACTTCCGGCCCGATGCCGTCGCCCCCGATGACGGCGATGCGGAAAGCTCCCATTGCGACGGCTCCGAGTTTTGAGTATGCGGCACAGACTCCCGGACCGGCACACGCGGCGCCGGCGGCGGGGGTACGGGGACGGATCGGGCCGCCGCCGCTGGACGGCCGGGGGGCGTGCGGGGCAAAGTGTATGAAGAGGGGTTCCGTCCGGCCGGGGGCCGCGAATGACCGTCCGCCGTAGTTGTTGCCTTTTACTCATGCCGACCCTGCTCGCCGGCTGCAAGTCGGCCGATAAAGGCGGGCCGCTGGGCTTCGGCGTGTTCGGGTCGCGGGACGCCACGTCGACGGCAGAGCAGCGGGCCGCCGCCGACCCGCTGCTGACCAACGGCCGCATCCCGCCGCAAGACTTGCCGGTGCCGGGCAAAGACGGGCTGGCCCGGAACACCGGCCGCGACCCGCTGTTCGGCCGGCCGCAGACCGACCGCGAGGACCGACCGGAGCGAGCCGCCGGTACGGGCAAGCGGACGCCCCCGGCCAAGCCGGGCGAGACGAGCAGCCTGCCGCCGGCCAGTGTGCCGTACCGGCCGTCGTCGTCCTCAACGCCCTCGGCATTGGCTGCCCGTATCGACCCGAACGACCCCAAGTACCGGGTGGGCGACGACCCGCCGCCGGTGAGCATCGGCCGGCTCGACCGCACCGCCGACGAGCTGACCCGCGACCTGAAGAAGCTAGGGGCGACGGTCGCCAAGCCGACACTCGAGCGTGGTGAGTATGTGGCCCGGGGCGAAGTGGAACTGGACCCGAACGGCCAGCCCGGCGCTCGGCGGGCTTACGAGGCAGCGGGGGCGACGCCGGCAGCGGCGCTGAAGTCGCTGCTGGAACAGATGCGGGGCGATGTCAATCGCTAGGTTGCTCGTCGGGCTGAAACTCCACATCGCGGTACACGTCCCCCATCGGCACTCGAATGGGCACCGATCGGAGTGCGAAATCGCCGGCCAGGTCATCGAACGTGGTCAGCGACCAGGTGTCGTTCGGTTGCCGGGCGTACACCTGGACCAGCGGCACATCCTGACTGACGAAAACGATCTCCTGCACCGACGGCAGCTTCTGGTAGTGTCCGAATTTGGTCCCGCGGTCGTACTCGGCCGTGGACGGCGACAGCACCTCGAACAGCACCACCGGGTTGACGAGGCTTTTCGGGTCGGTCCGGTCGTACTCCCGCTTGCCGCAGACGATGAGCAAGTCGGGGTAGGTGTACAGCCCGGTGGCCGAGACCCTCACCCGCTGGTCGCGGGAGTAGGTGCGGCAGCGGCCGCCCTTCAGCCGGCCGCCGATTTCCAGTGTCAGGTTCTCGTTAACCGAATTGTGGTCGGGGGCGGCCCCGGCCATAGCGAACATCTCGCCGTCGTAGAACTCACTCTTGTGCGGCGAGGCGTTCTCGATCAGCAGGTACTCGGCTTCGCTGAACCGACGAAATTTACGCAACGCGGACATCGGCCCGCCCTCCGGTGGATGACCACAGTCTACCACCGGCGGGCCTCCGCTGTCACTTCACCGCGGCCGCCGTCGGCAGCAGCCCGAGCAGCGGCGGGAAGAGCGTGGTGAACGGGGTGGCCTTGTCGCCCAGGGGCATCCAGGTGGTCGGGAACTTGCCGTCCCACGCCTTCCACCGGGCGGCCTCGGCCTCCAGTTGCCGTAGGCGGACGAACACCTCGGCCCCCTCGCCGGCGGCCGCCTGCTGGGCCTCCTCGACGCGCACCGCGGCCAGTAGCCGCTGGGCCTCGGCGTCGGCCTTCGCCACCATCATCCGCACCTTTGCCGTCCCCTCGGCCCGCACCGCCTCGGCTTCCGCTTCGGCTTTCGCCAGCGCCAGCTTCACTTTCGCCTGGGCCTCGGTGGCGACCAGCTCCGCTTCGGCGACGGCCCGCTTGGCCCGGGCCTCGGCTTCGGCCCGCGCCGCCTGGGCCTCGGCCTCCTGCTTGGCCACGGTGATTTTCACCTTCGCCTGGGACTCGGCGGCGATCAACTCGGCGTCCGCCTTGCCCCGGGCCTCCAGCCTGGCCGAGGCGGCCCGGGCCTCGGCGATCACCTTCTGTTGGACCGCCTTCGCCCCGTCGTCGATGCCCCGCTGAATCTCGGGGTTGTCGTAAGTGATGCCGCCGTACAGCCCGACCGACGACACCTGGATTCCCCGCTCCTTGAAGTACGCCACCACGTCCGCCCGCACCGCCTGGATGACCTCGTTCTTCTTGGCCGGCAGTTGCTCCAGGGTGAACTGGGCCGCCTCTTCGGCGAGCACCTGTTGGATACGGGCACGCACCTCCACGTCGAGCATGTCGGCCAGGCTTTTGGACGAATAGCTGTACAGGAACGTCGCGGCTTGCTCCTCGGGGATGTGGGCGGTCAGCGTCACCCCCACGCTGAAGTTGATGCTCTCCCGCGTCTCGGCGGCGATGGCCTCGTCCTTCGGGCTGGTGCCACTCGCCGCAGCCTTCGTCCACAACCGGGTGACGGGGCGGCGGTCCACCTTCACCAGCCGGACCGTCGGCACCCACTGGCCCTGGCCGGGCAGCCGGCCGGTCTCCTGCCAGCGGTGGGGGATTTGCACCCGCTTGACGGCCACCTTGCGTTGGTCGAGTAGTTCCGCGGACGGGAAAGCGGCCTGCTTGCTGGCGTCGCCGTCCAGCGGGATGAGGAACGCCGACTCGCTGGTGTCGATCTCGGCGAACTCGGGCACGTCGTACGGCCGCATGAGCTGGCGGGCGGTGTAGAACCCGCCGGCGGCGAGGGTCAGCAACCCGACGACGCCGACGAAAGCGGTAGCCTTCAGCTTGTTGAAGCGGGAATCGGTCATGACTCGCCCTCCCGGGCGGTGAGTGTGCGGAGAAGGACCAGACCGGCGGCGGCCGTCAGGCCGGCGGCCGGCAGCAGGTGCGTGAGCGATTGCGTGTCCCGGCGGGCGGTGTCCAGTCGGGCACCGGCGGCCGAGTCGTGCAGTTGGCGGACGGCCAGGGCGGTCGGGTCCGGCGGCGGGGTCGGGTCGGCGAACATCCAGCCGACCGCCGCCAGGATCAACAGCGCGGCCAAGACCGGGGGCTTCGGCGACATGGCCGAGTCCTCAGCGGGGTGCGTGCGGGTGCGGAACCGTGGGCCGGCTCAAGGCGGTGGTGACACCGACGGGTCAGGAATTGTGCGGACTACTCGGGAACTGGGCGACACACCGGGCGGGCGTGCAGCGGTCATCGGTTGTGTGTACGGGAAGAGGAAAGGGAGGCGTAGTGACGCGACCCGCTCAATCACCCACACGGAACAGACCGCGGGGCCGCCGACGAGGTTAGCTGACGGGCTAGGGCTTGAACGGACCCGGCGGCCGAAACCACCTACGCCCCAGGGCGACCACCCCCACCGAAGTGAGAGGTTAGTCGCCCGCTGGTTCCCCCGTACCCGACCCGTGTGGGCCGAGATTAGGCTTCTGTCGGTAACTATCAGCGGTAAACCCGCGGAAGTCAAGGGGATTAAGAGTTCGTAGCCCGACGCGCGAGCGAGGGTGGCTGTCCCTCGCTCGCGCGTTGGGCTACGAACCGGCTACCGCAGCGGCGGCAACTTCGGCAGCTTGTGCTTCTCCAACTCGGCGTTCAAGTCGGCGAGCGTCGGTGACTGGCCGGTCAACCGCTTCTCCGTGAACTCGGACATCAGCCCGCTGACGGTTGGCGGACTGGTCTTCCGCCCGACGGCCCGTTCCAGCGTCGGCAACTCGCCCCGCAGGTGGGCCGTCAGCTTGTCGGCCACCGGGTCGCCGGCCAGGAACGCCCAGGCGGCCGGCCCCAGATCGTCCGGCATCCGGCCGGCCTGCTCGGCGGTCAGTTCGCGGACCCGCTTCACGTCCGGGTCGGCCGTCGCCAGTTCCGCCAACGGCCCGCCGTCCGCCAGCACCAGTTCGAGCAGCGTCGTGGCCAGGCTGCAGGCGGTGGCGTCGGCGGCCGCCCGGTAGCGTGGGTCGGCTTTGGTCAACCGCTCGTGCGCCCGGAAGGTCAGGGCGGTGCGCAGGGTCCGCCGCGAGCCGGCGCTGGGGGCGGCGGTCGCCGCCGTCTCGGCCAACGTCACCAGTTCGTCCGGGTCGGCCGGCAGGCCGAACGCCCGGCCGGCCATCGGGGCGGACACCAGCTCGGCCACCGCCGCCGCGTAGGTGGCGTCGGTCCGGCCGGCGACGGCGGCCAGCGACTCGTCGGCCAGTTTGTTGCCGTCGGTCATCTCCTGCTTGCGTTTGTCCAACCCGGTGCCGGCGAGCAGCTCGCGGTACTCGGTGTCTTCCCGCCCGAGGTCCAACTCGGCCGTCGCCAACCGGGCCTGGACGGCCTTCAGCCCGGCGAGGTCGCCGAAGGTGCTACCGAGCCGGATCAGCCAGTCGTAGCCGTCGTCCTGCTGCGGGGCCAGCACCAGCAGCTTGTCGGTGTACGCCCGGGCCGGCCGCAGGTACGGGAACCGTTCGGACAAGTCGAAGGGACGGTCGTCCGCCATGAGCGGTCATTCGGGGGGTCGGATGCGACCGTGAACTGTACCCCGCCGCCGGCGGGCGGGCAACCCGTCAGTGCGAGTGCGGGGACGGCCGCGCGGGCGGGAACTCGACGCCGCGGTACACGTCGGCCATCGGTACTGCGGCCGGCACGGTGGCCAGCGCGAGGGAGACTTCCAGCCCGACGAAGTCGAACCGCACCCACCGGTCGTCCGGCTGGCGGACGTACTGTTCGACCAGCGGCTCGTCTTGAGCGACGAGCAAGTACTCGGTCAGCGAGGGGAGTTGTTGGTAGAAGCGGAACTTGGTGGTACGGTCGTACCGCTCGGTCGAGTCAGACAGGACTTCAATCACTAGCTTCGGGTTGGTCAGCGTATGTTTGTTATCGGGAGCGTACTCCGGCTCGCCGCACACGATCAACAAGTCCGGGTAGGTATAGAGGCCGGTGCGGCTCACCTTCACCCGCTGGTCGGCGATAAACACTTCACACGAGCCGCCTTTGAGCCGCTGGAACAACTCACCGACCAAGTTGCGGGTCAGGACGTTGTGTTCCCGGCTGGCGCCGGCCATCAGGAACATCTCACCGTCGTAAAACTCGCTCCGCCGCTCGGCCTTCTCTTCGATGGCGAAGTATTCTTCGACGGTCAACTTCTTTGGCTTCGGTACGGCAGACACGGCACTTCCTCCGAGTGGTCAGCGAGATTGTACCGTTGCCGCCACCACGTCCGCCACCTCGGCCATCGCCCCCACGCCCACGTCACCGCAGGCGAGCGTCTTGCTGATCGGTGGGACGATGCGGAGGCCGGTCGCCCGGTCGTTGATCTGCCGCACTACGTCGTCCAGTCCGAGGTGCCCGGGGACGTGCCCGGCGCCGAAGTCGGCGGCCACCGCCCGCAGGTGCCGGCCGGTGAACCGGCTCTGCCACATGAGCGTGTTCATGGCCGGGGCCAGCACCACCGGCTTGCCGGTGTCCCACGCCCGCCAGACGCAGGTGAGGGCGTTGTCGCACAGCCCGACCGCCAGCTTGGCCAGCGTGTTGGCGTCCAGCGGTGCGACCACGAACACGTCGGCCCAATCGCGTAGCTCGATGTGTCGCACCGGGTCGCCGCGGGTGTACCGCTCGCCCGGCCACTCGTCGGCGTCCAGCGTCAGGACGGCCTGCAGCGGGGCCGGGTCGAAGAAGAAGGTGGCGGCGTCGGTGGCCACCACCCGCACCGCGTGGCCGGCCGCCGTGAACGCTTCCACCAGCACCGGCACCCGCACGGCGGCCACGGAGCCGGTCGCCCCGAGCAGCACGTTAGCCATCGGCCGGCTCCGACGGCACGGCCGTCAGCCGGGCCTTGTGCGTGTCCTCCACCTGCCCGGCCAGGCGGTCGGCCAGCTCCCGGCGGTCGATGCGGTCGTACCGCTCGGCCACCGGCCCGACGTAGGCGTAGTGGTTCACCCCCTCCTTGGTGGTGGCCACCGCCAGGTCGGCCCCGCACCGCACCCGGCCCCGCTCGGCCGCTTCCACCAGCTCCTCGTCGGTGACGCCGATCTCCTGGCGGAACTCGACCAGCACGCCGTCGAACCCCCACGGGTTGCGGATGCGGTCGATCAGCCGGGGGGCCTTCACCAGCCGCACCCACACCTCCGGCTCGACCAGCGGGGTCTTCTCGCCCTTGTGGTCGGTCATGGTCGGCTTGCCGCCGCGGCCGTCCCAGGTGTTGGTGCGGGCGCTGTAGAAGGTGCCGCCGTCCGGGGTGTACACGCCGGCACACAGGTAGTCGCTCACCTGGGCGGCCAGCACCACCGCGTCGTACCCGCCGGTGCGGACTTCCTTTTGCAGCAGGGTCGTCAGGTCGTCGTAGGTCTGGAAGCCGATCACGCTCGCGCGCCGCTCGGTGTCCTGGCCCGGGTCGGGCAGGTCGGACAGCGTCCACGGCTGGCTGGTCAAGACGGTGAGCTTGTGGCCGCGGACCCACAGGGTGCGGGCGAGTTCGGCCCCGGTGCGGCCGGGGAACACGTTGGTGATGACCCGCACCCGGTCGATCGGGGCGTGGGTGTTGCCGGTCGTGAGCAGGATGTTCATGCCGGCCGGCGCTCGCGGGTGCGTGCCGGTAGTTTACAGACCCCCGGGCGTCACCGCGCCGCCAGCCGCCCGATGTGGTCCGCCAGGGCCGCGGCCGGGTCCGGCCAGACGGCTTGCAGCTTGGGCAGCAGTAGCCCCGGCGACGGGTTCGACCGCAGTTCCTGGACGTAGTCCATCAGCGCCGCCCGGCCCCGGGGGTCGCCGCGGAGCAGGAAGTGCGTCCACGCCCACGCCTCCCGGTACTCCGGCTTCTCCATCTGCTTGACCTGGGTGATCTTCTCCAGCCGGGCCAGGTCGCTCGGCGGCCCGCCGCGGAGCTTGTCCAGGTGGTCCGGGTTGACCCCGGCGTTGCCCGGCGGCTGCTCGAAGTATCCGGCCAGCCCCTCGTCCAGCCACAGCGGCACGCCCTTGAGGACGCCGTGCAGCAGGGCGTGGGTCAGCTCGTGGCGGAGGTCGGTGCGGAGGTGGTCGCCGAACCAGGTGAACACCTGGAGGTCGTCGGCCCCGCCCGGCCGCTTGGTGTCGGCGATGAAGTACGCCCGCCGCACCGGCAGCCAGGGGTAGCGGTCCCGCATGAACGCTTCGTACTTCTCCTGATCCGCGAACAAGCACACCTGGATGATCGCGGACCCTTCCGGCAGCCGCAGCTCGTCACAAATCTGCTCCGGCAGTCGCTCCAAGTCGCGCCACACGAGGTCGTCGGCGACGAGCGGGGTGTCGGACAGGAACACGAACCGGCCGACCCGCAGCGGCGGGTGGGTGCCGCCGGGCTTCTTGGGCGACAACGCGGCGGCTTGTGCCCAGGCGCCGCCGGGCACCGGCAGGCTCGGGGCGTGCGACTTGATGCTTTCGCACCCGGCCAGCCAGCCGACCGCTGCCAGCCCGGCGAGGCGGGCCGTTCTGCGCAAGCGGCGGGGCATGGGCGCGTCCTGATGGGCGGGAACACCATACCCCGGCGGCCGTCCGACCGCGAGGTCAACCCGTTATCGGCCGGCCGGCCGACCGACCTTCACAACCGTTGTGATCGCCCGCCACACCGGCTTCCAGTCGCCGGTCGGCTGCATCCCCCGAATGACTTGCAGCCTGTCCGTGTGGCGGACGTGCGGCGTGCCGAGAGAGCTGCGGGCAAGGCGGGCCAAGTCTCGGGCCTGTTCGTCGGCCGTCGCCGGATGGCGAGTCGCACGCACACCGACCAGATCGATCAGTATTGGCCGGCCCCCGGTAACGAGGACGTTCGCGGCTTTCAGGTCACGGTGTCGCAAGCCCCGCTCGTGGAACAGCCTGAGCGTCCGCCCGAGTTCCCACGCGAAGGCCCGCTTCTCGGCCGGCGCCATGCCAGCCACCGCCGCCGGCAGTTCGGCCGCATCGGGCACCCACTCGCACACGAGATAGCCGACGGTCGGCAACCCGAAACGGTGTCGCTGGAAGCAGGCCAGCGGGCGGGCGGTCGGCAACCCGCGGTCGATCAGCCCCATGCCGGCCAGCCATGATCGCACCGCCGGCGTCGGCCGGCCGAGGGCCTTCATCGGCAACAGCGGGGACTTGAGGTTGAACCGCTTGTACGCCATCGACCCGGCCGGCGTCTCGACCCGGGCGACGGTGCTGGTGCGGGAGTTTTTCAGCACTTTGGCCGACGGGTCGCGGAACGGGGCGTCCGGGTCGGCCAGCCAGGAAGCGACGAGTTCCGCCGGCAGGTTGCGGACGGCCCAGCCGCGGGCCGCCGGCCCGTTCACCCCGTGCGTGTCGCGGTTGTCGCCGAGGTGCCGCTTCTGCCGGGCGACCCAGAACCGGCGGTTCGAGTCGTCCGTCAAAGCCTCGACCCGCTTGGCGTCAACCGTCCCGATGGACACGACGGCATACGCCCGCCAGAACCGTAGCCGGTCGGATCGACTGGCTTGGAGCTGGAAGAAGCGGTTGAGCAGGGTCAGCCCGCGGTACTCGTCCGGCCGACCGAACCGGACGGCGTGAACGTCCAGCAGGGCGAACCCGTCCGGGGTGACGAATAGGTTGCCGGGGTGCGGATCGGGGTGCGACACCCCGGAGTTGAACAGTCCGGCGTAGAACCGGCCGAGCGACCGGGCCAACTTCCGGCGGGCGGCTGGGGTCAGAGGCCGGGCGAGGGTGTCGGCTAGCGGCTCGCCGGCCAACTCACGAGTAACGAGAACGCTTTCCGCCGGCCCCCACCCGGCCGGCCGGCCCCAGGCCAGCGGCTCGGCCGTCGGCACCCCGCGGGCGATCAGGGCGAGGGCGCTGTCGAACTCCAGCCGGGCTTTCGGCCGGCGGGCCAGCTCGCGGAGCCAGGACCGCGGCGTGTTCGGCCGGCACCGCTTCACGAACACCGGCACACCGTTAACCACGGCCCGGCTGATGGTCCGCTGGAGGTTCTGCTTGACCACCACGCCGACGAGTCCCGTGAGGTCGGGGCCGGCGTCGCCGAACAGCTCGCGGCCGGCCGGGGTGAGGTGCCAGACCCAGCCGGTCACAGCGACTTCAACACGTCGGCCCACAGCCGGCCACCCGCGGCGACGCTGTACCGCTCCGCGACTTGTCGCCGGCCGTTAGCCCCGAGCGCCTTCCGTAGTGCCGCATCGTCCGCCAACTTCTTCACGGCCGCCACCCACTCGTCGGTCGTCGTCGTCTGGAAGCCGGTGACGCCATCTGTCACCATGTCGGCCTGCACGCCGACCGGGTTGGCCACCACCGGCAAGCCGGCGGCGTGGTACTGGAGCAGCTTCAGCCCGCACTTGCCGCGGCTCCAGCGGTCGTCCGGCACCCAGCCGATGCCGATATCGCAGGCCGCGATGTCGGCGGCCTCCGTGTCCTGCTTCCAGTTCACCCGCTCCACTGTCAGGTGGTCGAAGCTCAGGAACTGGTCGCACACCAGCCGCAGTGTCAGCCCGGGGACGGCTTTGCCGATTGCTTCGAGTGTCGGCCGGAAGCGGTCCAGCCCCTTGAGCGTGCTGCCCGAGCCGACCCACACCAGCCGCACCCGGTCGCCGGCGTGGGTGGCCTGCGGGTAGGCGGCCGGCGCGACGCACGTCGGCAGCACCGTCACCCGGTCGGCGGTGGTGTGCATCCGGGCCTCGGCGGCCAGGTAGTCGTTGCCGGCCAGCACCCGGTCGGCGGCGTGGACCACGGCGGCGAAGCGGTACGCCCGGCGGGGGGCGTCCAGCCCCTTCGGCGCGTACGAGTCCCGCAGCCAGATGGCGTCGTCGAAGTCGAACAGCAGCGTCCGCACGGCCCGGCGGAGGAGGTTGATTTCCAGCCGCGGAACGAGCTTCCGCTGGACCAGCACGGCGTCCGCCCACCGGAGCTGCCGCAGCAGACTGAGCCGGCCGAACGGCCGCTTGGGCAGCGGCATCAGGTCGAGGTTCCAGCCGGCGGCCTGCATGGCCGGGCGGAACGCCGCCAGCCGGTAGCGGACGCAGACGTGGTCCGGCGATTCCACCAGGGCGACGAGCTGTTTCACCGCTTCCGCCGCCTTTCCGTCATGGCCCGGGCGATGTCCCGTTTGGACTCGGCGTTCTTGAGCGCCTGTCGCTTGTCGTGGACCTGCTTGCCCCGGGCGATGCCCACTTCGACCTTCGCCCGGCCGTCCTTGAAATAGATGCCCAGGGGGATGAGGGTGAACCCCTTCACGTCCGCCTTGCCGGCGAACTTGACGATCTCCCGCTTGCGGGCGAGCAGCTTCCGCTGCCGCTTCGGGGCGTGGTTGATGCGGTTGCCGAAGCTGTACTCGGGGATTTCCGCGTCCACCAGATACAGCTCGCCGTTCTCCAGCTTGGCGTAGCTGCCGTCCAGGTTGGCCTGGCCGTCGCGGAGGCTCTTGACCTCGGTGCCGACCAGCACCACCCCGCACTCGAGCCGGTCGCTGATCTCGTAGTCGTGCGTGGCCCGACGGTTGCGGCAGACGTTGACGATCACCGGCTCGGCGTCGCTCGACTTCCGCTGTGCTGGCTTGGCCATGTCCCGCATATGATACCCGCCATGCCGCGGTACGTCATCCTCCGACACGACTGGCCGGCCCCGCACCTCGACCTGCTGGTGGAAGCCGGCGAAGTGCTGAAGGCGTGGCGGCTGCCCCCGGAGCCGCCGCCCGGCGAGTGGGTGCCTGCCGCTCCGAACGCCGACCACCGGCGGTTGTACCTCGAATACGAGGGGCCGGTGGCCGGCGACCGGGGCAGTGTCGTTCGCTGGCTGGCCGGCGAGTGGGGCGACGGCGTGGTGGAGTTCCGCGGCGACGGCTGGTGCCGGGTCAACCCTCTGCCTTGGGCACCGGCAAGGCAAACGACGCCACCAGCCCGATCAGAAACACCGACCCCCCGATGACGGCCGCGGCCGTGGCCACTCCGCCAGGTCCGCCGCCAAACGCCCCGGCCAGTACGCCGGTGTTCAGGGTGGCGGCCATCGTCCCGATCATCCGCCCGCCGACGTTGGTGGCGAAGCTGCCGCCGGTGCCCCGCAGGTGGACCGGGAATGCTTTGGGCAGGTACTCGCTCAGGAAGCTGAACTGGGCCACGGTCAGCAGCCCGCAGAAGAAGATGGCTGTGGCCAGCCAGACGAACTCACCGGTGACGAGCTGGGTGTAGGTGAGGGGAAACAGCACGATGCCGGGCAGCAGGAAGAGGCGGATGAGCTGGCGGGCCGGGATGACGCTCACCAGTACGGCCAGCAGGATGCGGCCACACAGTCCGCCCACCTCCTGCCAGAACTGGATGCTGCTCTTGCGGGCCTCTTGAGCGTCACGGGCCTCCTTCAGTTTGGCCCCGGCGGCTTTCTTGTCGGCGTCCGTCTGGGCCTCCTTCATCAGCTTCTGACCCTCGGCCCGGGGCACCGCGATCTCCGGCCGGGCCAGGATGACCTGTGACGGCGTCACCTGGAGGGCGCCGAAGGCGGCCGCATACCCGCAGGCCGACAGCACGGTGGTGACGAGCGTGGTCCGCCGCAGTTCCGGGGAGAACAGCTCGGCGAAGCTCGGCCGACCGAGCGTGCCGGCCCGCTTCCGCTCGGCCCACACCCGGCTCTCGGGGACGAACGGCATGAGCGCCAGGATGAGCAACCCGGGCACAAGCCCGCTGATCAAGGTGTACCGCCAGGGGGCGTGGGCCGACGGTCCCTCGGCGGTCGGGATGGCCGGCAGGTTTGGGGCGGCGGCCACGATGGCCTGATCCACCACCGTGACCAGAAGCCCACCGAGCGAGGCAGCGGCCAGACTCCAGGCGATGGCCCGCTCCCGGGTCCGCCGCTCGGGGAACAGTTCAGCCAGCCAGGTGACGGCCGCCACCAGTTCGACGCACACCCCGATGAAGGTGGTGCAGCGGAACAGTACGAACTGCCACAGCTCAGTGCTGAAGGCGGCGGCCAGCGGGGACAGGGAGTAGGCCAGGATGCTGGCCACCATGATCCGTTTGCGGCCGAAGCGGTCGATCATCCACCCACCGAGCAGCCCGAACACTCCGCCGCACAGGGCGGCGATCCACAGGATCGCGCCGATCCACCACCGCACCCGGGCGTCGTCGGCCGGAACTTTCATCAGGTCGGACAGCGCCCCGGTGCCGATGACCGGCAGCATGAGCAGTTCATAGGTGTCGAACAGGAAGCCGATGACGGCCACGGCCACTACCAGCAGGCGGGTGGTAGCGGACAGCGGGGGGGGGGACATGCGGGCTTCCCGGGACGGGGCGTTGTGCGGCAGGGTGTGGGATACGGCCGCCGGCGGCGGCGGCAACCGCTAGAATACCCCCGCCCGCCCGCACCCTTTCCCGCGGAGTCCCGATGCTCGCCCTCGCCGCTTCGTTCCTGCTCGCCGCCCCGGCCGACGACACCAAAGCCTTCCTCGACCCGGCCAACTGGGAGGGCCGGGACGACATCTGGACCCTGGCCGAAGGTCGGGTCGTCGGCGAGACTAAGGAAGACCCGAAGTACAACACGTTCTTCGTGAGCAAGGCCAAGTACGCAGACTTCGAGCTGAGCTACACGATCATTTTGCGAGACGCCATCGGCAACAGTGGGGTGCAGGTGCGGAGCGTACTCGCCGACCCGGCCAAGTTCGTCGTTCACGGGCCGCAGGCCGACGCCGCCCCGAACTACTGGGGCGCCCTGTACGGCGAGGGTGTCGGCGGCTACCTGCTCAAGCCAAAGACCACGCTCGGGTTTAAGGGCGAGCCGGTCAAGTACAAGCTGACGGTGACGGGCAACCACATCGCCATCGCGGTGAACGGCGATACGGCCCTGGACGCCGACTTCCCGAAGGCGAACGACGGCATCGCCGCACCGGCCAAAGGGGTGATCGCCTTCCAGGCCCACAAGGGGCCGCCCATGCGGGTCGAGTTCCGGGACATCAAGTTTAAGGAGTTAACGAAGAAGTAACTTGGCCAGCCTGACTGAGCAGTGGTTCTAGCCGGTAACACAGTGACCGACGGTCAGGAACCGGCTTCAGGAAAGGATGATTCCGTAGCATCTGTCCTTGGAAGTCTCTGACGGCCCGCTCGGCCTCGGCGCGGGCGGCCTCGTGGGTCACAGTCCCGTAGGCCGGAACCCAAGGCCCGATCTGCGGCGGTGGGGTGGTGAGTTGTTTCAACCATACGATTGCTGGTAGTGGCCTCAGCGTAGGGACTGGTGAGCGGCTTCTTGGTCGCTCAGGCCGGACGAGCGAGGGCAGCGAACGCCCAGAACAGGCCGGCTACGCCGG
>JAYVUZ010000100.1:0-8173 GCA_043787415.1 Fimbriiglobus sp. | reverse complement strand
CTTCGAGGCCCACCGTCCGCGACACCGCCCCGCCGGTGGGCCTCGAAGACTCGGCACCACCCCACGACGAACCGGAGCGACGCCCCATGCCCATCCCCACGGTGATGTCGAACCCGGACGCCGGCGACGCCGAGTCGCACACCCGGCGGGTGGCCGGCGGCGAGCTGGCCACCCTGCTCGACCGCGAGTGGCTGGTCACCAACGGCCTCGGCGGGTACGCCAGCGGCACCGTGGCCGGGGCGGCCACCCGCCGCTACCACGGCCTGCTCATCGCCGCCCACCCGGCCCCCCTCGGCCGGGTGATGGCCCTGAGCGTGCTGACCGAGCAGTTCCGCTTCCCCGGCTACCGCAGCCAGCTCGTCGGCGGGGCCGAGCGGCCGGGCGGCGGCACCGACGTCCACGGGGCCGACGTGCTGGTCGAGTTCCGGCTCGAGTACGGCCTGCCGGTGTGGGTGTACCGGACCGACGGCCACACCATCGAGAAGCGGCTGTATATGCCGCACAAGAGCAACACCGTCCACGTCATCTACCACCTGCTCGACGGCCCCGGGCCGGTGCAGGTGAAGCTGTGGCCGGCCGTCCACTTCCGCGGCCACGACGACGCCGTCACGACGCCCACCACCCTGCCGTACGTGCTGACGGCCAGCGAGGGGGAGTACGAGCTGGCCGGCGGGCTGCCCAAGTTCCCCGCCCTGCGGTTCAAGCTGGACGGCACCGAGCCGACCCTGACCATCGACCCCAAGACGGTGCCGGACGTGCTGTTCCGCACCGAGGAGAGCCGCGGCTACGAGGGCGTCGGCGGGCTGTACGAGCCGGGCGTGTTCCGGGTCAAGCTGCGGCCGAAGGTGCCCGTGGTGCTGACCGCCTCGACGGAGAACTGGATCCGCCTGTTGGCCCTGCCGCCGCTGGACGGGTACGAGGTCGAGCGGACCCGTCGGCAGCGGCTGATCGACGCCGCCCCGCGGCCGGCCCGGGACGAGTTCGGGGCCGAGCTGGTGCTGGCCGCCGACCAGTTCCTCATCACCCCGGCCGCCCGGGTGATGGAGCAGGCCCGCGCCCAGGCCCTCGGCCACGAGGCCCGCACCGTCATCGCCGGCTACCACTGGTTCACCGACTGGGGCCGGGACACCATGATCTCGCTGGACGGGCTGTGCCTGGCGACCGGCCGGCACCGCGAGGCCGAGGCCATCCTCAAGTCGTTCGCCCAGCACGTGAAGGACGGCCTCATCCCGAACTTCTTCCCGGACCGCGGCACCGTCGGCCTGTACCACACGGCCGACGCCAGCCTGTGGTACTTCCACGCCGTCCAGCGGTACGTCGAGGCGACCGACGACCGGGCCACCCTGCGGGCGCTGCTGCCGACCATGCTGGACATCATCGCCCACCACCAGGCCGGCACCCACTACGGCATCGGGGTGGACCCGGCCGACGGCCTCATGCGGCAGGGCCAGCCGGGCTACCAACTGACGTGGATGGACGCCAAAGTGGGCGACTGGGTGGTGACCCCGCGGCGGGGCAAGGCGGTCGAAATTTGCGCCCTCTGGTACAACTCGCTGAAGCTGACCGAGGGGTGGCTGCGGGAGTGCGACGCGGACGCCAGCCGGCCGGGGTCGGAGGTCACCTGCGGCACCGACACGCCGAACCAGCGGGCGGACGAGCTGGCCGTGGCGGCGGCCCAGTGCCGGGCCAGCTTCAACCGGCGGTTCTGGAACGACGCCACCGGCTGCCTGTGGGACGTGCTCGACGGGGAGGCCGGCGACGACGCGGCGGTGCGGCCCAACCAGCTCTTCGCCGTCAGCCTCGACCACCCGGTGCTGGACGAGGACAAATGGGCGGCGGTGGTGGGGGTGTGCCGCACGCAACTGCTCACCCCGGTCGGGCTGCGGAGCCTGGCCCCCGGCAGCCCGGACTACAAGAGCCGGTACTTCGGCGACCTGCGGAGCCGGGACGCGGCCTACCACCAGGGGACCGTGTGGGGGTGGCTGATCGGCCCGTTCGTGGACGCCTGGCGGAAGCTCCACCCGGACGACCCGACGGCCGGCCGGGAGTTCCTGACGAGCTTCCGCGACCACCTGAGCGAGGCGTGCGTGGGGAGCATTTCGGAGGTGTTCGACGCCGAACCGCCGTACACCCCGCGGGCGTGCATCGCCCAGGCGTGGAGCGTGGCCGAGGTGCTGCGGTGCTGGGTGAAGACGAGCGGCGGGTAGCCGGGGCGGCACGTCGGTTGCACCCCCGTCGCCCACACCCCGAGGGCGTACCCGTGCCGAGCGACACCGTGCAGAAGTTCATCGCCGGCCTGCAGCAGGCCGAGCAGACCCAGACCCCCGAGCCGGTGGCCGCCCTGTTCGGGGACGACGCCGAGCTGGCCAACCTGACCCACGAGCGCAAGGGCCGGGACGGGGCGCGTCAGTTCTGGGCCGAGTACCTGAGGGCGTTCCAGTCGGTGCAGTCGGACTTCTTCGCCGTCCACGAGGGGGACGGGTTCGCCGTGCTGGAGTGGACGAGCACCGGCCGGTTGCCGACCGGCACCCCCGTCACGTACAAGGGCGTGAGCGTGCTGGAGACGGCCGGCGGGCTGGTGCGGAAGTTCCGCACGTACTATGATTCGGCCGCCTTCGTGGCCCCGACGCCGGCCGCCGCCTGACCCCCGAGCACCCCCCGCCCATGCCCGGTGACGCCCTATGGTACAAAGACGCCGTCATTTATGAGGTCCACGTCCGGGCCTTCCACGACAGCGACGGCGACGGCATCGGCGACTTCAAGGGGCTGACCCAGAAGCTCGACTACCTTGAAGACCTCGGGGTGACGTGCGTGTGGGTGCTGCCGTTCTACCCGTCGCCGCTGCGGGACGACGGGTACGACATCGCCGACTACCTGTCCGTCCACCCGGACTACGGCACCCTGGACGACGTGAAAACGTTCCTGGCCGAGGCCCACCGGCGCGGCATCCGGGTAGTGACGGAGCTGGTGGTCAACCACACGAGCGACCAGCACCCGTGGTTCCAGGCGGCCCGCCGCGCCCCCCAGGGTAGCCCGGAGCGGGACTTCTACGTGTGGTCCGACGACCCGCAGAAGTACGCCGGCGTCGGCCTCATGTTCCCCGACTTCGAGACGAGCAACTGGGCCTGGGACGCCGTCGCCGGCCAGTACTACTGGCACCGCTTCTACGGCCACCAGCCGGACCTCAACTTCGACAACCGGGCCGTCTGGGACGCCCTGCTGCCGGCCGTGGACTTCTGGTTCGGCCTGGGCGTGGACGGGATGCGGCTGGACGCCGTGCCGTACCTGTACGAGCGGGAGGGGACGAGCTGCGAGCACCTGCCGGAGACGCACGCCTTCCTCAAGCACCTCCGCAAGCACGTGGACGCGCGGTTCCCCGACCGCATGTTGCTGGCCGAGGCGAACGCCTGGCCGGAGGACATGGTCAGCTACTTCGGGGCCGGCGACGAGTGCCAGATGGCCTTCCACTTCCCGCTCATGCCGCGGCTGTACATGGCCGTCCACCAGGAGGACCGCTTCCCCATCATCGACGTGCTGGCGCAGACGCCGGCCATCCCGGACAACTGCCAGTGGGGGCTGTTCCTCCGCAACCACGACGAGATGACTCTGGCGATGGTGACGGACGAGGAGCGGGACGACCTGTGGCGGGCGTACGCCAAAGACAAGCGGGCGAAAATCTTCCAGGGCATCCGCCACCGGCTGGCCCCCCTGCTGGGCAACGACCGCCGCCGCATCGAGCTGCTGACGGGCCTGCTGTTCAGCCTGCCCGGCACCCCCGTCCTGTACTACGGCGACGAGATCGGCATGGGGGACAACATCTACCTGGGGGACCGCAACGGCGTCCGCACCCCCATGCAGTGGTCGGGCGACCGCAACGCCGGCTTCAGCAAGGCCAACCCGCAGGCCCTGTACCTGCCGGTGGTGACCGACCCGGAGTACCACTACGAGGCGGTGAACGTCGAGGCCCAGCAGTCGAACACGTCGTCCCTGCTGTGGTGGACCAAGCGGCTGATCGCCCTGCGTAAGCGGCACCGGGCGTTCGGCCGCGGCGGCATCGAGTATCTGGCCCCGGCCAACAACAAGGTGCTGGCGTTCGTCCGCACCCTGGACGGCGAGGCGGTGCTGGTGGCGGCCAACCTGAGCCGGTTCACCCAGCACGCCGAGCTGGACCTGAAGGCGTACCGCGGGACCACCCCGGAGGAGCTGGCCGGCCGCAGCCTGTTCCCCCCCGTCGGGGACGGGCCGTACCCGCTCACCCTCGGGCCGTACGCCTTCTACTGGTTCAAGCTGCACGCCGCCGACGTACCCCAGGTGGTCGGCGACGACGTGCCGGCCCTGCCGGTGCTGACCGACTGGCACGAGCTGACCGACGGCCCCGGCCGGGACGAGCTGGAGCTGGTGCTGCCCAAGTACTGCGAGAAGCGGCTGCCCGACGGCCGGCGGCAGGACGTGACCGGCTGCCGCATCCTGGCCAGCACCGTCGTATCCCCCGGCGGGGTGGACGCCCGCCTGCTGAGCGTCAAGGTGGAGTACGCGGCCGGCAGCCCGGAGACGGTGCTGCTGCCGCTGGCGTTCGTGCCGGACGACCAGGCCGGCGACCTGCTCGGCCCGCCGGCCCTGGCCGCCGTGGCCCGGGTGACCGGGGGCGAGACGGGCTGGCTGTGCGACGGGGTGGCGGTACCGGCCTACGTGCGGGCGGTGGCCGCCGCCGTGGCCACCGGCCGGGTGGTGCCGACGGCCGCCGGCGAGCTGGCCACGGTGCCCCTACCCGGGTTCGAGCTGCCGCCGGCCGACGCCCCGCTCAGCATGATCCGCGGCGGCCGGCACGCCCTGAGCGTGAAGTTCGGCGACACCCTCGTGTTCAAACCGTTCCGCCGGCTGGACGACGGGGTGAACCCGGACCTGGAGGTGGGCCGGTTCCTGCAAGACCGCTTCCCCGGCGTCGCCACGATCGTCGGTTACGTGGCCCTGCGGCGGAAGACGGCCGAGCCGATCACCCTGGCCGTCCTCAAACAGTGGGTGCCGAGCCAGGGGGACGCCTGGCAGCAGGCCCTCGACCTGCTCGGCCGGTTCTTCGAGGCGGTGGCCGCCCAGAACCCGCGGTTCAGCGACCGGGCCGCCCCGGACGAGCTGGCCGGCGAGGCCCTCGACTTCGGCCGCCGGCTGGGCGACTTCCTGGCGTCCCTGCACAAAGCCGTCGCCGCCGCCGACCTGCCGGGGCTGGCCCCCGAGCCGTACACCCCCGGCTACCAGCGGAGCGTGTACCAGACCCTCCGCAACCGGGCCGCCGCCGTGTGGGCGCGGCTAGACGCCCCGGCGGCCGACTGGCCGGACCCGGTGCGGGCGCTGGCCGCCGCCGTCCGCCCCCGGCGGGACGACCTGCTGGAGCACTTCAAGGGGGCGCTCGACCCGGCCGTGCTGGGGGCCGTCCGCATCCGCTGCCACGGCGACTTCCACCTGGGCAAACTGCTGGTGACGGGCCGGGGGTTCGTGCTGACCGACTACGAGGGCGACCCGCTGCGGCCGGTGAGCGAGCGGCGGCTGAAGCGGAACGGCCTCCGCGACCTGGCCTGCCTAGTGCGGAGCTTGGACTACGCCGCCGGGACGGCCGTCGGCGAGCTGACCGACGCCCGCGGCCGGGTGCCGGGGGTGATCCGCCCGGAGGACCGGGCGACGCTGGTGCCGTTCGCCGACGGCTGGCGGGAGCGGGTCGGCCGGGAGGTGGTGACCGCCTACACGGCTGGGGTGGGCGGGGCGGGGCTGCTGCCGCGGGACGCCGCCGCCGGCGACCGCTTGTTGCGGCTGCTGGAGTTGGAGCGGGCGCTGGAGGAGATCGACTACGACCTGGAGGTGCGGCCGGCGTGGGCGGCCATCCCGCTGGCCGCCGTGCTGCGGCTGCTGGGGTGACGACATGGCCTGCGAGATCAAATACGGGACTAAAGAGGTGCCACTCAACAACTCCCAGTTCTACAACTCCCAGTTCTACCGGCTGTTGGACTTGGGGCTGGAGGTGGCCAAGCGGACGGCCACTGCCGCCGACCAGCCGTTCGTCGCCCGGATGCAGTCCCTCGACGACAACGAGTTCTGGCCTGGTCGCGGGATCGACATCGAAGCCGACTTCCCGGACCTCGCCGAGCGGAAGTTCTGGTGTCGCGTGTTCCTCGATACGGCACGGGCGATCTGCGACCGATCGGCCGGGCATCACGAACACCAGTTCTGGCAGGCACTATCCGTATGGCAGGCTTACCGCACCGATGATCTGTTCCACGACGCGGTACGGGTTGCCGAACCGCGATGGGAGCCGGACACCCTCGACGGCCGCACCCGGCGACCCGGCTGACAGTTCAATCGCCGGAACTGCCATCCGCCTTTTGCCGGCGTGTCACCGGCCGGGTCGGTGCTCCACGACATTGCGAACAATACTCCGCCGGGGAGTCGGACGCCCGCACACGGCAGTTGCTCGGCCGGATCACGTCGTAGCCCGGGGGAGCGGGCGGCCGGGGATTCTTTTGCCGGCCTCGGCCCGTGGCATTACCCTTCACATACCCTCTACTGAGAGTTGTTATGCCAGTGGACGCGGCCGTGGCCTGGCCCAACGGCATGGCCTACCTGTTCTCGGGCACCACTTACAGCCGGTATGACTTCGCAACCGGCGCGCAGGACCAGCCGCCGGCGGCCGTCGTCGGCAACTGGCCGGGGCTACCGGCCGCCGCCGCCGACGCCGTCGCCGTCGCCTACTAAGGGTTCAACAAGGCGTACTTCTTCTACGGCGACCACTACGTGCGGTACAACATTCCCTCGCCCGAGGGGGTTGATGCCGAGTACCTGCCGCCCAACCCGCCGACCCCGATCGCCGGCAACTGGCCGGGCCTTTGGACCGACCGGGTCGACGCGGCAGTGAACTGGGGCACCGGCAAAATTTACTTCTTCCGCGACGCCGAGTATGTGCGGTACGACATCACGAGCGACAGGGTGGACCCCGGTTACCCCCTGTCGCACGCCACCAACTGGCCGGGCCTGTGGCCGTCCGGCATCGACGCCGCCCTGTACCAGGGCGGGGATTCGGCGTACTTCTTTAAGGGCAGCGACTTCATCCGGTACGACCTCAAGACGAACACTTATAGCCTGCCGGCGGCCGTTTCGTCGCTGGCACTGGACCCGGTGCCGGGCGGCATGTGGACCCCGGCCCGCGATCTCACCCTGCCCCAGGCCAACCTGGTGATGGCCTACCTGATCGAGTCCGGCTACCTGTCCCTGAAGGCCGCCTGGACCCCGTACCACGGGGTAGTAGCCCTATGGTCGGCACCGGCGGGTGCGGTTGTACAGCCGGATGAAGTACCAGAGGGCGCCCAGGTGGTTGCGGGGGCACTTGGCGAAGGACAGCGTCTCGCGGACGAACCGGCTGCACCGCTGCCGCAGGGTACACCCGAACCGCTCGACGTGGCACGTCAGCCAGGCCTCCTTGCCGCCGGCGGCGTGCCGCCCGGCCGGGATGGCGGCCCGGTCGGCGGACCGGAAGTCTGTGCAGATGATGGCTCGGTGGCGGCAGGGCGGCACGTCCCACAGGCGGCGGGCCGTCTCCCCCGACCGACCCCCGACCGCCATCCCGATCACTCGGCGGGTGTCGGCCTCCAGGGCCGCCCACACCCAGCACGCCCGGCCCTCGTGCCCGGCGAGCGACCACAACTCGTCCGCCCCGGCGGTCAGGCCGGCCGACATCTTTCGAGCCGCCCGGGGGCGTGCGGGGTCCGCTGGCGGTACCCGTCGTTGGCGAACCGCTGGAGCCAGGACCGGGACCGGCCGGTGGCCCGGGCGATGCCCCGCAGGCTCGCCCGCTCGGCGAGCCGCCGCTCGCCCCGCCCCCGGTCGGCGTCGGACACGCGGGCCTTGCGGGGGGCCGCCACGTACCACCGGCCGCATCCCCGGCACCGGAAGCGCGGCACCCCGGAGTGGGTGAGGCCGTTGCGGACGACGTGCGGGGCCGAGCCGCGGGGGCATGGCGGGGGTGCGTCCGGCAGCCACTCACAGTGTATCTTGAAACTACCGGGTCGGGTGTAGCCGGCGAAGCATGCGGTGGGTCATGGCGGCCTGGATCATGGCCTCGCCGGTCCCCGGGTGGTCCTCGTCATCGGCCATGAGCCGCCGGTACCGGACGAACCACCCGAACGTCCGC
>JAYVUZ010000099.1:0-12421 GCA_043787415.1 Fimbriiglobus sp. | reverse complement strand
TCCCGCCGGTGCGCCGACCGGCCACGCCCCGGGGCGGTCGGGGGCGGGTCCGGGGGCCAGCCCCGCCTCGCCCGCGCGGCCGACCGGCCGCCGCCGGCGGTGACGGCCGGGCAGCGGCTGGGGTGCACCCGGATCGGGGCGGCCGCAGGCGGCGGCCGGGGCGGGGGCGACCCCGCAGCCGGCACCGGCTCGACCGGGCGGCCGAAGGCCGCCGGGCCGGGAGCGGGCCGTGCGCCGGCCGGCCCGGGGGATGGCAGGCGGTCGGCGATCGGTTCGACGATGGGCGCTGGCCCGGGCCGAAATTGATCCATCAGACAAAGCCTAGGCTTTGTCTGGGTGTACACCCGGGGGCATCGACCCGGCACGGCTGGAGAGATACCGGCACGCGCTGCGAACCGAGGGCGGCCGGTTCGCCCAGACGTCGAACGCCTGGCGGCAAGCCGACATGCAGTTCGTGCGGTGGTTGCGCCAGAACGGCCGGCTGGACCGCGACCCGCTGGCCGGGTTGAAGGGCGGCAACGTGCGAACCGATCGCCGGCACATCCGCCGGACCCTGCCGGCCGACCAGTTGGCCAAGCTGCTGGACACGGCCCGGGGCAGCCAGCAGATGTTCCGCGGCCTCGGCGGCGACACCCGGTATCACGCCGACATCGTCGCCCTGGCCACCGGCTTCCGGCTGGAGGAGGTGGCCGGGCTGTGCCCCGAAGACTTCGACCTGACCGCGGACCCGCCGACGGTGCGGCTGGCGGCGGTTGACACCAAGAACCGGCAAGGGGCAAACCAGCCCCTGCCCCAGCCCACGGCCGACCTGCTGGCCAGCTACCTCGGCAGCAAGCCCGTGGGTCAGCCCATCTGGCCGGGCACCTGGGGCACCCGCGGAACCGACACGCTCAAGCTCGACCTCAAGGCGGCCGGCATCCCCTACTCGGTCCAGGGGCCGGACGGCCCCGAGTTCTTCGACTTCCATGCCCAGCGGGCGACGGATATCACGATGCTGGTGCAATCAGGGGTGACGGTGAAAGAGGCTCAAGTCCTCGCCCGGCACAGCGACCCGCGACTGACGCTCAACGTCTACACCAAGCTCCAGATGGGCGACCTCGCGGCGGCGGCCGACCGCCTACCGAACCTGCCGGCCGGGCCGACCCGCCAGCCCGCAGACCTTCGCCCGCGTCGGCTCCTGCCGGGTGGCGTGTCCGACTTGCCGCGACAGCCGACCCGTTCCCCGGCGGCAGGCAGTCCGCTGACACCCCGGCTGATAGCGACAGCCAACCGGAGGCGACGGCTGACGAAAGTGCGTGCGACGGCCCCGAGGGCAGGCCATCGTCCGAAGTGCTGGAAATGCCGGGGATTGACGACGCCAGACGGGTACTGACGACGACCGGAGCGGAGAGGGGGGGATTCGAACCCCCGGTGAGGTGTTACCCCCACGCCGCTTTAGCAAAGCGGTGCTTTCGACCACTCAGCCACCTCTCCCGAGACGCTAACCTAGCAGCCGTTGCCGCCGCCGTCAATTCGACCGCCGGCCGGCCGCCCAGGTTCGTACAAAACCCGCTGCATGCGCGATGTCCCGGACCCGGCCGGCCTGGTCGCCCGCCTCCCGCTCGACGTACACCGGGCCGCCGTAGCCGATGCGATCCAGCGTCGTCAGAACGGCCGCCGAATCGGTCTGACCCTCGCCGATGGGGACTTCGCGGCCCCACTCGCCGGGCGTCGTCGGCCGGTCGGCGTCCTTGAGGTGGACGCTGCGGATGTACGGGGCTAACAGCTCGACCGCCGCCAGCGGGTCGCCCATGTCGTACAGCAGCATGTTGGCCGGGTCGAAGTTCACCCCGGCGTTCGGGGCGGCTAATTCGGTCAGCGTGCGGTGCAGTAAGGTTGCGGTCTCCTGGCCCGTCTCGAAGGCCACGTTCACCCCCTGCCCCGCCGCAATGCCGCACGCCGTCGCCAGCGTGTCGAGGAAGGCCGACCGGCCCGGGTCGCCGGGTGCGGGCAGGAAGCCGGCGTGGAACATCAAGTCCGTGAGGCCGAGGTCGCGGGTGCGGGCCACCGCCCAGCGGAGGCGGTCGAGCCGCTCGGGGCGGGTGGCCGGGTCGCCGAACCCGCCGGTGTGCCGGATGTGGGCCGGGGTGGTGTAGTCCTCGCCGGGGAAGCCGAGCATCGCCCCGCCCATGCGGAACCCGGCCGCCTTGGCAACAGCCGGCATGGCGTCGCCCTCGTCCCAACTGGCGTGGTGCGGGTCGCCACAGGCGATCTGCACCAGGTCGAGGCCGAGCCGGTCCAAGAACCCCTTCAGTTCGGGGATGCTGGTCACTCGCAGCGACCAGCTACACACGCCGAGGGTCTTCAGTTCGACAGCCATCGGCATCACTCCGGGCGGCGGGATCGCAACCAGTCGGCCAGTTGGGCGGTGACGGCCCCGCTGTTGTCAATGCGGGGCACCTTGTTCTGCCCGCCGGCCTTGCCGCGGGCGGCCATCCAGGCGGCAAACCCACCGGCCGGCACCGCCCGCACTTCGGGGGCCATCATGGTCAGGTCGCCGCCCCGGTGGGCGGCGTAGTCCTCGTTCAACCGGCTGAGTTCCGCATCGATCAGTGTGGCAAAGCGGCCCAGGTCCGGCGACGGCCCGGCGAACTCGACCAGATACAGGTGCCGACCCGCCTTCTCGGTCGCCGTCGGGAACACCGGGCCGACGTGGTGATCGACCGCCGCGACGCCGCAGGCCGCCGCGGCACGGGCCACCGCCCGGTCCACTTCCTCTTGGATCAGGTGCTCACCGAATGCGGACAGGAAGAACTTGGTCCGCCCGCTGAACCGCAGCAGCGGCGGCCGCACGCTTTCGAACGTGACGGTGTCGCCCAGCAGGTAGCCCCACAGACCGGCGCAGGTGGTGAGCACGACAGCGTACTGGACGCCGACCTGTACCTCGCGGAGGGTGTGCCGGGTCGGGTTCGCCGGCGGCTTGCCGTCCACGAACTCGCCGGCCGGGATGAACTCGAAGAACAGGCCGATGTCCGGGATCAACCGCAGCAGGTGATGGCGGGGGTCTTCGGTGGCGATGAACCCCTCGCTCGCCGGGTACACCTCGCAGAAGTCGACGGCGTCGCCGACCTCGGCCCGGAACAGCTCGCGGTACGGGTCGAACTTGGTGCCGCCGACGACCACCAGCCGCAGCATCGGCCACACGTCGGCGATGGTCCGCTTGCCGGTCGTCGCCTTCACCTGGTCGAACAGGATTTTCACCCAGCTCGGCACGCCGCTGACGGCGGTGATCGGCTCCCGGGCCGCCCGCTCGGCCAGCAGTGGTAACTTCTTCTCCCAGTCGCCGAGCAGGGCCAGGTCGAGCGGCGGGAACGAATACGGCCGCAGGGCCTCGGCGACTTCCTTGGTGGCGATGCCGCTCAGGTCGCCGGCCAGTGAACCATCTTCCTGCTTGCGAAGGTCGGTGCTGCCGCCGAGGAAGAAGAACTTGCCGGTGAACAGTTCGGCCCGGGGGTGGGCGTGGCGGAACAGGGCGGTCGTCGTGAACGCGGCCGTCTGGTTGCTCCGCACCATCTGCCGGCTGATGGGGATGTACTTGGTGGTGCCGCTGGTGGTGCCGCTGGACAGGGCGTAGTACGGGATGACCTCCGGCCACGTCGTGCCGGCCAGCCGCGGGTACGCACCCTTCCAGTACAGCGCCCAGAAGTCGTCGTAGTCGCGGACCGGCACCCGCCGCTGGTAGTCGGCCACGGTGCGGATGCTGTGGAAGTGGTGGTCCCGGCCGAACCGGGTGCCGGCGGCGTGGCGGACGAGCCGGCGGAGGGTGGCGTCCTGCACCGCCGCGGCGTCCATGCGGTCGAGGGCGAGCGCCCGGCGGTGGGCCAGTCGCACCACGGCCGCGTCGGCCAACCGGCGGACCGGCATCGACCCGGTGAGCGGGGCCAGGAAGCCGGTGTTCACGGTCCCGGCGCCGGGTGGAAGCCGCGGCACACGTACACCCCGGCCGGCGGCAGGTTAAGGGCCACGAACCGGAACCGCACGTCCCGGAAGTAGCTCTGGTACAGCTTCTTGTACACCAGCGGCATGACCGTCAGTTGCCGGAACTCGCCCTCCGGCCCAAGCACCCGGGCGCTGGTCCGCATGATGGCGTCCCGCAGGTCGGCCGGGAAGCTCGGCAGCGGCAGCCCGCTGATCACCTGGTCCACCTGCGTGATGCCGCGGTCGGCCAGCAGGGCGTCGATGTGGGCGGCGTCCCCCTCGACGATCTCGGCCGTCGGGAACTTGGCCCGCAGCCGGGTGCAGAAGTCCGGGTCGCGCTCCAGCACTACCAGACGGGTGTGCGGCTTCACCCGCCGCACCAGTTGCTCGGTGACCGGGCCGGTGCCGGCCCCCAGCTCCACGATGCACTTCGCCCGGTCGTAGTCGATGCCCTGGATGAGCGACCGGCTGAGGAACCGGCTGCTCGGGGTGAACGAGGCGATGCTGGTGCCGTGCTCCAGGAACTTGCGGAACATCAGCCACCAGTCCGGGACGGCGTGGTGGCCGACGGGCACCCCCAACGGGCGGCGGGCGGGTTCGCTCATGGGGCGGCGACTCGGCGGGGTTTGGCGAGGAGGAGTTGGGACAGTTTCGGGTGGGCCGTCGGCCGGGCGGCGGTCAGGAAGTGGGCCACCAGCCGGTTCACCAGCCGGTACTTCTCGATCTGCGGGGCGTGGCCGCAGGCCGGGATGCTGCGGAAGTGCCCGCACGGCAGGCTCTTGGCCGCCTGCTCGGCCACCGCCGGGTCGCAAATCTTGTCGTTCTCGCCGGTCAACAGGAGCGTCTGGGCCGGCACATCCTTGAGCCGGTCGCGGACGGTGAACGCCAGGGTGCCCCGCACCGTCTTGAGGAGGCCAGTCTTCCACTTGCGGTTGCCCATCGACAGTTTGTAATACTTGACGATGTCCTGGTCGGCGAACCGGGACTTGTGGAACACGCTGCGGACGACCGAGTGCATGTCGTTCCGCATCACCCCGTCCATGATCGGCAACCGCTCCGCGTCGCCCATGCCGGACGGGCACAGCAGCACGACGCGGTTGACCAGTGCCGGATAGCGGGCAGCGAACTCGACGGCCACCTTCCCGCCCAGGCTGCTGGCCACCAGGTGGTACGGCGGGTTCTGTACGAACCGCTCGACGAACGTGTGCAGCTCGTCCACCAGGTAGTCCACCGTGATCGGCTGCTTGGCGGCGATGCGGGCGTGCAGGGCCGGGCCGTCGTAGGCCAGGATGTTCGGCTGATACACGTCGAAAAACCGCGACCAGTACCGCTTGTTCAGGAACCAGCTCTCGTGCTGCTCGGCCAGGCCGTTGATGAGGACCAGCGGCGGCCGACGCCCGTAGGCTTTCGGCCGGATGCGGTCCATCAGACCGTTCCAGGGGGCCATGCGGCTGCTCCGGAAGGACGGCGGGCACAGTACAGCTTAGGGCCGGGTGTCGCGCACAGTAGGCGGAATCAGCCCGCCGGGTCGGGAATCCGGAGGGCGGGCTGGCGAACCGGAACAGGTCAGCCAGCTTCCGGCCGGGGACAACCGGACGCCAGCAGGGTGTCGGTTCGCCGAAAACTCCGTCCGCACCGGTCGCGGCGGGGTGTCCGGGCGGAACCATCGGCCCGAAATCGGTTTCCACTCGCCAACGCCGGGCGGTAAGATCACGCTAGTCGGTTCAGGGTGCCAGCCGCGCCCACTTTCCGTCCATCCGTCCTGTGCCGACATCTCGGCGGGAGCTGTCCCTCATGGCCAACATCCGGTACAGCGTCGCCTGTCCGAGCTGCGAGGCGGACGTGCCGATCCGCAGCTCGGCCCTCGTCGGCAAGAAGACCGAGTGCCCGAAGTGTAAGTACCGCTTCACCGTTCCGGAGCCGCCGGACGGCGCCGGCGACGACGCGGATGCCAAGCCGGCCAAGAAGGACAAGGGCAAGAAGAAGCCGGCCAAGAAGGCCAACACCGGGGTGCTGGTCGGGGTGGTGCTGGGCGTACTAGCGGTGGGCGGCCTCGGCACCGCGGCATATTTCGTCCTCGGGGGGGACGACAGCCCGAAGCCGTCCCCGACCCCGCCGGTCGCGGCTCGGCCGGCCGACGGCGGCGGAGCGGCTAAGCCGAGTGACGACAAGCCGGCCGACGACAAGCCGATGGCTGACGGCAAGCCGGCCGACGGTGATGCCAAGCCGGCCGACGGCGACGCCAAGCCGGCCGACGGGGCCGCCAAGCCGGCCGACAAGCCGAAGACGTCGGGCGACCAGAAGGACGTGACGAATCTCCTGCCAAACGACACCCGGGCCGTGTACCGGGTCAACTTCGACCGGCTCAAGCAGTCGGCCACGCCGGTGTATAGCAGCGTCTTCGACAATTACGTGCAGGGGCTCTTCCAGACCTCGCTAACCATCCCGTTCGACGACATGGAGACGTACATCCACTGCATCGTCGGCCCGGACCGGGAGCCGTTCGGGGTGGTCCGCACCAAGTCGCCCATCGACCGCTCCCGGCTGTACCAGGCGCTGGAGCTGGACAAGCCGGCCGGCGCCACCACGGCCAAGCGGGAGTACTTCTTGATCAAGCAGAACCCGTTCGTGGACGCCGTGGCTAAGGCCTTCACCCTAAAGGCGGTGATCGGGCTGATGGGGCTGAGCAGCAGCATCCGGCTGCCCGACCCGCCCCCGCCCGACCCGAAGCTGCCGCCGAAGAAGTACGCCGTGTGCGTGTTCGACGACACCACCTTGTTCATCGGGGCCGAGGGCAGCGTCGAGCGGTTCCTGACGGTGGACCTCCAGGACAACGGCTACCCCACGTTCAAGTCCGAGCTATCGCCGGAAGACCCGCCGCCGGCCGACCCGAACGCCCCGCCAGCCCCGGAGGGCGGCGGCCCGGAGGGCGGCCGACCCGGCGGCGGGTCCGGCCAGCGGCCCGGCGGCGGCCCGCGGCCCGACGACATCAGTCTGCGGCAGCAAGGCCGGCGACCCGGTGGCGGTCCCCCGCCGTCGGGTGGCGGCGAAGGCCCCCCGGGCGCCCCGAACGCGCCGCCCGGCCGTGCCCGCAAGCTGTACACCTCGGTACCGACCTACCGCACCATCGACCCCGAACTGAAGCGGCTGCTCAACCAGTTGGAAGAGGACGCCAAGAACCCGCCGGCGGTGATTTACGCCGAGGTCATCGACCAGCAGTTGATCGCCGCCCGGCAGGCCGGGGAGATGTTCCGGGAGACGGCCAACCCGCTGGCCGGGTTGGCCTCCCGGATGCGACTGATCGGCGGGGTGCTCAGCCAGTTCGACAGGGAGAAGGGCAACGGCCGGCTGGCCTTCGAATTCGTCAGCGACGACGAGGCCCGGCGGGCGGTGAACGAGAACATCCGGCCACTGCTCAACCTGCTCAAGCTGATCGCCGACCCAACGTTGAGCATGCAGACGACCATCGGCGGCGGGCCGAGTGACCCCGGCCCTGGGGCCGGGCCGGGCGGCGGGGACGAGGGCGGGCTGGCCGGCCCGCCGGGCGGTCGTGGCGGCCCGCCGGGCGGGAGCAGCGGTGGCCTACCCGGCGGTCGCGGCGGCCGTGGTGGTCCGCCGGGCGAGGATGGCGGCGGCGGTGCGGCCCCGGGTGGGCCGACCGGCACCTTCCTGGACGACGGCAAGGGGACCATCACCCTCGGCCAGACGGACAAGGTGGTGACGGTGTCGGCCGACATGGACTGGCCGGAAGACAAGTTTACCAGCGTGCTGATGCCCCGGGTGGTCCGCACCGGCGGGCAGGTCCGCGGCCGCATCGCCGTGCAGAGTGGGGAGGCCGACTGGCACTCGCTGGCCGCCGCCGCGGTCAAGCTGGGCAAGGAGAAGAAGCCGTTCCCCCGCGGCACCGTGAACCGGGAGACGAAGGAGGAGCGGTACCGGATGCCGTACCCGCCGGAGCAGCGGGTGAGCTTCCTGGCCGACCTGCTGCCGTACCTCGGCCGGGCCGGGCTGCGGTCGCAAATTCAGGACAAGAAGGTGTGGTGGGGCAAAGAGAACTTGCCGACCGCCGAGACCTGGGTGCCCGAGTTCCTGGTGCCCTATTACCCGCAGGACGCCTGGCGGGTGGAGAGTCACCCGAAGGCCGACGGCCGGCCGCTGGGGGGCACCAACTACGTCGCCCCGGCCGGCCTCGGGCTGGACAGCGCCCGGTTCGAACCGGCCGACCCGAAGCTCGCCAAGCTGGTCGGCATCACCGGGTACGACTGGGGTAGCAAGCCCGAGGAGGTGACGGACGGGCTGGCCAACACCATCTACCTGCTCCAGGTGAAGCCGGAGGACCGGCAGCCGTGGATCAGCGGCGGCGGGGCCACCGTCCGCGGGGTGGACGACAAGGCCGCCGACCCGCTGGACGACTTCGCCCACAAGGCGCCGGACGGCCGCCGCGGCACCTACGCCCTGATGGCCGACGGGTCGGTGCGGTGGTTGCCCAAGGGCATCAAGCCGGAGGTGTTCAAGGGCATGGTGACGCGGGCCGGCGGCGAGTCGCTGGGCGACCTGGATGCGGTCGCCCCGGCCGACAAGTCGAAACGGAAGGACACCGAGCTGAAGGGCGGCGGCGGCCTGCCGGCTCCGAAGTCCGGCGACGCCAAGCCGATGGCGGGCAAGGTGGACGCCGACGAGCTGAAGAAGTTCCAGGGCAAGTGGAAACCGACGGCCGCCGTGGTGGCCGGCAAGAAGCTGGACGGCGAGGCGTTGACCAAGCTGAACATGGCCGCCTCGTTCGAGGGCACCATTTTCAAGACCACCTCCGCCCTGACCGGGGCCGAGTCGGACGAGGTGGTGAAACTGGACGCGACGGCCAAGCCGGCTCGCATCACCTTGAAGAGCCTGAACAAGGCTGGCAAGACCGAGTACGGGGTGTACGAGTTCGACGGGGCCGACAAGCTGAAGGTGTTCCTCACCGACAGCGAGACCGGGTTGCCGGCGGCCGTCGCCCCGCCGAAGGACGGCGAGAAGGCCGGGTACTTCGAGCTAGAACGGGTAAAGTAGTCTCCCGGTGTACTAAAAGCTCGCAGCCCGAAGCGCTAGCGAGGAGGACGCTCCTCCTCGCTAGCGCTTCGGGCTGCGAGCTTTTAGTACACCGGAATCTCGACCCGCGTGCCGCCGGCCATTGCCGACTCGTGCGCGCACAGCCCAACCAGCGTCCAGTTGGCACTCGTCGCGGCGTCCGGGAAGGCCGCCTGCCGGCCCTGCACGGCCATCAAGAACTGATGCGTCAGGTGGGGGTGACTGCCGCCGTGGCCGCCGCCCTGCACGAAGCTCAGGTGGGTGGCGTCGTGGATGGCCCCGGTGAACTTGCGGACCGGCTCCGGCAGCCGGCCGGCGAAGTCCGGCACCTTCACCCGCACCGGGATTTGCGGCTCCGGCAACCCCCGCAGGTGCAGCACCGGGTCTTGCCCCTCCACCTGCTGCCACTCGAAGCTGGCGTGAGACCCCGTCGCGTCGAAGCTCTCCCGGTACTGCCGGGCGGTGTCGAACAGGCTGCGGGTGACTTCGGCTACCACGTCGCTGCCCCGCACCTTGAAGGTAGCACTCTCGACGGCGAACGGGCTGCCGTACTTGCCGATGAACTCCTCGCGGATGCGGCCCGACCCGTGGCACACCACGCTCTCGGCCATCGCCGGCTCGCCCGGCCGGGACAGCACCGCCAGGCACGGGCTGACGCAGTGGGTGGCGTACCACATGGGCGGCAGCCCCGGCCAGTAGCCCGGCCAGCCGTCCATGTCCTGCTGGTGGCTGCCCCGCAGGAACTGCATCCGCCCCAGCACCCCGCGGTCGTACAGGTCTTTCACGAACAAGTACTCCCGGGCGTACACCACGGTCTCCATCATGGTGTAGACGAGGCCCGTCTGCCGCTGGAGTTCCACGATCTCCTTGATCTGCTCCTTGCTGGTGGCCATCGGCACGGTGCAGGCGACGTGCTTGCCGGCCCGCAGGGCGGCGAGCGTCTGCGGCCCGTGGTCGGGGATCGGCGAGTTGAGGTGGACGGCGTCGATGTCCGGGTCGGCCAGCAGGTCGGCGTAGGACGTGTACCGCTTGGGGATGCCGAACTTGTCCCCGCACTCGTCCACCCCGGCCCGGTCGCGGCGGCAGACGGCGGCCATCTCGGCGGCCGGGTGGGCCTGGTAGATGGGGATGAACTCGGCCCCGAAGCCGAGGCCGACGATGCCGACGCGGACCGGGCGGTGGGCCATTACGGGCGGTTCCTGCGGGGAGGGGGTCGGGTCAGGGTAAGCAAGAAGCCCGCCCGTCGCAACGGGCGGGCTTCAGGTTGTTCGGGCTCGGCCGGCACGTCATCGCTTCGTCCCGTCCCCGTGCAGCCGGTACCACGGCACCAGTCCGACGAAGATGAATGCGGCGTGCGACACCCACATGTACCAGCACACGTTCACCAGCTCCTTGCTGAACCCGTAGGCGTGCAGCCCGACCCCGAGCTGGTTGGTGCCGAAGTAGCTCCACGTCACGATCATGTTGCCGGCCAGCGCCAGCAAAGCCATACCCCTGTCCCGGACGAGGCCGCACCAGCGGGCGTGCAACATCATGGCGTTCCAAACGACGATGAGCAACGCCCCGTTCTCCTTCGGATCCCAGCCCCAGAACCGGCCCCAGCTTTGATCCGCCCAGATGCCGCCGAGCACCGTGCCGACGAAGCTGAAGAGCGCGGCGAAGCAGGTGATGGCGTAGATCATTTTCGCGAGCGACTGGCGCAGCGGCGCGTCGAGCCCAGTGGTGAAAACGCCGCGCAGCACGAAGATGATCGCGAGGAACCCGGACACGTAGGTGCTGGCGTAGCCGAGCGTGACGATGACGACGTGCGTCGCGAGCCAGAAGTTCGTGTCGAGCACGGCGCGCATCATTTCCATGGTGTCGCCCGCGAGCGCGAGATGGTGCGCGATGAGCAGCGTGGAAAAGCCGATGATCGCCGAGACGATGACGCCGATAGAATTGCGCCACACCGTTTCCAGCACCAGCCCGAGGACGCACGCGGCGAAGCCGATGAAGACGGCGGCGGAGTAAAGATTCGTCACCGGCGGGCGGCCCTCCAGCGCCATGCGGAAGATGAGCCCGCCCGCGTGGATGACGAGCGCGAGCAGGCAAAGCATGACCGCCGTGCGGCGCAGCCATTCGCCGCTCACGGGCGCGAACCAAAAGCAGATCGCGCACAGCCCCACGGCCACGTAGATCGCCATCGCGTTGGTGAAAGGCGAGAGCTGGTTGAAGAACTGCTCGCGCGCGGCCTTCGTGCTGACCTTGCCAAATTGCGGCTGGAGCTGCGCGAGGTAGTCGGCGGCGGCGGCGTTGAAATCGGCGGCGCGGCCGGCGCGGAAAGCGTCGCCCATCTGCGCGTAGGCATGCAGCGCGGGGTGCGGCGTGCTGCCGCTGGCGGCGGACATCAGCGCGTCGCTCGTGCCGCGCCAGGCGTCGGGCGTCTTAGCGGGGTCGGCGGTTGGGATGAGGAAGGCCTGGCCTTTCATCGACATCGCCTCGAAGCGCACGAGGTCGCGCTTGAAAGCGGCGAGCGCCTTCTCGTCGTGCGGCTTGCCCTCGCGCGACGCGATGATAGCGGTGCGGCCCGCCTCGGTGCTGTCGAGGAACGCGGCCATCTCGGCTTTCCAGTCGGCGGCGTCCTGCGGCTTCATCTCGTCGGCCATTTTTAGAAACTCCTCCGCACCCTCGGGCGGCGCGGCTTTGAGCGCGGCGAGCACGTCGGTCACGCGCGGCTGCGCGAGGTTTTCCAGCCGCCAGAAAAGCTGCACCTGTTTCAAAAGCTGGAGCACCGCGCGCTGATACGGCGACTGCAATTCCGCCTTCACGCCCGATGCCTGCCGCGCCTGCTCCTGCAATGCGCCGAGCTGCGGACGGATTTGCGCGTAGGCAAAGTGCTTCCCGTCCGCGTTCTTGGTTTCATCAGGCTCCACAGGCAGCGCGAGGGTCTGCTTCAGTTCCAGATTATCGATGCGGAAATTCGGCCGCGCCTCGGCGGTCTCGGGCTTGAACATGACCTCGGCGAGCCACTCCGTCGCCGACATGATGCGCTGTTTGTCCGGGCCTTTGAGCGCGGTTGAGGAAATCGCCGAGCCCTTTTCGCGGAGCTGGAGGAGCGAGTTGCGCGCGAGCGAATCGAGCGGCTGGAAACGACCGTTCGCCATCGCCGGGATGCGCCCGAATTTCTGCCAGTCAAAGTCCTTCACCGGCGCGGGCCGCAGCCCGCCGAAGGCGTAAATCGCGAAGACGGCGGTGATGATCCAAGGCAGAATTTTTTTCATTGGAAGTCGGCTTCTGTCATTCCGAGCGGAGCGCAGGTGGGCGCGGAGCGAGCGGCGGTAGTGGAGCAGGCGACCCCGCCTGCTTTAGTCTGACAGGCGACCCGCCTGTCCTCTGCGGGCGGGTCGCCCGCGAAGAC
>JAYVUZ010000098.1:0-5734 GCA_043787415.1 Fimbriiglobus sp. | reverse complement strand
AGGTCACCTACTCCGGCTCGGGCGACGAGGGCAACATCGACGACGCCGTCGCCTGGCGGGCGGCCCCGCCCGGCGGCGACATGGCCGAACTGAATGCGAGCGAATTCCGCGACCACGACGAGCTGTGCCGGGACTGGGTGTCCGAGGCCCTGGCGGCGAACCGCGGCGGCTGGGAGATCAACGACGGGAGCGAAGGCACGGCGACCGTCGACGTGGCGGCCGGCACCGCCAAGTTCGACCACTACGACATGCAACCCGTCGCGGACGGGTTCGAGCTCAACGCGGATGCCGATGTCGATGACGGCGACGACGAGTTGGTCACCCTCACCCGTAGCCCGGAGTAACTTCGTGGCCCACCCGCACCACCACGCCGTCTCGTCCGCCCGTCGGTTCGGCGGCAAGCCGGCCGATTACGTGTGTCTGCACGACTGGTTCGACGAAACCAAGAAACACCTGGCGGACTTCCGCCACCGGGCCTTACGTCACCACGCCGAAGGCATCTTCTGGTGCGAGGAGCGGTTCGGCCGGACCCTCGTCAACGCCGACGGCAAAGAGGTTCCTGTCCGCCTGGTCGCCGAGCGGCACGTCCTCGAAGACCTGGGCCGCATCCCTACCGTCGCCGACTGGCTCCGGTGCATCCCGGCCCAGGCGTGGATGCACCGGGACGCCGAGAAGCTCAGCCGGCAGGCCGACGAAAAGTATTGCGGCGAGCCGATCGACGTCGCCGAGCCGACCGCGGCCTGCCCTGCCGCCTGCTAACTCCCGAGGTGTCGTGCCACAAACCGACCCGCCGGTCTACGTCCGACTGATCTCCGACACCGCCCTGTCCAGCGGCGAAGCCGAACACACGGACGGGCCGTTCGCCTGGGTCGAAGTCGAGGGCGAGACGCTCACCGGCTTCCGCCCGGACGCGGCCGCCGTCGAGGTGCTCGCCGCCCGGACTTCGCTGGGCGACTGGCGACACCCGGACGGCCGGGTGTTCAACCGCTTCCTGGTCCTCGGTAGTGACTACTGACCGTCGGCCTGGAAAGCCACGATACGCGACCTGTCGGCCGCAGCGTTGGTGTTACCGCCTCCGCCCCGGCGACACCGCCGGGGCAGTTTCGTTTCCCGAGGTTTGAGGTTCCTATGCCAACGTCTTTCCGCGAGGCCGTCGATGCCCGCTAGCACCCTCGCCCGCCGCCTGGCCCTGCCGCTCTCGTCCCCCGTTTCCCCCTCGGCCGCCGTCGACCCCGCGAAGCCGGTGGTCGTCGCCCTGCCCGACGGCGCGACGACGACCGTGTTCCGCCTGCTCGACCTGCAGCGGGGCAACCCCAAGCTGAACAAGGGGTTGCCCCACGGCTACTGGACGGCCGGCCTGTCCCTCATCCCAGCCCGGCTGTCGGGCCGCAACCTGTGCCCCGGGTCGTCCCCGGGCTGCCGGGCCGGCTGCCTGAACGGCGGCGGCAAGGGCGGGATGCGGTTCGTCCAGTCCCGCCGTCTGGCCAAGGCGCTCGCCTGGCAGCAGCACCCGGACTGGTTCCGGGCCCGGCTGGCCCGCGAGCTGACCCAGTTCGCTCGCAAGTGCGGCCGGGCCGACCTCAAGCCGGCCTGCCGGCTCAACGTGTTCAGCGACCTGGCCTGGGAGCGGGACGCCCCCGAGCTGTTCGCCGCGCCCGTCCAGTTCTACGACTACACGGCCGTCTGGCCGCGGATGCGGCGGTTCCTGGCCGGCGGCCTGCCCCGCAACTACACCCTGTGCTTCTCCCGCAAGGAGACCAACGAGGCCCGCTGCCGGGAGGCGCTGGCCGCCGGCGGCACCGTCGGCGTGGTGTTCGCCGGGCACCGCCCGGCCCGCTTCTGGGGGTACCGGGTGCTCGACGGGGACGCCCACGACCTGCGGTTCCTCGACGTCCCCGGCTCGGTGGTCGGGCTGTCCGCCAAGGGCAAGGCCCGGGCCGACCGGACCGGCTTCGTCGTCCGCACCCCGGAGCTCCCGTGCCTGACCCCGCAGTAGCCGACACAGCCGAATCACCCGGGAACACGCCGGCGGAGTCCGTCGGCTGCCGTTAGCGCTGCGTTAGCACAACGCAGGCAAAAATCACAAAAAATCGTTGTTTTATGATGTATTTAACTTTTTGGAAATGGATAAGACATCCGCCCGCCCCACTTGGCACGGCCGACCGCGGGCAGCAGCGCGACCAGCAGCCCGCCGGCCACGAAACAGGCCGGGTAGCTCAGCCAGACGGCGAACGGGGCGACCGCCGCCGCCGGCAGGCACCGTTGCCACAGGTGCCGGTCGCCGGTGCGGGCCAGCCACCAGACGGGCAGCACGGCTACGAGCACGTCCAGCGTGTACGGCTTGACCTCGCAGGCGTGCCAGAGCAGCCGGTCGGCCACCGCGAACAGCCCCACCGCTAGCGCCGCCGGGCCGGCATCCAGCACCCGCCGGGCTAGCCGGGCGAACAGCACCAGCGTGACGCAGGAGGCCACGAACAGCGGGGCACGCATGGCGTACAGACCGTCGCCGGCCAGCAACACCACCGCCCGTTCCAGCCACAGGAACAGCGGCGGGGCGGCCTGGGTGTGGCGGAGCGGGCCGAGTAGTGCGTGGAAGTCGAGCTGGAGGACGTTGACGACCAGCGCCGCCTCGTCGTGCCAGAGCGGCGGGTTGCGGAGGTAGTGGTAGCCGCGTAGAGCCAGCCCAACGGCGACGGCCACCCAGAGCAGCGTGCGGGCGGATGGCAAACGCACGGCCGGCTCCGGTCGGGGCGTCAGTCGGACACAATTACACGCGAGCCGGGCAGGCCGTCAAGGCCGCGTGCAACATCTCGGTCGCCTCCTGGCGGGTGGTGGCCGACCGAGCGTCGCCGCGGAGCATCAGGGCCAGCTCCTCCACCCGGTCGTCGCCACACAGTTTGGTGATGGCCGTGGTCGTCCGCTTGCCGGCGGTCTTCTTGCGGATGGTCCAGTGGTGGGCGGCGTAACTGGCCACCTGCGGCAGGTGCGTCACACACAGCACCTGGTGGCTGGCCCCGAGGGCGGCCAGCTTGCTGCCGAGCACGTCGCCGAGCCGACCACCCACGTTGGCGTCGATCTCGTCGAACACCACCAGCGTCCGCACCGGGTCGTGGGCGGCCAGCACCGTCTTGAGGGCCAGCATGGTGCGGGACAGCTCGCCGCCGCTGGCCACCTTCCGCAGCGGCCGGGCCGGCTCGCCGGGGTTGGCCGTCAGCATCAGTTCGAGGTGGTCCGCCCCGGCGGCGGGCAACTCCCCGGTCGCCGGGTCGTCGCCCAGCGGCAACGGCTCCAGCACCGCGTCCAGCTTGGCGTTCGGCATCGACAGCTCGACGAGATGCTTCTCGGCCGCCGCCGCCAGCTTCTTCGCCACCTTGCCGCGGGCTTTGGTCAGAACGGCCGCTGCGTCCCTGACCGCCGCGAAGGCGGTGGCCAGCTTCTGGTCGATGCCGGCGAGGTCGTGCTCGTGCCCCTGCAACTCCTTCTCCCGGGCGTCCAGGGTGGCCCGGTAGGTGATGAGGTCCGCCGCCGACCGGCCGTACTTCCCCTCCAGCTTCTGGACGGTCTGGAACCGCCGCTCGATGGCGTCCAGCCGGGCCGGGTCGGCCTCGAACACGTCGGCCAAGTCGCGGCACGTCTCGCCCAGGTCTTGCACCTCTGACTTGACCGCCTCCAACCGGCGGGCAACCGCTGCCAGCCGCGGGTCCAGGTGCTGCCAGCGGTGGGCGTCCCGCAACAGACGAATGAGGACGTAGCCGACCGAGCGGTCGGCGTCGCACAGGTGTTCGGCCACCGACCCGGTGAACGCGGACAGGCTCTGGGCGTGCAACAGCTTCTCCCGCTCCCGGGGCAACGCCTCCAGTTCCGCCGGCTTGAGGTTGGCCGCGTCCAACTCCTCCCGCTCGAACTGTAGCAGGGCGAGTTCCCGCTGGCGGGCCTGCCGGGCGTCGGCCAGTTCCTTCCGCCGCCGCCGCAGGATCCGCACCGAGTCGGCCTTCTCGACATAGCCGGCCCGCAGGTCGGTGAGCCTGCCGAAGGCGTCGAGCAGTTCGAGCTGGTACGCCGGCTGGAGGAGCGAGTAACTCTCCCGCTGGCCGTGGACGTCCACCAGCATCTCGCCGATGCGGCGGAGGGTGGCCACGCTCACCGGCTGCTCGTTCACCAGCGCGGAACTGCGGCCGGTCGCAGACAGCCGGCGGGTAAGCACCAGTTCGTCGTCGGCGAGGGTGGTTTGCAGCAGCTCCTCGGCCGCCTTCTTTTGTTCCGACCGGGTCAGCTCGAACCGGCCGGTGACGCGCAACTCGTCCTGCCCGGCGCGGATCAGGTCGGCCGAGCCACGCTCGCCGAGCAGCAGGCCGATGGCCCCGAGCAGGAGCGACTTGCCGGCCCCGGTCTCGCCGGTCCAGGCGCAGAACCCCGGGGCGAGTTCCACCCGCACGTCTTCGATGAGCGCGAGGTTCTGCACGGCCAGTTCGCGGAGCATGAACACATGTTACGGCCCGGCCGGGGGGCGGTGGAAGGTCCGGTCAGAGGGTGCCGCGCGGGCCGAGTAGCCGCTCGACGGCGTGCCGGTCGGCATTGAGCCGCTCGTTCGCCCAGAAGCTGAAGCGGCAGGCCGTCAGGTGCGGCGAGGCGAGTAGCCACTCCACGCCCGTGCGGCCGAGTTGGTTCCGTCCCAGGTCGAGCCGGACCAGCCCGCGCAGGTACGGGCAGTTGGCCAGCGCCCGTGCCGCTCGGTCGGTCAGGTCGTTACCCACCAGGTTGAGTTCTCTGCTGTTCACCAGCCAGGGCGCGGTCATCAGGTCGGTCACGGCGTCGTCGCCCAACCGCTCGTTGAGCAGCCACAGGCTGGGCACCTCGCCGAGCCAGCCGCACCGGGTGAGGTTGGGAGCCACCTTCCGCAGCGACCGCAGGATCAACCGCCGGACCGGGGTCCGGTCGAGCAGTTGTGGCGCGGTCAGCGTGAACGGACCGGCCGGCATGTCGAAGACCTCGACAAACCCGCGGACGAACGCGTGCGGTCCGGTGACGACGGCCCACTTCGGCAGTTCGCGTAGCCAGCGGTCGCGGTGGGCGGCGAGCAGTTCACCGATCCGCGGCTCGATCTGATAGCCGGTGTGGTCCGACGGCTGACGGGTCGCCGTCACCTGAAGGCGGATGAACTCGGCCCGCTCCGGCCGGTCGTGGTCGTCCAGCCAGTCGGCGTACACCAGCCGCGGCAGGTCGGTATCGCGGTCGGCACACACCGCCTTCAGCACCGCGGCCTCGTCGGGCGACAGCTTCAACATGCGAGAGGGACCGTGGCGGCCGGCGGGCGGTTCGCCATACTGTACCCCACCGACCCACCCGCGAGCCACCCATGACCATCCTCCGCTGGGGCATCCTCGGCGTCGCCAAGATCAACGACCGGCTACTCCCGGCGTTCCAGGCCAGCCGCACCGCCGACCTCGTGGCCATCGCCAGCCGGACGCTGGAGAAGGCCCAAGCCGCCGCGACGGCCGCCGGCATCCCGGTCGCCCACGCTTCTTACGAAGCCCTGCTTGCCGACACGCGGGTGCAGGCGGTGTACATCCCGCTGCCCAACCACCTGCACGCCGAGTGGGCCAAGAAGGCGGCCGACGCCGGCAAGCACGTCCTCTGCGAGAAACCCCTGGCGATGGACGCCGCCGAGGCCGCCGACATGGCCGCCCATTGCCGGGCCCACGGCGTCCTCCTGATGGAGGCGTTCATGTGGCGG
>JAYVUZ010000097.1:0-35184 GCA_043787415.1 Fimbriiglobus sp. | reverse complement strand
CACCAGCCGCCACTGGTCATCGGTCAGGCTCGACGGGTGGGGCGTCCGGCTCATGCACAACACGGTAGCCCACTACCCCCTTATTCGACACCCTCTGAGGGCGAAGTTGGCCTGCTTCTGCTGCTGGGCGTACTCGCGGACGGCGGCTACCGCCTGATACATGGCCAACCCGGTCGCCAGTGCCGCAGCAGCTACCACGGTGAACGGCCCGCCGGCCACAGCCGCCGCCACTTCCGACGCGGCCGGAAGGGCGAGCCGTGACACCCCGCTGGCGGCCGCTCCGGTCGCCTCACCCGCAGCGGCCCGCCCACCCGCCTTCTGGGCTGTTGAAGCATTCGACTCGCCCGCGGCCCGCTGTCTCGCCGCTTGCCGGTCTACGACCCGCAGCTTGGTCCGCAGCCGCGTGGTGCCCGTCATCAGGTTCAGCCGCCGGCTGACGGCCTTGCCCACCCGCGGGCCGAAGTAGCGACCGGCCACCTTCTCAGCCCGCTTGCCCAGGCCCTCGTTGATTCCGCCCAAGTGGTCTGCCGCCCACCGCGTGCGGTCCCAACCCGCCGCCTGGTCGGGTTTGTCCCCTGGCGTTCCGGGGCCGGCCGCGCGATCAGCCCCGGAACGCACTGAGCCGGTCGCCCCGGTCAGCTTTTCTGCCGCCACTGTCAGCCGGTCCGCAGCGGCAGACAGCTTCAGGATGGCCGCAATCAGCTCGGCCGGGCCGGCCGGCCGGCCGCCGCCGGGCCGCCCGCTGCCGTCGCGTTCGCGGCCACGATTCGGCGGCCCCTCACCGGGCGGTGGCGTCCCACCCGCCCCGCCGGTTGGTGTGTCTTTCGGAATGACCCCTTCCGCCGCCGACTTGTACCGCTCGTGGGCGTCGGCGAGGGTGGCGACCGCCGGCGTCATAATGCCGGTCGCCGGACCGGCCGCCGCCTGCGTAGCGGGGGCGGTTGCGGCGACCCCCAAGCCGGCGGCGAGTTCCCGCACCTTGTCCGGCGGCAGCTTGGCCAGCACGTCGGCCGTCAGCCCGAGCTTCTTGGCCCCGGGGTATTTGGCGAGGCGGGCGATGAGGGCGGCAAGCTCGGCCGGGTCGAACCCACGCCCGGTGGGCGGGGCTGGGGGCGGCGGGCTTGACGGCGGGCTGCTGGGTCGCCCGGGGCTGTCGCCTTCCGGCGGCGGGGATTCTGGTGCGGCCGGGGGCTGTTGCGGGGCGGGAGTTGGCGGCCGGCCGCCGGCCGTCTTGAGCCGGTCGTGGGCCGTCGTCAGGTTGCTGACCGCGTCGGCACGCCCGGCGAACGTCGCTTCGGCTGTGACCGCAATCATGGCCTGAGAAACCCGGTTCATGCCCTCGGTGGCGAGGTCCGGGTGAACGAGCTGGTATTGGCGGAGGGTCTGCATCCGCCGCAACGCGGCGTCGTCCGCTTGGTAAGACGGCACGCGGCCGGTTACGGGCAGGCCCAACAGCTCCCGGGGCGGCGGGGGCCACGGCCCCGGGGGTAGCCCGAGCCAGCCGCGAATGAGGTTCCCGTCCGCGGCTGGCAGGCTCATCGGGTCACTTCCTCACGGCCGCCAGTAGTGTTGCCAGGTGGGTGGCGACCGACTGCCCGATTCGGTCCGCCTCCTCGGCCGCCATCCGGTCGGCGTGCAGGTCCAGCCCGAACCAGTCTTCGGGGGACAACCGTCGCCCGGTCACGCCGAAGCGGGCGACGGAACGGCTAAAGGGCGGGTGCGTTCCAGGATGTCGGCACAGTGGGCCAAGTAGTTGGCCAACAGGTCGATCAACTCACGCTCGGCCCACCCGCCGCCGGTCTGTGGGTCGAGGGCTGTTAGAGCGGTTCCCGGTCGGGTGTAGCGCAGCCTGAGGTGTTCGGGTAGGGTGGTGGCTCCGAGGAGGGGCCACCATGCGGGCGTACTCGATGGACCTGCGGGAGCGGGTACTGGCCGACTGCGATGACGGGGGCAAGACCCGGGCGGTGGCCACCAAGTGCCGGGTGAGCGAGTCGTGGGTGCGGCGGCTCCAGCAGACCCGGCGAAACGGCGGGCGAGTGGCGCCCCGGCCCCACGCCGGCGGGCGGACCCCCGGCTGGGTGGCCCACGCCGACGCCATCCGGGCGGCCGTGGCCGCCGCACCCGACGCCACACTGGCCGAGTACCGCCAGCGGTTCACGCTGCCCCCGTCCCGGTCGGCCCTGGCCCGGGCGCTGCTGGCCCTCGGCCTGTCGCACAAAAAAAGTCGATCCGGGCGGCCGAGCAGGACCGCCCGGACGTGAGCCGCAAGCGGGCCGAATGGCGGGCCGCCCAGCCGGCCCTCGACCCGTCCCGGCTGGCGTTCGTGGACGCGACGTGGGCCAGCACGGCCATGACCCGCACCCACGGCCGGTGCCGGCGGGGGGACCGGCTGGTGATGGCCGTGCCCTACGGCCATTGGGAGACGACCACCTTCGTGGCCGCCCTGCGGGCCGACGGGATGGTGGCGCCGGTGGTCATCGACGGGGCGGTGACCGGCGACCTGTTCGTGGCCTACGTCGAGCAGCAACTGGTGCCGGCCCTGCGGCCGGGGGATGTGGCGGTGATGGACAACCTGGCCTGCCGCAAGCGGGCCGGCGTGCGGGCGGCGCTCGCCGCCGCCGGGGCCGAGCTGCGGCATCTGCCGCCCGACAGCCCGGATCTCAACCCCATCGAGAAGGCGTTCAGCCGGCTGAAGTCCCGGCTCCGGGCGGCGGCCAAGCGGACGGTGCGGGACGTGGAAGACTTGCTCGGCGAGTTGGCTGGCACCTTCGCCGCCGACGAGTGCCGCAACTCCTTCCACAGTTGCGGCTACCTACACGCTACACGCGACCGGGAACCGCTCTAGTACTCCGTTGCAGCTAGTCTGTGGCCAGTACGGGGTACAGGCGGCGGAGCCTGGTGCGGGCGTCGGCGGTGGTGAACTGCCCGTCCGCCTTGGCCCCCGCCGCGTGCCGCTCCGCCTGCCACGCCGCATCCCCGACCGCCCGCGTCGCCCGGTCGGGGATGCGGCGGTCCAGGCACTGCCGGCTCAGCACACTCCGCTCGACCTCGGCCATGTCCAGCCAACTCCCGTGCTTCGGCGTGAAGGGCCACTCGATCCGCCCCGCGAGCCGCCGGGCCTCCTCGGGAGCGAACGCCTCGTACCGCGACCCGACGCCGTGGGTGTTCCGGGTGTCGGTCGCCAGCACCACCGTCGCCGCGTCCGGGTCCGACTCGTCGAGCAGGCGCTGGCGGAACCGGGCGAAGTCGGTCGCCGGGCGGCGGTCGGTGACCTCGACGAGCCGCCGCCCGGCGAGCGGCTCGAACGCCCTGAACAGGGTGGCCGTGCCGTGGCGGCCGGACTCCGCGTCCTCCCTCGCCGGGCGGCCGGCCCGCACCGGCAGCGGCTCGCGGACGTCGCCGACCAACGGCCTGCCGGCCTCGTCCACGCGCACCACCGGCCGGGCCGGGTCGGCGGGGCGGTGGTACACCTCGCTGACATCCTCCCTGTGCGCTCCGAACGCGCCCGACGCCTTCGGAGGGATGACCCACTGGACCGTCAGCCACGGCTTGAGGTCGTTTTTTGGAGCGTGCGGCAGACCGCCGCCGGGTCGATCGACGCGACCACCGCCAGCTCGACGAGCCGGTCGGCCAACCGCCGCATGGTCCAGCGGGCGCGGCCGGCGGGCGGCTCGGAGCCGGCGATCGGCACCAGCCGGGCCTCCGGCGCGCCGTCGCGCTTGCGGTACTGACGCCCGGTCGGCTTGTTGCGGTGCCGCGTGGCGCCGAGGCCCTCGGCGGCGAACTGCTGGCGGACCCGCCGGACGGTCATCCGGCTGACGTCCAGGGCGTCGGCGATGCGCTCGTCCGGCCACGGGTCGGGGCCGGCGGCGTCGGCCGTCAGGAGGATGCGGGCGCGGGCGGCCATGGCGGCGGGGCGGTCGCCGGTGTGGGCGAAGCGGTCGAGGGCTTCGCGGTCGGCGGCGGTCAGGGTAACGGCGATCTTGGTCGGCGGCGGCATGGCGACTCCTTGAGGGCTGGGGGAGTTGTAGCGGTGGCACAGACTAGCTGCAACAGAGTACTAGGAGGACGGCCAGCCCCCACCACACGCCGTCCCGGAACGCCCGGACGACCAGCCAGACGAACCCGAGCAGCAGCATCAGGACGCCGGCGGCGACCAGGGTGGCGGCCAGCTTCTCGCTCAGGTCGGGCACGGGCGGTCCTCTGGCGGGGTCGCCGGCATGGTACCGCGCCGGCGGTCAGTCGGCCGGGTGTCGCTGGAAGAAGGTGGCGATCAGTTTGGCCGCGAACGCCGGGTACTCGTGCCCGCCGGGATGGATCACCTCCACCAGATCGGCCCCGTCCTTTCCGACGAACCGCTTGCCCTTGCCCTCCCAGGGGGTGCCGTCCGCCGCGCACCCGTTCACCTTGCGGACGGCGTCCAGCACCCGCCGCTGGAAGGCGAACTTGACCAGCGGGTCGGCCTCGCCGGCGACGTGCAGGCACGGCATCGGGGTGAGCTTGGGCATGATCTTCAGCCCGCCGCCGGCCGCCACCGGGGCGACCGCCGCCAGGGTGTCGGCCCGCTCGGCCCACAGCAGGTACGTGAACGCCCCGCCGTTCGAGTGGCCGGTCGAGTACACCCGCTTCGGGCTGATCGTGGGATGTTCTCTGAGCAGGTCGGCCCGCATGGCGTCGTAGAACTTGAGGTCGCGGTCGCCCTGGGTGCCGGCGTTCCCCTGCCAGCCGGTCTTCTTGCCGTCCGGGTCGGTGATCTGGCCGGGGGTGTTCAGCCCCTGCGGGTAGACCACCACCGTGCCCGGCAGGTGGGTGTGCAGGGCGTGGGCGCGGGCGGCGTGGTTGGCGGTGCCGCCGTGGCCGTGGAAGTCGAACACGAGCCGGGTCGGCTTGTCACTCGGGACGACGATCACGGCCTCCCGTTTGACCCCGTCCACCGTCCAGGTGCGGGGCGTCGGGTCGGCGGCGGCGAGCAGGAGCAGCAGGAGGGAGCCCACGGGTGCGCCTCGGGGTGCGATCGGGAGGGACACCGACAATAACACCGGCGGCGGGCGAAGGTGTCGGGGCGGCGGCCGCCGGCCGAATTGTGTCCGGTCGGCGGCCCCGGCGGCGCTACCTCATGGTGCCCCCGCCGCGAACCGCCGGTGCCACATGTCCGACAAGGTCAAGACCCACGCCGAAACCAACCCCCAGCGGCTCGCGCTGCTGGCCAAGGTGAACTCCGGCTCGTTCGCCTGGCACACCGTCAGCCTGGCCGGCGGGGCGACGGTGGAGGTGTCGCTGCCGGTCAAGGTGGATGGGGTGTTCCTGCCGGTCATGGCCGCCGAACAGAAGAAGGTGGCCGGGGCGGTGGCCGCCGTCCCGCTCACCCGGGCGGTGGCCGACCGGGCGTTCGAGGACGCCACCGCGGCCGGCACGTTCGTCCCGTTCCAGGGCCAGTACCCGCACATGTTCGACTACGACCGCTTCACCAAGTTCCTGGACGGCACCGCCTACGGCGGCAGCCCCCAGCCGTGGGCGTTCGGCGCCCACAAGCTGTGGCTGCTGTCCCGGTTCTCGAACAAGGGGGCGGTGAACTACGGGTTCTTCGGCCCCGGGGTGGACGGCAACGGCAAGCCGGACAACCGCCCGGCCACCGGCCACCCGAACCTGACCACCCACGTCCACATCCAGCAAGACCTGGGCGGGCGGCACGACGCCGCCCACTGGGACTACTCCCAACTGCTGCAACTGATGCGGAACCTCAAGGACGCGGCCGGCGGGCCGCTCGACCTACGGGCCGAACTGCTGGCCGGCAACCCGGCCGTCTGGGACGAGTCGAGCAAGCCCCAAGCCACCGACCTGCCGTGAGCAGGCCGGCCGTGGCCCGGTCGGACTACTTCTTCCCCGTCAGCTCGTCGGCCAGCCAGTCGGCGTCGTACACCCGCCGCAGGCTGTGCTCGATGGCCCGGCTGTCCACGCTCACCGCCCGCGCCTGCTCCTGCTCGAACACGAAGTCCAGCACCAGGCTCTGAATGTTCCCGTCGAAGATCAGCCCGACCACCTCGCCCTTGGCGTTCACCACCGGCGACCCGCTGTTGCCCCCGATGATGTCCGCCGTGGACACGAAGTTGAACGGCGTCTCCAGGTCCAGCTTGGCCTTCTTGTCCAGCCACTTCTGCGGCAGCTCGAACGGCCCCTTGTTGCTCTGGCTCTTGCTCCGCTCGTACAGCCCGCCGAGCTTGGTGAACGCCGGCACCGCCTTACCGTCCTCGGTGAACCCCTTAACCTGGCCGAAGGCCAGCCGCAGGGTGAACGTCGCGTCCGGGTAAGTGTTCTCCCCGTCCTGGGCGAACCGGGCCTTCGCAATCGCCGCGTAGGCCTGCCGCTTCGGCTCCTCCACCTCCGTCTCGAACCTCTTGCGGAGGGCGCGGGCCAGCGGGTCGAGGGCCTTGGCCAGCTCGACCATCGGGTCGGCGGCGGCCACGGCCGCCTTGCTGCCGGCGTACAGCGACTTGCGGACGGCCGGGTCTTTCAGCTTGGTGCCGCTGACCAGGTCGTACGCCCGCTCCCGCGGCGACTTGCCGGCCAGGGCGAGCTTCACCGCCTCGTGGTCCGGCCCGAGGGCGGTCAGCAGCCCGCCGAGCGAGTCGGCCAGCTTGAGGGTCTCGAAGTCGTCGTAGTGCGGCTCGTCGCTGAACAACTGCTGCTCCAGCCGGGGCAACCGGGCGTCGGCGTACTCCCGCAGTCGCTCGCCGCCCGGCTTCGGCTTCTCGTCGGCCGCCCGCACCAGCGCCCGGGCGTAGCCGAAGTAGCTGGTGGCGAACCCGCTGCCGCCTTCCAGGGCGCCGTACTCCTTGGCGAACCCGGCCAGCGCCTTCTGGGCGGCGGCCACGGCGTCGAACGCGGCGGCCGCCTTCTTCACCTCGGGGTCGGCCGACTGGTTGGCGAACGCCTTTAGCCGATCCTCGTCTGACTTCTTGCGGCCCATGATCTTCGGGTCTTGCAAGCCGGCCAGGCCGCCGATGCGGGCCTTGCGGCTGTTTTTGACGCCGAACAGTTCTTCCTCACCCTTCTGGTTGTTGGCCTCGCTGCGTTCCACCCAACTGCCGACGACCACCTCCCGGCGGTACAGGGCGGCCAGGGTGGCCGGGTAGGCCACGTCCCGCAGGTACTCCAGCTCGGCGACGGTCTGCTGGCGGTTGGTCCGCCCGGGGTGGCCGCTGACGAACGTCAGTTCGCCCTCCTTGCAGCCGTTCGGGGACCACTTGAGGAAGTGCTCGCACTTGACCGGGACGCCGTTCTGGTACACCCGGAAGAAGCACATGTCGAGGTCGTACCGGGGGAACTCGAAGTTGTCCGGGTCGCCGCCGTAGAAGGCGATCTGCTTCTCCGGGGCGAACACCAGGCGGATGTCGGTGTACTTCTTGTACGTGTACAGGTGGTAGCGGCCGCCGGCGTACAGGGTCACCACGTCGGCCCGCACCCCGCCCTTGTCGTCCGACCCGGCCTGCTCGATGCCGGCGATGACCTGCTGGCGGGCCTTGCCGGCGGCGGCCGGGTCCATGTCCGGCTTGACGGCGGCCGTCACCTCGGCCGTCACGTCCTTGATGGACTGGAGGGCGACCAGTTCCAGCCCCTTGCACTTCACCTCGTCGGCCGGGGTCTTGGCGGCGAACCCGTCTTTCAGGTAGTTCTTGTCGGGGGTGGACAGCTTCTGGAGGTCGTCGGCCCCGACGTGGTGGTTGGTCATGACCAGGCCGTCGGCCGACACGAACGAGCCGGACCCGCCGCTGCTGAAGCGGACGCTGCTCTTCTGGACGTGGTCGAGCCACTGCGGCGACAGGTCGATGCCGTACTGGGCCTTGAGCTTGGCCAGGGGCGGGCTGGTGTACAGCCACATGCCCTCGTCGGCCGGGAGGGTGGCGGCGAGACTGAGCATGGCGACGGCGGCCAGACCCGGGACGCGGAGCGTCATGGGTGCGGACTCCTCTTCGGGGGAAGCCGGCGGCCGGCGGCCGCGGCGGTGCGCAAATTGTAGGGGTTCGTAGAATGTCGGCAGCGCACCCCCTCACCCGCGGAGCCTGTGCCATGCGGCGGACCATGCTGAAGTCGAAGATCCACCGGGCCACCGTCACCGCCGCCGACCTGGAGTACGAGGGCAGCCTGACCATCGACGCCGACCTGCTGGCCGCCGCCGACATCCTGCCGCACGAGCAGATCCACGTGTGGGACGTGACCAACGGCACCCGGCTCGTGACGTACGCTCTGGCGGGGGCGGCCGGCAGCGGGGTGGTGCAGGTGAACGGGGCCGGCGCCCACCTGATCGAGCCGGGGGACGTGGTCATCATTGCCACGTTCACCCAACTGAAGACGCGGGTGGCCGGGCGGTACACGCCGGGCGTGGTGTTCGTGGACGGGCACAACAAGGTGCAGGTGGACCCGCCGGCCGAGGCGAACGGCAAGGCGGCGAAGCGGAAGAAGAAGGCCGCCAACCTGGTCGGCACCGAGTGACGCTCAGGCGGCTTCGAGCCGGGCCGAGGCGAGGTCGGGTTCGACGACCAGCCGGCGGCCGGCGAGGGCGCCGCCCCAGAGGCTCAGGAGCGTGATTGGTAGCCGGCCGTCGTCGAACGGGAACATGGCTTCCACTTCCAGACCGACCAACTCCGCCCGGAGGTCGGCGCTCATGAGGTCGAGCATCACCCGACCGAAGCGGAACGGGAACTCGCCGCCAGCCACGTTCAGTTTCGGCAGCCCGCCGGCCAGATCGTCCCGCCACGTGACGGCGGCTTCGAACGGCCGCCAGTCCTTTTCGGGAAACACGGTCAGCGGCGAGCCGCTGTCCACCCAGGCGTCGAAAACGACTTCGGGGCCGACCAGCACCAGACACGCCAGCCGGTTGACCGGAAGGACGAGTTGACCGCCGCCGACCCGGTCGAAGTGCGCCAGCTTGGTGATGACGGCGAGCGGGAACTCGGTCACGGCAGCCCCCGGCCGGTCAGAGGGAGAAGTCGTTCGCCAGACTGGTGACGACCACCCGGTTCGGGTCCACCCCGAGTTGGTCGGCCACCCGCGCCCGCAGCGTCAGAGTGTTCGGGCCGGGGGCCGCGGCCCCGACCACCCGCCGCTCGTACACCGCGACGTTCAGGCCGTCGAACAGGGCGAACGCCCCGGCGTCCCCCTTCTTCTGCTCTTCCATCGCCCACCGCCAGTCCAGCAGGTGGGGCAGGCGGTCGGGCGGGATGTGGGGGTGGTCCGCCGGCCGCTCGGCGGGGGCGGGGGCGACCGCAGTCACGCTCATCGTCGGTCCTCCCAACGGGTCATTCCCATCTTACCCGAACCGCTCGGGCAGCAGCAGCGTGGCCGGGTTGGACAGGTGCCGCACCACGGCGTTGCCGAACGCCGCCCCCACCGCCCCGTCCAGCACCCGGTGGTCGAACGAGAACGACAGGTACACCAGGTCGGCCGGCCGCAGCTCGTTGTGGGCGTCGTACACCGGCCGGCGGACCACCTTACCAATCCCCATGATTCCGACTTCGGGGTGATTAATGATGGGCGTGGAGATCAAACCGCCGATTGATCCAATGCTGGTGACGGTGAACGTGCCGCCCCTCAAGTCGTCCAGTTTCGGCCGGCCGGCCCGCACGTCCTTGCTCAGCCGGTCGATCTCCGTGGCGATGGCGGCCACGTCCTTCTTGTCCGCGTCCTTCACCACCGGCACGATGAGGCCGGTGGGGGCGGCCACGGCGATGCCCACGTTGTAATGCCGGTGGAACGTCACCTCCTCGGCCGCCTCGTCGAAGGTGGCGTTCACCGCCGGCACGTCCTTGAGGGCGCGGGCCACCGCCTTGATCATGAACGGCAGGTACGTCATTTTGACCCCGGCCGCCGCCATCGTGTCTTTGATCTGCGCCCGCAGGCGGACGAGGTCGGTGATCTCACACTCGTCGATGTAACTGTAGTGCGGGATGGTGCGGACGCTGAACACCATCCGCTCGGCGATCTTCCGCCGCAGGCCGGTAAGCTTGGTGCGGGTGCCGGCCACGCCCAGGTCGAGGCCGTGGGTCGGGTCGCGGTCCGGCCCTTTGGCCAGCTTGTCGCCCGGGGCGGCTTTGGGCGTGAGGAACGGGGCCAGGTCGTCGAGCAGCACCCGGCCGGCCGGGCCGCTGCCGTGGACCCGGTTCAGGTCCACGCCCAGCTTGCGGGCCAGGTGCCGCACCGACGGGGCGGCGGCGGTGCCGGTGGTCGTGGCCTTGGCGAGCGGCGGGCGTAAGCCCGTCCGGTCCGGGGGCGGCATGGCGTCGGCGGCCGGACCGGACGGGCTTACGCCCGCCGCTCGCCCGGCGTCGTCGGCCGGCTCGTACCGCAGCACCACCTCGCCGACCTTCACCTTGCCGCCCGGCAGCGCCAGCGTGGCCGTCAGGGTGCCGGCGAACGGGGCGGGTAGCTCCATTGTCGCCTTGTCACTCATCAGCTCGGCGAGCGGCTGGCCGCGGGTCACAGCGTCCCCCGGCTGCACCAGCCAGCGGACCAGTTCGACCTCGAACAGGCCCTCGCCGACGGGCGGCAGGGCGAACTCGACGCCCGAAACGGTGGCGGTCATACTTGCTCCGCGGCCAGGTCGCGCATGGCGTCACGCAGGCCGTCGTACTGGGGCACCGAGTTCTCCTCGTACACCGGGTTCATGCCGATGCCCGGCAGGTGTTCGCCCATGAGTAGGCGGGGCCGGGTGAGCAGGTCGTAGAAGTGGGCGTCGATCACCCGCCGCAGCAGGTGCTCGCCGAAGTTCGTCACCTCCGTGTCCTCGTTGGCGACGAGCACCCGGCCGGTCTTTTGCACGCTGGCGGACAGCATCGGCCAGTCGTAGGGGAAGATGCTCCGCAGGTCGATCACGTCGAAGGTGTAGCCGAAGTCCCGCTCCAGCTCGTCGGCCGCCTGCACGGCGAGTGGGAGGAGCCGGCCGTAGCTGACGACGGTGGCCGTCAGCCCCTCCCGGGCCAGCCGGGCGGAGCCGATGGGGACGATGTACTCGCCGACGGCCGGCCACTGCGGCTTCCACGCGCTGCGGTCGCCGATCGGGGCGTCGATGGCCCGGCTCAGGTCGTCCGGGTCGGCCGGCTCGCCGGGCAGCCGCTCGGCCGCCGTGCCTTTCATCCGAAGGAGTGCCTTCGGCAACAGCACGAGGACGGGGTTCGGGTCACGGATGGCCGCCTGGATCAGCCCGTAGGCGTCGAGCGGGTTGCTCGGCAGGACGATCTTCCACCCCGGCAAGCGGCTGGCCCAGCTCTCGAAGCTGTGCGAGTGGTACAGGCTGCCGCGGATGCCGCTGCCGGTGGGCGTCATGACCACCAGCGGCATGGGGTAGGCGCCGGCCGACGCCCACCGCTGGTTGCCGGCCACTTTCAGCAGGTCGATGACGTTGAAGGCGTAGTCGCAGAACTGGATTTCGCACACCGGCCGGCCGCCGGCGTAGGCGATGCCCATCGCCATGCCGACGATGCCCCGCTCGTCGAGCGGCGAGTTCCAGGCGGTGCGCAGCCCTTGCGTGGCGGTGAACACGCCGCCCAGCGGCGGCCCCACGTCCTCGCCGAAAACGTCGGTGACGCCGAGGTGCTCCTCGCCGTAGTGGAGGGCCAGCCGCACCGCTTGAACCAGTGTCGCCACGGGCCGGCCTCCGGGGGCAAATCAGCCGGCGGCCGGCTGGTAGCGGACGGTGCGGATGACGCCCGCCGGGTACAGCCGGCCGTCGCCCCCGTCGGGCACCTCAAGGACCGTCTCGACCGTCCCGCGGAAGTGGAACGGGGCGGCGTCCAGGAACACCCCGGAATCGCGGTACAGCCGGATGTCGGCCCCCTGGAGCTTGTCCAGGTTGGGGCGGGTGGCCACCCCGGGGCCGGGGTGGTGCTCGGTCACGAACACCGTGCGGAAGGCCGCCAGCTTGGGCAGCACGGCAGCGATCTGGGCGTTCGACAAGTGCTGGAACACCTGACGGACGAAGCACACGTCCCCGGCCGGCAGCGGATCCCGGCTGGCGTCGGCGCAGACGAACCGGATCTTAGGGTCAGTGTTGCCCGCGGTCAGGTGGGCCACCAGTTCGGGCACCACGTCCACCCCCACGTACCCGCCGCACAGGTCCACCAGCCGCCGGCCGACGGCGAAGTCCCCGCACCCGACATCCACCACCCGCGGCCGGGCGTCGGCCGGAAACCCGCCGAGGTAGGCCCGCATCAGGGCGACGTACGGTTCGACGACGGCCGCGTCGGAGGAGCCGTCGCCCGAACAGAACTCGCCCGGGGAGCCGCCCCACCGGTTGGTCCGGTAGATGTCGCCGAACACCTCGGCGGCAGTCCGGCCGGCGTCCCGCCGGGCGGCCGACCAGCGGCGGAGCCGGGCTACGAACCGCAGCACCCCCGGGGGCAGCGCCCGCTTCAGCCGCGCTTTCATCGGGCCTCCCCGCAGCCGGCCGAACCCGGCAGCCCGGTGTAATCGCCCGGGTACACCGCGTCCACGTCGCTCGGGGCGTAGGTGTGGGTGTACACGTCCCGCTTGGTCGGCTTCGGCTCGCTCGTCGCCTGCACCACCGCGGCGTTGGCCTCGTCCCGGGCCTCCTCCTTCAGCTCCCGCACCTCGGCGGCGTCGATGGCCCCGGCGTCGAGGAGCGCCTGCTCGAACCGCGCCAGCGGGTCCGGCTGGTCGTGCTGCCGCTGCGCCCCGCTGCTCGACGAGTGGCCGTGCAGCCGGCTGACCATCGCCTCCAGCACGAACGGCTTCCGCTCCCGGCGGACGTACCGCATGGCCCGGTCGATGCCGTGCCAGCAGGCCACCGGGTCGTTGCCGTCGAGCGTCTCGTGGCGGATGCCGTAGGGTTCGGCCCGGTCGGCGATGTGCCGGGCGGCGTGCTGGGAGCCGTGCGGGGTGCTGATGCCCCAGCCGTTGTTCGTCACCACCGCCAGCACCGGCAGCTCGTGGCCCGGCCGGCTGCTCCACAGCAGGCAGCTCTCGAAGTCCCCCTCGGCGGTGCCGGCGTCGCCGCTCACGGCGATGCTCAGGCCGTCCCCGCCGTGCCGCTTCTGCATCAGGGCGGTGCCCGGGGCCATGACCATCTGCACTTCGATCACCGACGTGACCGGGATGACGTTCCACTCCGGCATGGCGTAGTGGCCGACGAAGTTGCGGCCCATGCTGTGCCGGTCGGTGGTGGTCATGGCCAGGGTGCGGACGTGGTCCACCATGGGCATCCCCATAGCCAGTAGCATTCCGGCGCTGCGGTAGTGCAGGTGCAGGTAGTCGTAGGCCGGCCCCTGCCCCGTCTTCACCTGCATCCCCAGGCAGACGTTGAAGGCTTCCTCGCCGGGGCCGCCGATCCAGAAGTACGCCTCGCCCGACTTGGACATCTTGATGGACCGCTCTTCCAGCGCCCGGGTGCGGACCATCTGCCGGAAGATGGTCAGGGCCAGCTCGACCGAGATGGCCTCTTTCCCGGACCGGATGACGGCGGCGGACGCGAGCCGGGTGGCCCGCCGCCCGTGGCTCTCGTCGGGCGGGTCGTCCGCGGTGGCGTCGGTCATGGGTCGGCCTCGGGGCGGGCGGCGGCCGGGGGAGAGGGTGGCCGACGCCCGTCACCAGATTATACCGCGCGACTGAGGGTCGGGGCGAGCGGCCGCCGTGAGCCGGTCCGGTCCGGGGGCGGGGTGTGCGAGTCGTCCGCCCCCGGACCGGACCGGCTCACGCCGGCCGCTCGCCTAAGCCGTTGGCGTCAATACTCTGCCCGTGCCGGCGAACACCCTGCCACCCACCACCCGGAGTGCCCCCCTCGTGCCGGCGGTCGCCACAGACGATTTGCGGAAGACGTATGGCCGCATCGAAGCCCTGCGGGGCGTGTCGATCGCGGTCGAACCGGGTCAGATTTTCGGCCTACTTGGGCAGAACGGGGCCGGGAAGTCCACCCTCATCAAAATCCTCCTCGGCATCGTCAAGCTGACCGACGGCGAGGCGGAGCTGCTCGGCCGCCCGGCCGGCAACACGGAGGTCCGCCGGCGGGTCGGCTACCTGCCGGAAGACCACCAGTTCCCGCAGTACCACACCGCGAACAGCCTGCTCGACATCTACGGCCAGATGTACGGCCTGGGCCGGGCCGACCGGCGAAAGCGCGCCGCCGAGGCGCTGGACTACGTCGGCCTGAAGAAGCGGGCGGACTACAAGATTCGCACCTACTCGAAGGGCATGAAACAGCGGCTCGGCATCGCCTCGGCGTTCTTCCACGACCCGGAAGTGATCTTCCTGGACGAGCCGACCGACGGCGTGGACCCGGTCGGCCGCAAGGAGATTCGGGACTTGCTGTTGCAGCTCAAGGGGGAGGGACGGACGATCTTCGTCAACTCGCACCTCCTGGGCGAGGTGGAGATGATTTCCGACCGGGTGGCCATCCTGCACCGCGGCGAGCTGAAGCACATCGGGACGGTGGCCGAGCTGACCCGCCAAGAGGGGCGGTTCGTGGTCGGCCTGGCCGCCGGCGAGACGTTCCCCACGGAAGACGTGGCCCGGCTGGGCTACCGCTGCGAGGCGGTCGGGGGGCGGACCGAGATCGTGGTCGGCGACCGCCCGGACGCCATCGACGGCGTGCTGAGCCTGTTGCAGAACAAGGGGTTAAAGGTGCGGCACCTGGTCGAGCAGAAGCGGTCGCTGGAAGACGTGTTCGTGGGCATGGTGGAAGGGTCCGCCGAGCCGGGGGTGGATGACAAGCGGCCGCACCGGGCCGTCCGCAAGCTGGCCCGCCCGGAGGACGACCATGCGTAGCTTCCTGGCCATGCTCAAGGACTCCTTCCGGGAGGCCGTGGACGGCTGGATTTTCGTCGTCATGCTCGGGCTGGCCGGGGTCATCACCCTTGTGGTGGCCAGCGCGTCCGTGACACCCCTGCCGGCCGACGTGGCCGTGCCGGCCATGGTGTCGGGGGGCGGCGGTGGGCCGCCGGACGCCCCGACCTTTCAGGTGCGGCCGGACCGCGGCCGGGGGGCCAAGGCGGCCGTCTTCTACCTGCGGCTGGAGGTGTCCGACGCCGTCAGCGGGACCGCCGGGGCGACGCCGTGGGCCGGGCCGCTCGATTTCACCGCCACCTTCAAGCGGACCCAGCCTGGTCGGCTGGCCCCGGCCGGCGTCGTCCTGCAACTGGGCGAGGACCGCCAGCCGGACCTGACCTCGCTCAAAGACCTGTTCATCTTCGGCGACTCGTTCAAGGAGGCGGTGCGGTACTGGGCGATGCCGGTCGGCGGCGAGAAACCGGCATACACGGACGACCTGGCCCGCGAGTTCGCCGTCGCCCAGCTCGCCGACCAGGGCCGGCTGGCCGGCGGCACGGCCACCAAGAAGCCGGGGGTCGGCGGGCTGTTCGGGTCGTCCGACCCGGCCTTCGCCGTCACCGGGGCGGCCGCCGACCGGGTGGCCTGGGCGCACCACCCGAGCCTGCTGTTCGGGGCCGTGTCGCTCGACTTCCCGGGCCTGCGGCAGCCGCTCGGCCAGCTCATCTACACCTTGGAAAGCATCCTGCTCAACGGCCTCGGGGCGTGGGTGCTGCTGCTGGCCGGGGTGGTCGTGACCGCCGGGTTCATCCCCAACATGCTCCGCAAGGGGGCCATCGACCTGCTGCTGACCAAGCCGGTCAGCCGGCCACTCATTCTGTTCTACAAGTACCTGGGCGGGCTTCTGTTCGTCCTGCTCATCACGGCCGTGACGGTCGGCGGCGTGTGGGTGGCGGTCGGTCTGCGGACCGGCATCTGGGCGGTGGGCATTCTGTGGAGCATCGGCGGCATCACGTTCTATTTCGCCATTCTGTACGCCTGTAGCACGCTAGTCGGGGTGCTAACGCGGAACGCCATCGTCAGCATCGTGCTGACCATCGTCTTCTGGTTCCTGGTGTGGCTGGTGGGGGTGGTGTTCGGGGTGCTAAACGCCTGGGACTCGATCACCGCCCTACAGTCGGTGGCCCAGACGGCCCGGCAGGCACAGGTGCAGGCGGACAAGGGGGGCAAGGGCGACAAGAAGGCCGAGCCGAAGAAGGAGGAGCCGGCGGCCGAGGCCGCCCCGGTGCCGGACCCGGAGAGCAAAATCCCCCGCTGGCTGCTCACCAGTTTCAAGTGGGCCAACAAGCTGACGCCCCGCACCAGCGACCTGGACACGCTCACCAGCGGGCTGATCGCCCGGGGGCTGCTCAGCCCGGCCGACGGGGTGCGGCGGGAGAGCCGGGAGATCAAGTGGGTCGAGGTGGTCGGGGTGGCCGGCGGCTGGATCGTGCTGCTCATGGGGCTGGCGACGTTACGGTTCGTCACCCGGAGCTATTAGTAGGGCGCGGTTCACCACCGTGCCGTCGGTGGCGGCACGGCGAACCGTGCCCTACTTGACCGGCGGAATGAGTCTCGCCGCCGCCAGCCCGTCGAGCACGAACTGGACGGCGATGCCGGCCAGCACCAGCCCCAGCACCCGGCCCAGCACGTGGATGCCGACGGTGCCCAGCCGCCGCTGGATCGGCTCGCCGAGCCGCAGCGTCAGGTAGCTGACCACCCCCGTTAGCAGGATGGCCGCGTACACCGTGGCCGCCTCGGCCGTGGTGGACGCCTTGGCCATGAGCACGCTCACCGTGGACAGGGCGGCCGGCCCGGCCAGGTACGGGATGGCCAGCGGGGTGACGGCCACGTCGTCCGAGGCCTCGCTCTCGGCCCGCTCCTCCGGGTCGTCGGCGGCCGTCCGGCCTTCGTTGATCATCCGCAGGGCGACCACGAACAGCACCAGCCCGCCGGCGATCTGGAAGGCCGGCAGGGTCAGGCTCAGGTACTTGAACAGGTAGGTGCCGACGGCCGCGAAGCCGCACAGGATGAGCGTGGCCGTGACGCACGCCACCAGGGCCGTCCGCTTCCGCTTCTCCGGGCTGAACCGGCTGGTCAGGGTCAGGAATAGTGGCACCGCCCCCGGCGGGTCCACCAGGAACAACACCGACACGAAGGCGGTCAGCCAGAAGTCGAGCACTACTCGGCCTCCAGGCCGGCGAACAGGGCGGTGCCCGGCCGCACCAGCGTGGCGCCTTCTTCCACCGCCACGGCGTAGTCGTTGCTCATGCCCATGCTCAGGTGCGGCAGCGGCAGGCCGGTCTGTGCCCGCAGCCGGTCGCGGAGGGTCCGCAGCTCGACGAACGTCGGCCGGCACGCCTCCGGGGTGGCGTCGTAGGCGGCCATCGTCATCAGCCCGTCGCACCGCACCCCGACCAGTGACACCAGGCTGTCACCGACGGCCGGCAGGTCGCCGACGGCGAACCCGTTCTTCGCCGCCTCCCGCGAACAGTTCACCTCCAGCAGCACCGGCACCGGCGTCCCCCGCTTGCGGCCGAAGGCGTCGAGTGCCTCCAGCAGCCGCACCGAATCGACGGTGTGAACCAGCGTCAGCAGCGGCACGGTGCGGTCGAGCTTGTTCCGCTGGAGGTGGCCGATCAGGTGCCACCGCACCCCCGGCACGGCCGCCGCTTTGGCCCACAGCGATTGGGGGCGGTTCTCGCCCAGGTCGGCCACGCCCAGCCCGGCGACGGCCGCCGCCACCCGGGCGGACACCGACTTGGCGGCCGGCACGACCGTCACCCCGGCCGGGTCGCGGCCGGCGGTCGCGCAGGCGTCGGCGATGCGGCCCCGCACGGTAGCCAGGCGGTCGGCGAGGGCGGCGGATAAGTCCGGGTCCGTCACGGGCGTCCTCACGGCCAAATCTGGACACAGAACGGCGTGTCCGTCAAAAGTTTCTGGAACTGCTTGAGGGTCCAGCAGCCCGCGTCGGCGTCGCCGTCGTAGGGCCGCTTGTACGGGTCCATGTAGTACACCCTGTCCAGCCGCTCGTCCACCCCGGAGGTGACGACCGCGTGGGTCGGGCTGCCGACCCCGCCTGGGTCGATGCCGGTCCAGAACGGCCCCCACAGCTTCAGCCGGTCGGCCAGGTCGGCGTGGGTGTACCGGCGGATGGCGTCCACCCCCAGCCCCATGAACCCGAGGGCGTGGCCGGCCCGCACGAACTCCTCCCGGTACAGACCGCGGGCGGTCAGCTCGTCCCACTTCAGTCCGGCGGCCGTCAGGCGGGCCTGGATGTCGGTCGTGTCGTCCTTCGCCCACGCCAGCATCATCTTGTAGCTGGCGTGCCAGCACATGGACGACAGCGGCTGGCCGGCCCCGCCGGCCGGGATGGTGTGGCGGAAGTTGACGGGGTCGGCCATGGCGGGGTCTCGGGGACGCGGAGGGCCACGGGGTGCGACCGATCAGGTTTCCCTATAAGCGGGAGTCGATGGGAAATCGGACAGCATTCGCCGGGCGTCACCCGGGCGTCACCCCGGCGGCCACCCCAGCGGCCGGCCGCCGAGCAGGTGCAGGTGCAGGTGCGGCACCGTCTGCCCGCCGGCCTCGTCGCAGTTGAGTACCAGCCGATACCCGGCCGCCAGCCCGAGTTCCTTCGCCAGCTTCGCAGCGACGAGGTGTAGGTGCCCCATCACCGCGGCGTCGTCCGGAGTCAGGTCGGCGTGGGTGCGGATCGCCTTCTTGGGGATGAGTAACACGTGTACCGGGGCCTGCGGGCCGGCGTCGTGGAACGCCAGGCACTGGTCGTCCTCGTAGACCACCCGCGCCGGAATCTCGCGGTCGATGACCTTCTGGAAGACGTTGACGGCCAGCATCGGCATCGGCGGCCCCCCGGTGTGTCGGTAGCATACCCGCCTTCACCCGTCGGGGAAGGGAGCCGTCATGCGGTGGGTGGTCGGCATCGACGAGGCCGGGTACGGGCCGAACCTCGGGCCGCTGTCACAAACCGCAGTGGCGGTCGAGCTACCGGACGACGACCCGGCCGGCTGGGACGCCCTGCGGGACCACATCCGCCGGGTCGGCGGCAGCCGCAAAGACCTTCGGCCGCGGGTGGACGACTCGAAGCGGCTGAACCAGGGGCCGAACGGCTTCCGCAAGCTGGAACACGGCCTGGCCGCCGTCGGCGGGGTGGGCGGCACGGTCGGCGAGTTCCTCGACCCCGTGGCCCTGGCGGGGGTGCTGGACGACCTCCGCGGCGAGGCCTGGTTCGACCCAGGGGAACAGTTGCCGCTGTTCGAGTTGCCGCCGGCGAGCGTGCCGGTCGGCCGACTGTTGGGCGTACAACTGCTGCCAACCCCGCTGTTCAACCGCATCGTGGCCGGGTCGAACAGCAAGGGCACCGCCCTGGCCGTCGGGCTGAGCGCCCTGCTGACGGCGGCCCACGACAAGCTGCCCGCCGGCGAGCCGACGACGGTGCTGTGCGACAAGCAGGGCGGCCGCACCTTCTACGGCCCGGTGCTGCAAGCGGCCTTCCCGGACGCCTGGATCGTGACCGAGTTGGAAACCGCGGGCGAGAGCCGCTACCGGGTGGAGCGGCTCGACCGGGAACTGCTGGTGGTGGTGAAGCCGCGGGCCGACGCCGAGGGGGTGAGCGTGGCCCTGGCCAGCATGGCGGCCAAGTACCTGCGGGAGGTGTGCATGGGGCAGTTCAACCGCTTCTGGGCGGGCCACGTGCCGGGCATCAAGCCGACGGCCGGCTACCCGGTGGACGCGGTGCGGTTCTACCAGCAGATTCGGCCGGCGATGGAGCGGCTGGGGTTCAACGAAGCGCAGGTGTGGCGGAGCCGGTGACGACCGGGTATCACGGAACAAGCCGGACTCTATCCGCCAGGTGTGCGGTGAACGACGGCCAAGTTTGGACGGGGTCCGGGCCGTCTTCTGGGTGGTGATACACGACCCCGCCGGGCTGTCCGGCCGCGTCCCCCAGAAGGGCGATCCAGCCGCCGCTCTGGTCGTGACCGATCACGACCGACTGACCCAGAGTTGCGTCGAACGGCGGCTCGGCCTCCGACCGGAACCGGGCAGTCCACTCGACGACAGCGAACGAGTAGCTCGGCGGGAAGTCGGCCTCGGCCCCGGCGAAAATGCCCGCGACGGCCCGGCCGTCCCACGAGGCGAAGCCGAAGCGGAGGAGGAACCGGCGGTAGTCGGCCGGCAGTCGCACCCCGACGGCGGCTTCCCGTCCGCTCACCTCGGCCGGGTCGACTCGACGGGGGTTGCACTGGAACTCCGGTAAAGTCGGCAACTGATCAAGGAGTTCTTCGATTGTCACGGGCGCAACCTCCGGCCGCATGTGGCAGCTCACCCGTCCACAAGCGTGACCACCAGCCGCTTGCCGACGGCGTCGGCGTACCGGGTCAACGTTTCCACCGTTGGGCTGGGCGACTCACCCGCTTCCAACCTGGAAACGGTCGCCGAGTCGAGTCCGGTCCGCGCGGTCAGGTCGGCCAGGCTCAGCCCCTTCGCCTCCCGGGCAGACCGGAGTTCGGCCACCAGCGGTCCGAGCAGGCCAGCGGACTCTCGTTCGTGGTGCCGGGCAACCAACTCGGGCAGTTCGCCGGCGAACCGTTCGCGGACGGTGCGATAGGTCGTCGCCTCGTCCGGGGTCAGCCGGCGGTCGCGGGTGATGCGATTCATGACGAGTCCCTCCTCAGCACCTCATAAGCCGTGATCGGGTACACGCTGTCGGCGTCCACGACTTCGTACACCACCATCAGGTGCCGGCCGACCGCCGTGTCGCCGAACACCACCGGCCGACCGGTTGACCGACTGGTGTCAAAGTCGGTCGGGGCGGCGAACACCTGCTCGACCTCGTCCGGGGTGACGCCGTGTTCGGCACAGTGCCAGACGTTCCCCTCGGGGTCGTCCGGCAAGTCCCAGTAGACGGTATCGAACCGCACGCCGGGCCTAACTAGAAGGGTATCACGACGCTGACCCCACCGCTACCGCCCGAAGTCGGCGGGCAACCGCCGCCAGCCGCTGTGGATGTGGTTGGCCGGGTTGCCGGAGCCGTCCGCCTGGGCGTTCAGGAACTCCACCACCGCCGCCGGGCCGTGCAGCCGGTACGTCACCGGCTTGCCCGGCTTGTCCTCGCCGACGTGGTAGGCGAACCGCACGAGTTTCACGTCGGCCGCCTGCACCCGCTGCAACTCGGCGGCGGCCACCTCGGCCGGCAGCCGGTTGGCGTAGGCGGCCAGCAGCTTCCAGACGAGCGCCCGCTGCTCCTCCGTCATGTCGCCGGCGGCCAGCCCGACCGGCTCCCCGAGGTCGGCCGACGGGCTGTTCTCCTTGATCTCCGGCAGCGGCTTCGGCTGCTTCGCCTTCGCCTGCTGGTCCGGGGTGAGCGAGGCCATCAGCTCGGTGCCGAGGTCTTGCACGTCCGGCAGGGTGCGGAGGCCCTTGCGGGGGCCGCTCTTGACTTCGGCCGGGTTGGCCCCGAACACCACCGGCGACGCCGCCACCACCCGCCCGCCGTCGAGCGTCAAGTTGATACTGAGGTGGTGCCCTTCCACCCGCCAGCCCCACTTGCCGGTGGCCGACGGGGTGCCGAACACGCTCACGAAGTACCAGCCGGACATGCGGGCGTTGGGGCCGTTCGGCTCCACCTCGGCCAGCACGTTCTCCAGGCTCATGACCGTCGTCGCCTGGTCGTACCCCTTGCCGCTCAGCCCGGTGCGGAGGAGGGCCAGGGCCGCGTCCTTCTGCCTGGCGTCGAGTTCGTCCAGCCGGACGCCCTTCCGCAGGGGCTGCTTGTCCTTGGTCTGCTGCGGGGTGAAGAACCACTGCACCCGATTCGGGCTGTCGAACGGCTGGCCGGCTTTGTCCCGCAGCTCGGGCGGCAGCGACTTGAGGAACGTGTCGGCGGCGGCGGCCATCGGCCCGCCGGCCGGCGGCGCCTGGTTGGCCAGTACGGCCACCCCGACGAGCAGGGCGGCGCTGACGGCGGCCAGGGACAGGCGGGCGAGCGGCGAGCGGGACATGCGGGGCCATCCGGCGGGAGGGTGCCGACGATCATACCCGCCGGTCGCGGTGTTGTCACCCGTGTACCATAGAGCGGTATGTCCGAGTCCCTCCGCGTCCTCGTCATCGACGACGACAAGCCGCTGGCCGCCGCCCTGGCCGAGGGTCTGACCCGCCGCGGCCACGCCGTCACGGTGGCCCACACCGGCAAGGCCGGCGTCGCCCGGCTGACGGCCGACGAGTACGACGTGGTGCTGACCGACATGCGGCTCGGCGACACCGACGGGCTGAGCGTGGTCCGGCAGGCCAAGGAGCATCAGCCGGACGCCGACGTGATCGTGGTCACCGGCTTCGGGGAGATCAAGACGGCCGTCGAGGCGGTCAAGCTCGGGGCGGCGCACTACCTGACCAAGCCCATCGACCTGGGCGAACTGCGGGCGGTGGTGGACCAGGCCGGCGAGCGGGCCAAGCTGGCCCGGTCCAACCGCGACCTCCGCCGGCAACTGGACGAGAAGTTCGGGTACGAGGGCGTCGTCGGCAGCGGGCCGAAGATGCAACACGTTCTCAGGCTGCTTAAGGCGTTCTCCCCGGCGTCGGCCCCGGTGCTGGTGCTAGGCGAGAACGGCACCGGCAAGGAACTCGCCGCCAAGGCGCTGCACACCAACGGCCCCCGGCGGACCAAGCCGTTCGTGGCCATGAACTGTGCCGCCCTGAACGAGAACCTGCTCGACGACGACATGTTCGGCCACGAGCCGGGGGCGTACACCGGGGCGACGGGCCAGCGGAAGGGGCGGTTCGAGCACGCCCACGGCGGCACCCTGTTCCTGGACGAGATCGGCGACATGCCGCCGGGGTTGCAGGCGAAACTGCTGCGGGCGCTGGAGAACGGCGAAGTCACCCGCATCGGGGCCAACGACCCCATCCGGGTGGACGTGCGGGTGGTGGCGGCCACCAACCGCGACCTGGCCGGCATGGTCGAGGACGGCAAGTTCCGCCGTGACCTGTACCACCGACTGAAAGTCGGGGTGGTGCGGCTGCCGGCCCTCCGCGAGCGTCGGGAGGACTTGCCGCTGCTGGTGGCCCACTTCCTGAAAGAGCTGTGCACGCGGTACGGCAAGCCGGTGCCGGCGGTGGCCGAGCCGGTGCGGAAGGCGCTGCACGCCTACGGCTGGCCGGGCAACGTTCGCGAGCTGCGGAACGTGCTGGAAAGTATGCTGGTGCTGGACGGCGACGGGGTGCTCGCGGCCGACGACCTGCCGGACGAGCTGAGCGGGGCGATGCCGGCGGCGGCGGGCGTCGATCACCTGCTCGGCCGGCCGCTGGCCGAGGTGGAGCGGTACTACACCGAGCGGGCGCTGGCCGACGCCGGCGGCAACCGGGAGGTGGCGGCCAAGGTGCTGGGCATGGGCGAGCGGACACTGTACCGCAAGCTGGTGCAGTGGAAGGACGAGGACGAGGCCACGCGGGAGGGCGGGTGATGGCAGTCCGGGCAACATGTGTTCCGGTCCCCGGATGAATTGCCCGGTGTCACCGCGGCGGCAACTGACATCGCCCCGGGCCGGCGGATCGCCGATAACTTCCCATCGCCCCCGGAGCCGCGCCGTGAAGCGCCTGCCCACCGCCGTACTCGCTGACATCCGCGAGGACATGACCCTGCTGCTGGCCGAGGGCGGGCCGGCCGACGATGTGGCCCGCCAGCTCGTCCGCTGGTATCGTCGCCATCTCAACCTGACCTCTGCCCGCCGGCGGGTGGCCCGGGCCGTCGCCGCCCAGCGGCGGGAGCAGACGTCCTGGCCGGCTGTCACCGATTGCGACCGACTGGACGCCGCCTTCGCCGCCCTGGAGGCGGCCGGAGTGCTGGCCCGACACAGCTACATGGGGTGCTCGGCCGACGGGCACGCCGAACTGTATCGGGAGGCGGTCGCCGCCCGGGAGACCGGCGAACGGGTCCGGGGGTATGTGTTCTACCACTTCCAGTGTTTTGAGGCGGCAGTCAAGGGTCACGTCCTGTACCTGGCGTTCGCGGCCGTGCCGTCGGGCAAAGCCGCCGACAAGCGGGTTGCCGGGCGGATCGTCGCCGCCTTGGCCGCCGCCGGGCTGAAGCCGGCGTGGGATGGCGATCCGTACCGCAGCGTGTTCGTCCCTCTGATCTGGCAGCGCCGCCGATGACCCGCATCCGGCTGCTCGACGACCCGACCATCGCCCGCATCGCCGCCGGGGAGGTGATCGACCGCCCCGCGGCCGTCGTGCGGGAGCTGCTCGACAACAGCGTGGACGCCGGCGCCACCCGCATCGACGTGGAGCTGGAAGCCGGCGGCACCGACCTCATCCGCGTGGTGGACGACGGCCACGGCATCCACCCGGACGACCTGCCGCTGACGTTCGCCAACCACGCCACCAGCAAGCTCCGCACGGCCGACGAGCTGATGACCGTCGGCACCCTCGGCTTCCGCGGCGAGGCGCTGGCGAGTGTCGGCGGCGTGGCCCGGGTGCTGCTCCAGTCGCGGCGGGCCGACCGCCCGCACGGGGCCGAGGTCCGCTGCGACGGCGGCGCGCTGGAAGCGGTGCGGCCGTGGAACGGCCCGACCGGCACCCGGGTCGAGGTGCGGCACCTGTTCGCCCACGTGCCAGCCCGGCGGAAGTTCCTCAAGGGGCCGGCCACCGAGTTGCAACACGTCTGCGAGGCCGTCACCCGGCTGGCGCTGGCCCGGCCGACGCTCCACCTCACCCTGCGGCACAACGGCAAGCTGGTGTGGGAGGTGCCGCCGCTGGCGACGCTGCCGGACCGACTCGGGCTGTTCTTCGGCCGCGAGGTGCGGGAGGCACTGTTGGAAGTGGACAGCGGCCCCGGGCCGGTGCGGCTGTGGGGGTACGTCGCCGACCCGGCGTGCGACCGCGGCAGCGCCAAGCTGCAACACCTGTTCGTCAACGGCCGGTGGTTCCGCGACCGCAGCCTCGGGCACGCCCTCCAGGAGGCGTACCGCGGGCTACTCATGGTCGGCCGCTACCCCATCGGCGTGCTGTTCATAGCCGTGCCGTCGGAGAACGTGGACGTGAACGTGCATCCGGCGAAGGCGGAGGTGCGGTTCCGCGAGCCGTCGGTGGTGTACTCGCTGGTGCGGGGGGTGGTGAAAGCCCGGCTGCTGAAGGCGAACCTGGTCCCGGCGATGACGGTGCCGGCGACGGCAGTCGAGCCGGCTCCGGTAGGAGCCGCGACCGGCAGGGAGCGGCACGCGGACGAACGCGTGACTCGCCCGGTTCCGCAGGTGCCGCTCCCTGCCGGTCGCGGCTCCTACCAGACGGCAGCACCCGACGATCCGCCCGCCGCCCCGCCGCTGCCGGCGTTCCCTATGCCGTCGCTGCCGCCGGGGGCCACCCTTCAGGTCCACGACACGTACCTCATCCAGGAGACGCCGGAGGGCATGTTGGTCATCGACCAGCACGCCCTGCACGAGCGCATCCTGTACGAGCAACTGCGACAGCGGGTGCGGGACGGCAAGCTGGAGGTGCAGCGGCTGCTCATCCCCGAACCCATCGACCTGAGCGCCGAGCAGGCCGGGGCGGTGCTGGACGCCGCCCCGGAGCTGGCCAGTCTCGGGTTAGAAGTGAGCGAGTTCGGCGGCAGCACGGTGCTGCTGAGCAGCTACCCGACGCTGCTGGGCCGGCGGCCGCCGCACGAAATCCTGAGCGCCGTGGTGGACCACCTGACCAAGCGGGACCGGCCGCCGAGTCGGGAGGCGCTGTTCAACGACCTGCTGGCGACGATGGCCTGCAAGGCGGCGGTGAAGGCCGGCGACCGGCTGACGGCCGACGAGATCGCGCACCTGTTACACCTGCGGCAGATGGCCGAGGACAGCCACCACTGCCCGCACGGCCGGCCGACCAGCCTGCTATTCAGCCGCAAGGAGCTGGACCGCCAGTTCCGGCGGGTGTGACGTTACCACCGCTCGGGCAGCCGGCTCAGGAACGCACACAGCGCGTGCCGGGCGTCGGGGAGTCGAACCGCAGGCGGCGGGTCGCCCCGGTCGTGGACGAGCGAGTTCCGATACTCCCGGGTGCCGTGGACCGACAAAGTGAACTCCTCCGGTACGCCGGCACGAGTGGGCACGGCGTCGACGAGCTGTTCGGCCCCCGGTTGGGACGGCCGCCGGTAGTAGTCCTCCCAGATGGCCCGCAGGCCGTTCTCGAACTCGGCGAACAGGCGGATGAGGTAGGTGGCTTCCAGGCCGGTCGCCATCGCCCGGACGGCTTTCAGGTCGGTGGCGGCCGGCAGCGGTAGCCCGGCCTCGACGCCGGCGAGCAGCCGGTCGGCGGCCACCCGTGCGGCCCGGTACTCGGCCTCGACGGCCTTCACCCGGCCGCTCCGCCGGTACTTCTCACCCGGCACGGCCGGCCATCTCCTCGACCAACTCGTGGAACGTGTCCCGGCCGAACGGCTTCGCCACCCCGTCGCCGACGGTCGCCACCGTCCCCCCGTCCCGGAACGGGTAGTGGACGTGCCAGCCGCCGGCGTAGTGGAACAGGGTGGCCACGTCGTCGTAGCCGGGCATCAGGTAGAAGTCCACCACACCGTCCGCCCCGGGCGCCTGCCGGGCCACCGGCTCCATCATCAGCCGGGTGGTGTCCCGCTGGATGACGAGCGCGGGCAGCGAGTACCGGCCGCCCAGGTCGGCATCCTGGAGCGTCTTGTCGACCACTCGGGTGGGCCAGTCGGCGGCCTGTGCCCAGCCCCGCACGTCCGCCACCAGTCGCCCGATCCGACCGACCCACTCGTCGAGCCGCGCCCGCTGGGCCGGGTCTGTGGGCGGGGCGAGGGGGCCGGCGAGAGCGGACATGCAGAACCTCCTAGCATCATCATACCGGCCGGGTCAGTTGGCCGGGGCGAGGAAGTAGATGGGCTGGAGCGGGAACCGCCGGCGGGCGGCGTCGTCCAGCTTCGGGTAATGTTCCACCCACAGGTCGAAGAAGCGTTCCAGGTCGATGAGCGTCACCTTGCGGGTCTGCTGGGCGCGGGCCTCGTCCTTGGCGTCCTTGGTGAACCCGCTGGTGGTGACGAACAGCCCGAGGTCGTCCGCCCCAAGGACGCCGACGAACTCACGGACGCCTTTCACGTCGATGTTTGACCCCCACCGCTTAACCTGCACCTTGATCCGCGGCGGGCGTGTGCCGAGTGGGTCGGCGTAAGCCAAGATGTCAATACCCCCGTCACGCCCAGGCGGGGCGATCCAATCGACGTGGTATCCCATACCTCGCAACAGGGCGGCGACCAACTCCTGAAAGTCGAAGGGAGCCATATTTCGGAGGAACGCCTCGATCTCGGACCACGCCTGTGCCTCGGCCTGTTCGTAGGTGACTTGGATGCTCTGCTCGGATGTTTCGGCATCGGCCGGGTCGGCATCCGGAAGAGTGCCGTTCGTGCTCGCCTCGGGCTGGGCTTGTCGCCACTTTCGATACAACGCGAGTGACATGCCGTAGAAAGCTGCCGGCTCCTTCAAGGTCTGGTGCGCCAGCTTGCCGGCCTCGCTGATCGTCCAAATACCTTTATGCTTCACCAACCAGCCGGCCTTGACCATATCGATGGTGCCGAAGCTGAAGTTCTTGCGAAAGCGACTGGTGCCAGAAGGGAATAACTCGGTTTCGTATGGCGCGAGGTTCAACTTCTGTTCGACGGCTGCGACCGCTTCCCGCGCCGCTACCCCGTCCGGGTTGGCGACCAACAAGTCGAACAGCGCCTGAAAGTATTCGCCCTTACGGGCGATAGAGACTTCTTGCATTCCCGCTCCCAAAGGTCTGGTCTACTCCGCACGGTTACGCCGCCACCTGGCTCAGCACGTATGGCCCCTTGGGGATGACCGCCAGCGTGGCCGCCGGGCCGTACTCCCGCAAGCTGTCGGCGACCGCCGCCTCGACGCTCGCCGCCGGCTCCACCCGGCACCGCCGTAGCTCGTCCGCGCTCAGCCCGTGGGTGACGACCTTCACCTTCGCGCGGGCCAGCACCTTCTGGAACATGACCAGTTGCCACTCGTCCAGGCCGCAGTGGTCGGCCCACCGGCTGCGGCCGGCGGAGGCGTCCCCGACGGTGGCGTACCGTCCGCTCGCCGTGTACTCGTCCAGGTGTTCGCGGAACTCGGGGCTGCCCAGCCCCTCGGTGAGGCTCGCCGCCAGTACGATGGTGCCGCCCGGCCGCACCACCGGCATGGCCCCGTGCAGTCCCTTGACCGCCTGATACCAAGTGGTGTCCAGCGGGTAGCCGGCGCAGCTCGTCACCACCACGTCGGCCGGCCGCGGCACCCCGGCTTGGACCACCTCCCGGCAGAACTTCACCCCTTCCTCCCAGGCTGCGATCATGTCCCCGGCCCACAGCCCCGTCACATTGCGGGAGCCGTCGATGCAGACGTTGACGATGAAGTCGCAGCCGGCCCGTAAGGCGATCGCCGTGTTCTCGGCGTGGACCGGGTTGCCGACCAACACGCCGCAGTCGGCGTTCGGGTGTTCGAGGAACCGCGGCCCGTGCCACACCCGCACCGTCTTCAGGTGGGCGATGCCCGGGCAGATCAGCTTGCGGCCCCCCGAGTAGCCGGCCATCAGGTGCGGCTCGATCAGCCCGGTGGTGATCTTGAGGTCGGCCCGGGTGTACCGCCGGTCGATCCAGACGGGCACCCCGTTGGGCGAGTCGCCGAGGTGGTCGTGTTCGCCCTCGGCGGTGCCGCGGTGGTTCTCGCAGCGGTACGTCGTGGCCACGAACTCGCCGACCAGCTCGACCAGCTCGGCCCCCTCGTTCGGCCGGTGCAGGCCGGTGGCCACCAGCACCGTGATGCCGGCCCGCGGCACCCCGGCGGCTTCCAGCGTGCGGAGGATTGGCGGCAGCAGCAGCGAATTCGGCACCGGCCGGGTGATGTCGCACACCACTACGCAGGCGGTCCGCTTGCCCCGGGCCAGCTCGGCCAGCGGCTTCGTGCCGACGGGGCTGGCCAGCGCCTGCTCGAGTGCGACCACCGGGTCGGCCAGCGGCGGGGCCGGGCGGATGCCCAGCGGCGGGGCGATCAGCCGGTCGTCCGGCAGGTCCACGGCCAGGCCAGTCTTGCCGTAGTCGAGGGTGACGCGCATGGGAGGGGGCTTCCGGGCGGCGGGTCCGGGTTGTCGGACCCCGGCGGGCGTTATAATATCACAACTCGTTTCGCCCCGGACCCCTGACCCAGATCAAGACATGTCCATCGACAAGAGCCTGAGGCGGAAGGGCGGCATGAGCCGGTCCCGCTGCGTGCTAAAGCGGACCGAGCGGATCGCCCAGATGCTCGAGGCCGGCAAGTTCCCGGACGGCACCAGCCCGTTCGGCCTGCCCAAAACACGGGTCGTCAAGATCGTCCTCAAGAAGAAGGTCAAGAAGGAGGCCGAGGGCGACGCCGCCGAGGCCGACAAGAAGGACGCGAAAAAGAAGTGACGAGTGACGAGTGCTGAGTGCTGAGTAGAAAGACGGGACGGGTGCCGCTGGTCGCACTCGGCACCCGTCACTCAGCGTTCAGCACTATGCCTTCCGCCTACCTGAGCCTCGGCAGCAACCAGGGCGACCGCCGGGGCTACCTGGACGCCGCCGTGCGGCGGCTGCGGGCCGCCCCCGGGGTGCGGGTGGTCGGCGTCTCGCCGGTCTACGAGACGGTCCCGCACGGCGACGGCTACGATGGGCTGCCGCCGTTCCTGAACGCGGTGGTGGCCCTGGACGTGGACCTGGCCCCGCAGTCGCTGCTGCGGCTGTGCCTGGAAGTGGAACACCAGTTCGGCCGCGCCCGGCCCACCCCCAAATCTGCCCGCACCCTCGACCTCGACCTGCTGCTGTACGGCGAGCTGGTGTGGGACGACCCGGAACTGATCCTGCCGCACCCCCGTATGGCCGGGCGGGCGTTCGTGCTGGTGCCGCTCGTCGATCTCGCCCCGGACGTGGTCCACCCCGTCCACAAGCGGACCGCCCGTGACCTGCTCGGCGACCTGCCGGCGGCCGAGCGGGCGGCGGTGACGCTGCCCAAGCCGCCGCCGTGCGTGGCTGCCGACACCTTCCGCGGGGTGCGGGTGCTGGTGACGGGCAGCACGTCCGGCATCGGCCGGGCCACGGCGGAAGCGTTCGCCGCCGCCGGGGCCGACGTGCTGGTTCACGGCCGGCGGGCCGACACCGCCGGGGTCGTGGCCGACCAGTTGAAGGCGTTCGGCGGCGACTGTCGGCCGGTGGTGGCCGACCTCCGCGACCCGGCGGCGTGCGACCGGCTGGCCGTCGAGGCGTGGGACGTGCTGGCCGGCGGCCTGGGCGTGCTGGTGTGCAACGCCGGCGTGGACACCCTCACCGGCGAGGCGGCCAAGTGGCCGTTCGAGCGGAAGTTGCAGGAACTGCTGGCGGTCGATCTGACGGCCACGATGCGGCTGAGCCGGGCGGTCGGCGAGCGGATGAAGGCCCGCGGCCACGGCTGCGTCCTGACGGTGGGGTGGGACCAGGCCGAGACCGGCATGGAAGGCGACAGCGGCCAACTGTTCGCCGCGGTCAAGGGGGCGGTCATGTGCTTCACCCGCAGCCTGGCCCTGAGTCTGGCCCCGCAGGTGCGGGTGAACTGCGTGGCCCCGGGGTGGGTGCGGACGGCCTGGGGCGAGACGGCGTCGATGGCCTGGCAGGACCGGGTGCGGCAGGAGACCCCGCTGCGGGTGTGGGGGCTGCCCGAGGACGTGGCGGCGACGTGCGTCTGGCTGGCCGGGCCGGCCGCCCGGTTCGTGACCGGGCAGACGATCCGGGTGAACGGCGGGGCGGTGCGGTAGCCGCCGGCGACCGCCGGGCGAGTCATTTCTTCATCGGGATGTCGAACGTCACTTCGGCCTGCGGCTTGACCGTAGTCTTCAAGCCCGAAGTGCCGGCGTCGGCATACTTCAGCGGGTACTGCACTTTCGGCTTGGGCGGGGCCGGCGGCGGTCCCTTGGCGTTCGGCTGCTTCTTCAGAATAGCCCCGTCCACTTCCTCCGAGGGCGGGGATATGACGGCGACCAGTACGTCGCCGGCCGGCACGTCTTCGGCCCGGTACCGGCCGTCCGGCCCGATGGTGGCCATGACTGGGGTGCCGCCGACGGCCGGCAGCACGGACACCAGCCCGGCGGCCACCGGCTTGCCGTCCAGGGTGACAGTGCCGACCACGGTGCCGGTGGCCGGCTCGGACGAGCAGCCGGCCAGGGCGAACGCCGTCAGCCCGACGGCCAGCCGTCGGGTCAGGTGGGACAGGGTGTGATGAGGGGTCGTGTTCATTCGGCGGTCGCCACCTCACCGCCGGCCCGGGTGGCCAGCGCCTGGAACAGCGTCTTCTGGGCGACCCCGGGGGCAGCGGCCGGCAGCAGGGCGTTGGCCGCCCCGTAGGTCAGCCCTTTCACGGACCCGTCGGCCATGACACTCAGGAACAGCCCGGTGTGGAAGCTGTTGGCCGAGTTGAACGCGCACTGGCTCAGGAGCGTGGACGGCATGGTCGGGGCCGGCGTCGGGCACGGGGTGCTGGTGGGCGTCGGCACACCGCCGGTGGAACTGGTGGTGTAGAACGGGCTGGTGGCCCGGGCCGGGGTGCGGGTGTCCGGGCCGGTGGAGAAGGCGTACCACCCCCAGAACAGGTCGGCGTACTGCCCCTTGATGCTCGGCCCCCGCTCGGTCAGCATGACCGTGTTGGACGTGCCGTCGGTGACACCCACCAAGGTGATGGTGGGGTTGCGGTAGCTGTACGAGTACGGGCTGGACACGTACGTGTACGTCTCCTGGCCGTGGAACACGCCAAGGTTGTCGCTCAGCACCTTCTCGTCCAGCGGCACGTACCAAGTCAGCCCGAACGTGCCGAACCCGGCCCCGTTGCCGTAGATCACGCTCCCCCGCGGGTCGGACGGGCAGACGCTGACGTTCAGGTTGCGGTCGTCCGGCACGTTGCCTTGCTCGAAGTACGGCCGCAGCTTCTGCATCCAGGTCTTGTTCTTCGGGTCCGGCGTGCTCGGCACCCCGGGCGAGTTGTACCCGTACTCGCCGTACACTCCGCCGGGCATCCGGCCCTGGCTGTCGTGGTAGTTGTGGGCGGCCAGGCCGAGCTGCTTCAGGTTGTTGACGCAGCGGGTGCGGCTGGCCGCCTCCCGCACCTTCTGCACGGCGGGCAGCAGCAGGCCGATCAGAATGGCAATGATCGCAATGACGACCAACAGTTCGATGAGCGTGAACCCGCGACGGCGGGCGAATTGGGACATCACGCGGACTCCTGACGGGATGAGGAACGTAGGTGCGGCGGGCCGAGGCCCGACGAGTCGCACGGATAACGGAGAAGCCGACAGCCGGGCGGCGAGAGAGGCCCGGCCAATGGTCAAGTGAAAAAAATACTATGAACACGGCGGTGGGCCGTGTCAACAGATATCCGGCCGGCCGGGGGACGATTTCCGGCCCCCGACCGGCCGGGCGTCACTTCAGGTCGAGATCGGCCGGCCCGCCGCCCACCTGGAGCGTCAGCCCGGACGTGGCCGGGTCGGCGAACTTGTCCGGCAGCGGGAACCAGCCGGCCGGCGGCGCGACCGCCGCCCGGTCCTCCCCGCCGCCCCGGGGCTTGGCGTGGGGCCGGGGGTCCGGCGACGACACCCCCACCAGCGCGGCCAGCAGCCCGACGAGAGGAACGCGGGTCATGGCTGGCTCACCACCTCGCCGCCGTTGATGCTGGCCATCAGCACCACGGTGTCCACGGCCGCGTAGGTGAAGAACCGCACCCCGCCGTCGGCCATGGCCCAGTTGCCCCCGCCTGTGTGGCCGCACCGGCCGCTTGCCCTTGCTCCGCTGGTAGGTGGACACGGCGAACAACCCGTTGCGGGCGTTGCACCCCCAGTACCCGTTCTCCTGCCAGTCGTCGTCGCCCGTCACCCCCAGGTAGCTGGTCAGGTACACCGGGTGAACCCGGAGGGGCGACGACCGACCGGCACGATGGCCTCGGCGCGGGGGAAATGACCACGGCCCGGCCGGCGCTCGGCCGACCACCGACCTCACGCCGTGTCCTGGCACAGCCCGACCAGGTGGCGGATGACGTCCCGCACCGACACCACGGCCACCGGCACCCCGCCGTCCACCACCGGCAGGTGGCGGTAGCCGCCGCCGGCCATCTTGCCCAGGGCCGACCCGATCGTATCCGTCGGGGCCAGCGACTCCGGGTGCCGGGTCATCCAGGCGGCCACCGGCTCCCGGCCGAACCCCGGCCGGTCGGCCAGCTTGGTGAGGAAGTCCCGCTCGGTCAGGATGCCGGCCAGCCGGCCGTGTTCGTCCGTCACCAGCACCGCCCCGACCTTCTGGGCCAGCATGACGCCCATGGCCTCGTCAAGGTCGGCGTCGAGCGGCACCACCGCCGCCGGCCGCGGGCCGAGGACCGTCACTGGGTCGGTCATGAGGGAGCGGTCCACCCGGTCCATCGGGGCCGGGCGGTCCACCGCCGACAGGTCGAACTGGCACCAGCCGCACCAGTCCGCACCCGGCAGGTTCCCTTTGTGGCCGCAGAGGGGGCAGATCATCAGTGCCGAGTGCCGAGTGCAGAGTGCAGAGTGGAAAACGACCCTGCCCGGCGGCGGGTCACTCATCTGCCGGGCTGTTCTAGTCCGCACTCGGCATTCTGCACTCGGCACTCGGCACTAATTGACCGTCCACGTGTCCTCGGCCTTGAACAGGTCGGCCACGGTGCCCGGCCCCTTCTTGGCCACGGCGTCGGCCACCTGTTGGTTCAGCAGTTCGTCGAAGGTCGGCCGCTTGACCGCCCGGAACACGCCGACGGGTTCCGGGAACCCGTCGATGCCGCTCATGCGGCTGAGCAGCGTCGCCAGGGTCGGCTCGTCGGCCAGCTCGTCGTGGATGAGCAGGTCGTCCGGCCCGCAGTCCTTGCCCACCTCGACCACCTCCGGCGTCAGCCCGTTCAGCCGGATGCCCTTCGACCGGTCCTTGCCGAAGATCATCGGCTTGCCGTGCTCCAGGTACAGGATGTGGTCCGGCCGGGTGGACTTGTCGGTGGCGTACTCGAACACCCCGTCGTTGAAAATCTTGCAGTTCTGGTAGATCTCGACGAACGCCGTGCCCTTGTGGGCGGCCGCCCGCTGGAGGATCATGACCAGGTGTTGCACGTCCACGTCGATGGTGCGGGCGACGAACGTGGCCTCGGCGGCCAGGGCCACCGTCAGCGGCCGCATGGGCCGTTCGATCGACCCGGTCGGGCTGGTCTTGGTCTTGGTGCCGGTGCGGCTGGTGGGCGAGTACTGGCCTTTCGTGAGGCCGTAAATCTCGTTGTTGAACAGCAGCACCTTGAGGTCCACGTTCCGCCGCAGCACATGCAGGGTGTGGTTGCCGCCGATGGACAGGGCGTCGCCGTCGCCGGTGACGACCCACACCTGCAACTCCGGGTTGGCCAGCTTCAGCCCGGTGGCGAAGGTCGGCGCCCGGCCGTGGATGGTGTGGAAGCCGTAGGTGTTCATGTAGTAGGGGAACCGGCTGGAGCAGCCGATGCCGGACACGAACGCCATGTTCTCCTTGGCCACGCCGACGGTGGTGAGGGCCTTCTTCATCTGGGCCAGGATGCTGTAGTCCCCACAGCCGGGGCACCAGCGGACCTCCTGGTCGGACGACAGGTCTTTGGGGGTGAGGGTGGGCAGCGAGGCGACGGCGGGCATGACGGGGCGGTGCCTCGGTCGGGCGGCGGGAGGGATGCGGACATCTTACCTGCCGCCGGCGATCCGGGGAGGGCGGCTACCAGTCGCCGGCGACCTCGCCGCCGTCCGGGGTGACGAGGCCCCAGAACACGGCCGGCGTGACGGCGTTCGGCAGGAAGTTCTACACTTTGGCGGGTGACAGTGCCGGCACGTCAGTCGGCGTTTGAGATAGTAGTTCTACTGGATGATAGACCCAAGATTTGGACAGGAGACGCGACACAATGACATGCTGAGTGTCGCCTTGGAGGTCGATTTGCTGGCGGATCACATCCGCCTGGACCTGGGAGAAGCAGGCGTTGAGGACCACGCACTTAAGCCGGTCGTGGAAGTGGTGTAGCAGTTTGACGAGCGGTTCGGCACGGGCCAAATGAGTCTGTCCGAGGTCGGTCTCGAAACAGAGCCCGGCCTCCCCGCCGCCGTGCCCGCTGAAGTGGAGTACGGTCGGGGTGTAGTCGATAAGCGCCCGCCGTAGGTCGTCCACCGTGGCTGCTTCGTTACTCTCGATCCGCCAACCCTCACGGTTGCGAGATCGCTCCAACGCCTGGCGAATTCTGGTAGTGGCCTCAGCGTAGGGATGCGTTGTAGTGGCGGATGAAGTACCACAGGGCACCCAGGTGGTTGCGGTCGCACTTGGAGCAGGACAGGGTCTTG